>NZ_CP117256.1:300000-600000 GCF_003240565.2 Rhizobium tumorigenes
CATCGATAGCCAATCAGTGAAGACCGGCCCGGATGCTCGTCTCGATATTGGCTATGATGCGGGTAAGAAGATCAAGGGCCGCAAGCGGCACATTCTGGTCGATACTCTTGGCATGCTTCTGAAAGCCGAGGTCCACTCGGCAGGAATTCAGGATCGTGATGGAGCAGCACTTGTTTTCGACAGGCTCGCCAACCGTTTTCCCTTTATCGAGAAAATCTGTGGCGACGGCGGCTATCAGGGCACAACGGTTGAAGAGGCCAGCCCGCGACCGATGGAGATTATCAAACGAAACCAGGCCGGTTTCCAGGTGCTACCGAAGCGATGGATTGTCGAACGAACGCTGGCTTGGCTCGGCATAGACCGCCGAATGGCAAAGGATTTCGAGCGTTTCTCGGCCACAAGCCTAGCCTTCATCCAAACAGCAATGATCAAGCTCATGACAAGAAGGCTCGCTCGATACCCGCTTTCTTGAACAGATGGGGTGATTGGGGTCTGCGCCGCGGGTGTGGCTGCTCCCCTTGAGGATGTTAGAACGTGGTCCGTGTTGATCGGCCACAAGCATCGAAAGGAAGCAGCCATGATGTACTATGCTGGAATGGACGTGTCTTTGGAAGAAACATCGATCTGTATCGTCGACGAGACCGGCCGGATCGTGAGGGAGACGCGGGCGGCGAGTGAGCCGCAGGCGTTGATCGCAGCACTTGAGGATATTGGTCTGCCAATGGAGCGCATTGGCCTTGAAGCGTGCTCGCTGACGGCCTGGCTGCATGACGGGTTGCGGGGCGCGGGATTGGCAGCGATTTGCATCGAGACGCGCCAGGCCAATGCGGCAATGACGACGATGCCCAACAAGACCGATCGCAATGATGCACGCGCCTTGGCACAGATCATGCGCACCGGTTGGTTCCAGCAGGTGCATGTCAAGAGCCGCCAATGCCGGCTGTGGCGCTCGCTTCTGGTCGCACGCCGGACGGTGATGAACGAGATGCGCTCGATCGAGAATGTGGTGCGCGCCATTCTGCGGGAGGGCGGCATCAAGCTTGGGACGCCAAGTCGGGCAGACTTTGCAGGAAAGGCGCGCCAGATAGCGAACAGCGATCCGCTGGTGATGGCGCTGGTCGAGCCGCTATTGGCCGTGCTTGCCACGATGCTGGAACAGTTCGCCCAACTGACGAAACAGGTGCTCGACGTTGCCAAAGGTGAGATGACATGTCGTCGGCTGATGAGTGTGCCCGGCGTAGGACCGATCACCGCGTTGGCCTTCCGTGCCACCATCGATCGCCCAGACCGGTTCCGTCGGTCGCGCGATGTCGGTGCCCATCTCGGCCTGACGCCGTCGCGCTATCAATCCGGCGAGACCGACATCCAGGGTCGGATCAGCCGATGTGGTGACGAAATCGCTCGAACCGCGCTTTATGAAGCAGCTCATTCGCTGCTGGTGCGGTCGAAAAAATGGTCGAGCCTCAGGGCCTGGGGCACGAGCATTGCCGAGCGCCGCGGCATGGCGCGGGCACGCGTCGCAGTCGCCCGAAAACTTGCGGTGATCCTGCATCGCATGTGGTGCGACGGTTCCGAATTCCGTTTCGGAAAGCAGGCCGACCTCGCAGCAGCCTGATGATGAACAACCGGAGGGAAAAGGCACAAACAGCAAGTTCTGCCTGAAAGGCAAATCGGATCGTTCCCGTGGGGACGATGGGCAAGGTGATCTCGTTTAGAGTCTCGAACCTGAGGGCGAAAACCCCAAGGTCGTGAAACAGATTGGGACACCTTGCCTTCCTGACCCCATCATGCGGCGGCCACGCGCCGACCGCGAAGAGAAGCGAGTGACCCGCGGGGCGGTATGATCCGAAATTTAGATCGGGAGCAGCTTGACTTCAACGACCCCAATCAGAGAAGACTCTTAGATGGCGCTTGTAAGCGCGCAACTCGCGTAACGTGGAGACTTCGTCTAGGGTCGTTCCAAAGAACCGATCAGCCGAGGCCCCCTTGAAAAACCCCATGGGCTGGTTGATGAACACCCTCCGGAAATTGCGGTCGTAGCGGACAATGCCGTCGGCCGTATGTTCGACTAGCACTACTTTGGCAGAATTGAATTTTTGCTATGAAAGTGTTGTTGACAGTGCGGACATCGGATCTGTGCTGGCGGTATAGTAAGCGCATTGATCACGGCTCGACGGACGGCTGGCAAGGTCGGTTCAGGCGGCCCACAGCGAACTCGTCGCTTCTTTTTTTTCCCGCTTTGCAGTTTGCAATCTCTGGTGCTGGAGAAAAGCATAAGCGATCATCGTCATCAGAGCGTGCCGATGTAGGCCTTGCCACGATCGGCCCTCGAAGTGATCGAGACCGAGCTCCTCTTTCATCTGCTGATGCGCCTGTTCGCAGACCCATCTCGCCTTGATCGCGGCCGCCAGCACTTTCAATGTCGCATCGACCGGCAAATTGGACAGGTAGTATTTGCGCTCGTCGTTTGATCGCCATTCGCCAACTAGCCAGGCCGCTTCGCCCGGCATGTGCTGCTGTCCCTTGTCATAGATGCGCTGCGGCGTGCCATCGGCGATCCGGATGCGCAATGCTGCAAACCGTGCGGTCAGGCGACCTTTTGTGCCGCGGCGCCAACTGACCTTCTTCCAGCTTGCAGATGCCAACATCGTTTCGGCGGCAACCGAAAGGGTGTCGGGGATCGAATGTTTGCGAGGACGGCCATGACCGGAGACGGAAAAGATCAATCCAACATCATCGGGATAAACCTTCTGATGCTTGGGGATACCGACCGCCCAAGTGAGGCCACGTTCACTTAAGCCCTTTCGGAACGCAGCCGACAGGCCGTAACCTGCGTCAGCCAGCACTGTGCCAAACCGGACACCGGTCACGATCAACCGATCGATCTCGGCAAGAGCAATCTCCGGCTTCGTGCGAGAGGTCCGCATGTCGTCTGGGACCCCAGCCTTCGCCATGCGCTCCTGATCACCGATCCAGCTATCCGGCAGGAACAGACGCAGGCCAACCGGGACCGGCACCTCGTCTCGCGCAAGCGTCACTGACACCAGCGTCTGGCAATTTGCTCTCTTGCCCAGCATCGAGGCGTATTGCGGCGCTACTCCGACGGAATGATCCCCCTTCTTCGGCAGGCCGGTGTCATCAATCACCAGAAACGCATCGGATGCGCCAACGATCCTGTCCGCCTGCAGCGCGAGCTCGGCCTCAAGAGGAACAGCATCCCAAAGGCCGTCGGAAATGAAATGGTGGAGACGGTCGTACTGGCCTGGAGCGAACCGTTCCGCCATCGGCTCAATACTCTTGCGGTCTCCGGGACCGATAAGCCCCGACACATAAAGTGGACACATCTGTCGCCGTTTCTTGTGTCCAAGCTTCTCCAGAAACGGCTGCAAAAATGCTGAAAGCTCTATATCCCAATCCGCCATATCGCGCCCCAAAAGTGAGAGCGCAAATCATCTCAAACCAGGCTTGCCCGAATCTGCCAAAGTAGTGCTAGGCCGTAGACTCATAACGATCTGATCCAGATTCTTGCTGCTGCCAATTTTACGGCGGCCAGAAAGTTCAGGGGGTCTTTGTCATAGCGCGTTGCGATGCCTCTGAACTGTTTGAGTTTGCTGAAGAAACGCTCGACGGGATTTCGCTGTCGGTAAACCCATTGGCTGAAAGGGAAGCTTTGCTTTCGATTGTTCTTGGCAGGGATGTTGGCCCAGGCCTGCTTCTGCTTTGCCAATGTTCTTATCGCATTGGTGTTGTAAGCCTTGTCCGCCAGCAGAATCGCACCTTTGGATATATCCTTTAACATCGGCTCAGCCATGCGACCGTCATGGGCTTGCCCGGCTGTGAGTGCCAGACGGACCGGTCGGCCTTCTGCATCGACAACGGCGTGGATCTTGGTGGTCAGGCCGCCACGGGAACGTCCCATGCTGCCATCGTCTTGATCCCCCTTTTTCCCGTGGCCGCATGTTGATGGACACGGACACAGGAACTGTCGATCATGACGATATCGCCATCGAAGGCCTTGGAAATCTCGCCCAAAACATGGTCCCAGACACCCGCTTTGCGCCACCGAACGAACCGGTTGTAGCAAGTTGTGTATGGGCCATATCGGTCCGGAACGTCTGCCCAGGGCGAGCCTGTCCGGAAACGCCACAAAATACCGTTGATCACACGGCGGTCGTCAACGCGTGGCACGCCACGCGGCTTGTTCGGCAATAAAGGCTGGATCACAGACCACTCGAAATCGGTGAGATCAAACCGGCGACGGGTCATGAAAGGCCTCCAAATCAAAGCCTCAATGAATCAAAATCAGGCTGATTTGCAAACCCCGTTTATGAGTGCGCGGCCTAGCGAGCGGATTTCTCGCTCGCGGCGTACCAACTCCTCCTGAGTGGTTTTTAACGCCGTTATGTCATTAGCTTCCGGCATAAGGAAAGCGACCGTACCATCCTCATCGAAAATTGGCGTCAGGGAAAAATCACTGACATAGAGCTTGCCGTCGCTCCCCCGCTGCGACGTAAGCCCACGGTGAGGGCCGTCTTGCGAGGTTGATGCGAACATCGGAAGTCCTAGTGCAAACACTAGGAGTAGACCTATGACCAAGCATCCGATTGAAGTGATCACGTCTGTCGAGCGCCGTCGGCGCTGGTCTCTCGAGGACAAAGAGCGGCTGGTTGCAGCCTGCCTTGAGCCTGGTGCGGTTCTTTCCGAGATTGCCCGTACGGCCGGCATCCACGTTAGCCAGCTCTTTCGGTGGCGCAAGGAACTCTGCCGGATCGAGGAGCCGTCGAAGCAGGTATCGAGCACCTTGGTGCCCGTGATCGTTTCGGAGGCCGCGCCGGCAGCCCAGCCCGCCGCCTTAGAAGCGCCAGCCCCATCGCAGTCCCGCCGGAAGCGTAGCGATGTGATGATTGAGCTGGGCCGCGGTCGTCGTGTCCGCGTGGACAGCGACATCGACACGGAGGCACTTGGCCGCATTCTCGATTGTGTACTGGGCCGGCGATGATCCCTGTTCCTGCTGGTGTGAAGGTCTGGTTGGCAACCGGCCATACGGACATGCGCAAAGGCTTTCCCGGTCTGTCGCTGATGGTGTAAGAGACGCTGAAGCGCGATCCGATGTGCGGGCATCTGTTCGTCTTCCGCGGTCGTGGCGGTGGCCTGATCAAGGTCATCTGGCATGATGGCCAGGGAGCATGACTGTTCACGAAGAAGCTGGAACGGGGACGCTTCATATGGCCGTCGGCGGCCGATGGGACGGTCGTGATTACCCCTGGGCAGCTTGGTTATTTGCTGGAAGGTATCGACTGGCGGATGCCACAAAAAACTTGGAGACCGACCTCAGCCGGATGAGCAAAACGCTGGAATGACGGGGTCGAATATGATTCCATCAGGCCATGCACGATGCGGTCGAACAGCTTCCCGACGATCTTGCCAGCGCACTTGCGGCCCTGGCGGCGGAGAGTGCCCGGCGTGTTGCTGCCGAGGTAGAAGCGGCGGCTGCCAAGGCGGAAGCCGCAAGCGCAAAGGCGCTCGTATCGCACTCCGAGGCGCTGATCGCGCGGCTGAAGCTGGAGATCGAGAAGGTCCGCCGGGAGCTTTACGGCAGCCGCTCTGAGCGCAAGGCGCGGCTTCTCGAACAGATGGAACTGCAACTCGAAGAACTCGAAGCTGATGCAGGCGAAGACGAGCTCGCGGCGGAGATGGTTGCCAAGGGCTCGACCGTCAGGGCCTTCGAGCGCAAGCGTCCGTCACGCAAGCCGTTTCCCGAGCATCTGCCACGCGAACGTGTCGTCATTGCTGCCCCAACAAACTGTTCCTGCTGCGGCTCGGCCAAGCTGTCGAAGCTCGGTGAGGATATCACAGAGACGCTGGAGGTCATCCCGCGTCAGTGGAAGGTCATTCAGACCGTTCGGGAGAAGTTCTCCTGCCGCGAATGCGAGAAGATCACGCAGCCGCCAGCACCCTTCCATGTGACGCCGCGCGGCTTTGCCGGCCCGAACCTTCTGGCGATGATCCTGTTCGAGAAGTTCGCCCAGCATCAGCCGCTCAATCGCCAAAGCGAGCGCTATGCCCGAGAGGGGATCGACCTCAGCCTGTCGACGCTTGCCGATCAGGTCGGCGCGTGTGCCGCGGCCCTGAAGCCAATCCGTCATTGGCCCACCAGTGACCCTCTCAAAAACACAGTGCTCACGTCTGCTCCGCGTCAAGGCCGGTGAAGGCATAACCGATGGGGTTCGTTTCCACATTGCGGCCGTCGGGTGTCAGTATCGCCACAAGACGACGGGTTGAGTTGAACAATGCCCGATTTCGCCTCGCTAGCGGCGATTGCTCGCTGATCTGCCTTTCTCCTTGAGGCATCGCGTAGCACAGCGTTTATATAGCGGCCTTCTGCCAGCCGAAGATGGGTCAGGCAAAGTTCAACATCGATCACCGTGCCATCCGACCTTCTTACGACGGTGTTCACATGTACGCTATCGGATACGGCGCATGCGTTGGTGACCAATAGGTCGCGCGAAACATCCTCGAGGGAAAATGAACAGAAATCGAGAAGACTTTTGCCTCCAATGTCCGCGATTGCACAGCCCAGGAGGCGGGCGAAGCTTGCATTCGCTTGGAGGATCGTGAACTCGGAGACTGATAGCAGAGCGACGCTTTCGCCGCAGATGCTGGACGCAGGCGATATGATTTGGTCGAAATTGCTCCGTATCGATTCTTTAATATGGAAAGCTGGTCAATCATGTTGTTTCGCACCTACGGTTATTAGATCCGGAGCTTAGTAAATTCAGGTCGATGATCTCAACCTTAAGAAACGCATCATAGGCGACAATCCTCTAATTTATCCTCATCGAAATACTTAGTTTTTACACAAACATTCCAATTTATTGTTTATACAGGCATAATCGAAACAAAAGGGTTCGGCTTCAGACTTCAAATCTTACGGCCACATGAAGCGCATGCTGGATGCGCCTAGCTATCGCATTCGAAGCATGCGTAGCCGACCGGGTCAGACTAAAAGCGAGCGTCTTGGAGGCCAGCTCGCCACGAAGGTACGTGTGCCAAGCGAGAGCCGTCTTTGTGAACAACGCTGGTCTGTAAAGGGTCGTCAGCACGGAATGCCCCGAGCTACTTATCCCCGCCATTTCACGAGCCCGCCTGAGCAGTTGCCTTCTCTCGACGCGATCCAAGCCCATTTCAACCGAGCATTGGCCAGCGGCAAACAGCAAACACAGGAAAGTACCAATTTGCTTGATGGACCTCGGCTGCATTCGCGATGGTTTGAGTCTCTAGGTTCAACGGTTTCCAGCGCTTTTCATTTCGTGCCATGGCAGCTCGAAATATATGTGCTGCAACATTTTTGAATATAACGCGACCCAAAGCAACATTGGCGTCTGATATAACGAATGAACAACGCGAGACGGAAAATTCTACCGATTTCCATGGGAAAACAGGACATCACAAATGACCACGATACAACTCGCATTAGCGGCAACTATATTTCTCTCGTGGCTGTGGGTCACGCTGTATGCAGTGAAGAGGAACATCTTAGGGATAGACAAAGCATGGTAACTACGCAGTCTGTCTAGAACACCTTTCGTCTGTATTTGTGAGCGAGCGCGATTGATGCCAACGGCGTTGCACTGCGAATAGCATAGGCGTAGACGCCTTCGCATGTGCCGGTAAAAGGCTGTGCAATCGCCCGATATTTTTCAAGAAGCGATGTCCCCGCAACATTTGGCGATTTACCTTATCAATATTGATCGCGCCGCCGATAGGCTGGCGGAGATGAGGCGGCAGAGTGCCGAATTTTCGATTGAACTCAATCGCGTCGAAGGCGTCGATGGGCAGGTCCATCCGAGTGAGGACTGGATTGATGTCGATGTGCGTCTCTTCCTGAAGCGAAATGGGCGGCATATTTTGCCAGGAGAATATGGTTGCTATCGCAGCCATCTGCTTGCGCTAGAGCGGTTCCTTGCCGGCGGTAAAGACGCGGCGATCGTCGTTGAAGACGACATCTTGCTCGACGATACGTTTTTAGCGCGAGCGGTTTCCGCCATGGAAGCTGCTCCAGATGCCGACGTGATCAAATTCGTGAACCATCGGTGGAAGGGCTTCCGAACTTTTACCACAACCGCAGAAGGCGATATTCTAGGCCGCTGCATATTTGGGCCACAAGGCTCCACGGCAGGCTATCTGGTAACGCTTAGCGGGGCGGCGAAGATAGTCTCCAAGTTGCGGATCATGTCTTTGCCCTGGGACGTCGCTATTGAACGCGGGTGGGACAACGGGACATCGCTTTACAGCACTCGGTCCAATTTGGTCGGGTTCACTCGCTTGCGAAAGAAGACGATGATCGGCAACCGTGAGACTTATTTGTCTGCCAAACTACCTATCTGGCGCCGGATCCCTGCACATTGCTTTCGGACGATGGATTTTTTTCGGAGGTTGCATTATGTGCTTGTCCAATCCCGGATGTCCAGATGCAACATCATTGACGCTTCCAAGGGCCGGCGTCTCGTTGAACGGTTTATGATCGCTTTGACTTGGCACCGATAGGCAGACGTTGAGGGAATTTATGTCACGATGGTGCCAGCCGAGTGGCCATAACAATTTGCGTCAAGTTGACCGAACCGAGCGCGTGGAACCGTTCCTCGCTGATCGATCTCAAGGCTCTGGTAATGCAGGCTCGGAAGTAGGAGACATCCTACTTCCCTAAAGGTGACCGAGATCCGTAAGATGGCCGACTGACCCAGTCTGCCTTAAGCCAACATCTTGCTTATCCCAATTTCGCGGGTCTAGTTCGGTTTCATCGAACAAGCACAGTGTAGATATTGTTCATGCAACCATCCAGGGGTCTGCGAGTAATTGTGGGTTATAGCTGAAATTAATCAATGAATACCAGCGGAGACCGATCATTTTTGGATCTGTGTTCAATACAATTCTGCAGCGTCGTCGTTGAGCGGTGCTCGTAGATTTCATTTTGCTCCCTGCGGCGACGGCATAGCGATTAGGCCTCAAGCCCAGAAATGTCTATTAACGGGGGCGTTTAGCAGCTTTCAATCGTGGGGATCGAGACCGCAACATTTCTCAACAACAAACGACACACCGCAATAGCAACGCGGCGCATACAGATCACGCTGGCCCATCCAAGGCCTGACCAAAGGGCGAGGCGCCCCGCACCTGAACAGAGTGGGCGGGGCTTTCAGGTTCAAGCTTAAGCGCCACGAACCAAAGTCAGAGCCACCCTCGGATGCTCAGAGCCTTAAAAAGATTGATGGAGACATCAATCTCTTTGGAGATGCAGTCAGGAGTATTCGCATGGCGAAAGTTTTCAAATTGATGCGACGGCGTCCGGTTATCGTTTTTCTGCCGGCAGGCAGGTCAGCCGCTGTGATCTCAACGCTGGTATCGAACCGGTTCCAGGTCTTTGAAGTATGGTCCATTCCACAGCTTTTCGACGCTGTTCGGTCGGGCCGTTGCGCCGCTGTAGTCACCTTGGACACCTCTATCGCCCTCGTCCTCGCGATCGGGTCAATAAAGGCGATGGATGCCAACGCTTATTTTGGCATCTCGAATGCCAAATCGACTTTCGACGCTGTAGGGTTCTTGGAGCGGATCACCGTGTTGGTCAATGCTGACGGAAGACAAGACACTCCCGTCGTCGGCGGCACACTGAAGAATCGCTTGGGGAGGATCTCGGACCGTCCACTCGGACAGCTGTGGAGCGCACTGATCCTCGGTGGCCCGCGGCCCCGAGATCCCAGCTAGCGGCAATGCCTTTTACCCAATGCATCTTGCCGAATAGACCGCCGGCGTGTGCTCTGGCGGCCGGCGAGGTAAAAGGCGCGTGTGAATTCGTTGAGCGACCCAAGGAACAAAAAGATGAAGGCGATAATCAGCCCGGGACGGAAGAGATATTTTCTTGCCAAGTAGACAGCTTTTCCACCGGCAACTGCCCGCGTGGGCTTTTGGAATACCGTCGTGGCGATCTTGGGAAGCAAAAAGAGAGAAGCTCGGCAAAATGCTGCTTTACGGCAAAAATACGACAAAAATCCATAGCAGTCCGCGATCAGATTGCATATTTAGTCTAATATTTACAGAGACCTAGGGCGTCACACAAACATCATTTGGCACATCACGGATTTGTGATCACGGTCGGTCGACTCATCAATAAGAGATTGCCGGAGCAAGTACGACACCCAATTGTGACAGCTTGGTTTGGCTAATGAGATACTTGCCCGGTTAACCCTGTACCGAAACTGAAACCAAGGAGCAGACATGAAACGCAGGACTTTTCTAATCGGAACGACGGGTGCGATATTCGGCGCATCCCTCAACGGCATCCCTTCGGCGATGGCGCAGGACGCCAAGCCTGAAAAGACCGACGTGGCGATAGGGGTGGGCGGCAAGCCGCTCTTATACTACCTGCCGCTGACAATCGCGGAACGCAAAGGCTTCTTCAAGGAAGAGGGCCTGAACGTTACGATCAACGATTTTGCGGGCGGCTCGAAGTCTCTCGAGGGCCTCGTCGGCGGTTCGCTCGATATCGTCGCCGGTGCCTACGAGCACACGATCCGCATGCAGAACAAGGGACAGGATATCGTCGGGATCTGCAATCTCGGCCGCTTCCCCGGTATCGTCATTGCCGTGCGCAAGGATCTCGCCGGCGAGATCAAGTCGATGGCCGACATGAAGGGGCGCAAGGTCGGCATTACCGCGCCCGGCTCCTCGACAGCGCTGATGTTCCAGTACGCAATGCTGAAGAGCGGATTGAAGGCCGACGATGCCTCGCTGATCGGGATCGGCGGAGGTGCCGCCGCACTTGCAGCCTTCAAGAGCGGTCAGATCGATGCCATATCGCATGTCGACCCCGTCATCGCGCAGCTGCAGTACGACAACGATATCGCCATTCTCCTCGACACCCGCACGGAGGCCGGCACGCGGTCCCTGTTCGGCGGCCCCAACCCGGCTGCGACTGTCTACCTCAAGAAGGACTTCGCCATTGCCAATCCGGTGACGACGCAGCGCACCGTCAACGCGTTCATGAAGGCATTGAAATGGATTGGCCAGGCCAGCCCCGAGGATGTGGCCAGCGTGGTGCCGACGGAATACCAGCTGGGTAACCGCGATCTGTACATGCAGGCCTTCAAGAACTCGAAGGAAATGTACTCGCTGGATGGACTGGTCACCAAGGAAGGGTACGAATCCATGATGGGCGTGCTGAAAACGCTCGATCCGGGACTTGCCAATGCCGATGTCCCCTTCAGCAAGACCTTCGATCCGACATTCGCCAAAGCGGCGAAGACTTGATCGGCGCTGTGGATCACAAGCAGGAACTCCACATTCCAATCACGGAGAAACAAACATGCAAGGAAAGACGACCCCAGATCCAACGGTACAGCATTTTTGCTTAAGGCAAAAAATACACGGCGAGTTAGCAATTTCATTCGAGCCCGGCAGCTCCGTAGGGACAAGCATTGAACGGGGAGAGGAGACAATAATGTCACCTTATAGTGAAGCATACAGACGAACCGTTAGGCAGTCTCTTCAAGCAATATGGCTGGACTATAGCGCGACGATCAGAATGAGACGCCGCGAAAAACCGGTAGGTCGCTTTGTTTGTCGCGAATGAGCGGGCCTGCCGCGTTGGCATTTGGCCTCTATGGCGAAACGCCGCCGATAGCTTGGCATCGTAAAAAAGGCCAGCGAAGGACGCTATCCGCAGATACCTCTCATGCTCAGGCATTTTTTCCCAAAGAGTCATCGCCGCTATGCGCAATTCGCGATGGTGGCCGGAAGAGATCTCGTGGCCACCGACGAGTATCTGGCGACCTCATTGTGAGGCCTTGATGTGGGCGGCATAGGCCATCAAGGCGTCGATGTCTTTGGCGAGGTGGCCGTTTGCGAGGCGGCTGAAGAAGTCGCAAAGATAGGCGTAAGGTTCAACGCCGTTCATTTTGCAGTTGCCGATAACACTGGCAAACCGAGCCCAGTTGCGGCCCCCTTCATCGTGCCCTGCAATGGCCGGGCGGCGGATCGCGTTTTCCACCAGGTTGGAGTCAAGATCGACATGGCCGTCGTTCAGGGACAGACGGAAGCCGTCCTGTGGCGTCAGCACATAGGCCAAGCCTTTTCCGAGATCGGAGTGGACGCGCGCGGCCTGCGTTGCCAGCCAGGTGAAGCAGTTGCTTTCTCTCAACGCTCAATCCAAGCAGATTTCGCCGGAAGTCGAGCTGAGAAGAGAGGTGGCTCGGTTTGTCTGAACAGTTTCGGACGTTTCGCTAAGTGGACTTCCGCCTCGATTATGCCGCCACCATCATTGGTGCCAGCGCGTTGAAGTAGGCCTGATCCGGTGTCTGCCGGTCAAGGGATGAATGTGGGCGTCGGCTATTGTAGAAGGTAAGATATCGGCCGATGCCGACGCGGGCCTCGGACACGGTGTTGTAGGCGTGCAGGTAGATTTCCTCGTATTTGATCGACCGCCAGAGCCGTTCGACGAACACGTTGTCCCGCCACGCACCCTTGCCGTCCATCGAGATGGCGATCTCCGCCTTCTTCAACACGGCGGCGAAGTCGACAGAGGTAAACTGCGACCCCTGGTCGGTGTTGAAGATGTCGGGTTTGCCATATCGGGCAAGCGCCTCCTCAACCGCTTCGATGCAGAAGGCCGCTTCCATCGTGATCGACAGCCGCCACGACAGAACCCTCCGGCTGAACCAGTCCACGACGGCGCAGAGATAGACAAAACCGCGAGCCATCGGAACGTAGGTTATGTCCATTGCCCAGACTTGGTTGGGCCGGGTGACCGCCAACTTGCGCAGAAGATAGGGATAGATTTTGTGCCCAGGCGCTGGTTTTGAGGTGTTTGGGCGGCGATAAATCGCCTCGATGCCCATCTTCTTCATCAGCGTGGCGATGTGCAGCCGCCCAGTTTCCAGCCCTTCTCCCCTCAAGAGCCCTTGCAACATTCGACTTCCGGCAAACGGGTAGTCGAGATGCAGTTCGTCGATCCGGCGCATCAGGGCAAGATCGCCGTCAGGCACTGGACGAGGCAGATAATAGACACTGCCACGGCTGAAGCCGAGAAGCTTCGCCTGGCACACAACGGATAGCTTATGCTCGCGGTCGATCATTTTTTTCCGCCCAGCAATCCCGCCTTGCCGAGCGCACCGGATAAAAAATCGTTCTCCAGTGTCAGTTCGCCGATCTTGGCATGAAGCGTTTTGACATCGACGGTTGGACCGGCCGGTTCGGCCTTGGTTTCATCGCCAAAAACGCCTGTCGCCCCTTCAAGGAGCTGGTCTTTCCATTGCTTGATCTGGTTGGCGTGCACGTCAAACTGCTGGGACAACTCCACCAGCGTCTGCTCACCTCGGATGGCGGCAAGTGCCACCTTCGCCTTGAAAGCCGGGCTATGGTTCCGGCGCGGTCGTCTTGTCATGGTATCTCCTGTTCCCGGCATCTAAGCCGAAGTCAGGCAGAAATTCCACTTATCCTAGCTGTGCAGATTTCCCGAGCCAGCTCTAAGCCCGGAGCCAGAACAGACAAGCTGAAATGCTTTCGGCTAATGGAAGGCACCTCACGCTAACAGCTGAAAAACAGCAGAAACACTTATAAAATCAATTATTTATCGGACAATACACAAGGGTGTTTATGGAACTTTGAGATGTGCTCCGCAAATTTTCCCCGTTAGTGCTCCATGCTTAATCACCGCCTCCAACTATAAAAACTCACGGCGATCCCGCGACCGGCGAAGCACTGATCGAAGACGTCGAGCGGCTGGACGACGTCTGGCTGGCTGGCTCGATCATGGCCGGATGGATTATGAAAGCAGACAGCTTGTGGAGAGGCTGACGTTATCAGCACCAGATGGCCGCCCTTTGAGGGCGGACCCTGATCGGGCCAGCGGATCGAGTGATGCACCGATGCGATGAAAGACTGCCAGCGCGATAGGAGCTTCGGAATGGCCACCGCCTCGACACCTGTCATGATTTCGGCTTTCAGACCGAAACGGCTGGAAACCAGTTCGACAAACGGCGCGTAGATCAGCCCTTTGATGGAGGCTCCGTCTTCACTGACGACATAACCGCCATGCTGGGTGCAAGCGCGGGCAAGATCAAGCGTGGGGTGAGCCTCGCCCCGCGTTGCGAGGATCATCTTCAGGCATGCCATACCGCAAAGATTGGGAGCCCAACGAGAGTATTCCTCGACCGTTTGCGCTCCAGATTGCTGCCAAAGCGGATCATCCAGCAGGGCTGCGGCTCCCTTTGCAACAACAGGCAACGTCATTTCGGGCGTTTCCCACTGACTGAAATACGGCACGTTGTTCGTTGGCATTCCCATCCTACTTCGTCTAGTTCGCCGGCAGCGGCTACCTTCCACCCGCCTTGGCTCTCAGGAACGAAAGAATCCCGATTTTTGCAACGCAATCCAGAGCATTAAGCCAGCGCACTGCAGGGCGGGCTATATCTGATGATGTCCTTATTCATATTGGGTTTTAAAGGCTCGAACTTTGCAGTTCGGGTCTTGTTCGAGTGTCCGCCTTCGGGAATCGAGCCGTCGACCGGTCCCGGACCTCAAGGCGGCTCACCTGTTTACGGTCTCTGATAATGTCCATGGCTACAACACTGGCTATATTGACGTTGATATAGCCAGTGCTCTTCCATATTCCTCATCCGTACAAGACGGCCTTCCTCGGATGCGTACGATTCCTCTTTAGATCGGCTCGAACTGCTCAATCGTTACCTCATCCACACCAGCTGCGCCTCCGTTGGATCGCACCTGCAGATAAGCTTCGTACACCTTCTGCTTACTGATATTAAACGGCTGCCTTGCATATCCATCAACGTTTCTGTTGCCAGTTGTGTTGATAATACGACCACCTGATCCGACCTCTTCGCTCCAGCTCCATTACGAGCCTTCATCGCTACTACAAATCCTCCGTCCCAGTGCCCCGCATCGGTACTCTCGCCTTACGGTCTTCTCCGCTTGTGCTTCTCCCTTTGCAGCGGAGCGACTGGTTCCTGCAGTTCCGCGACAACGCCTGCATCCGCTTCACGCCCCCTCACGCCGGTCGCCGCTTGCCCGGTCACCAGGCATCTGACAAGCTGATCCCAGAGAGACGAGACACCTCTGGTTCTGACGACAGGTTTCACGGTACGCGCTTCATCGGAAGGTTCATTTTCATTCGTCTCTTGGATGCCAGACGAGATTGGCCAACAATATGTATTAGGGCAGAAATAAGGCGGCCTTTTGCGGCCCAACATTACACGGAAGGGAAATACTCTCACAAAATCAGTAAATTAAGCCGTTATAAAATTTTCATTTGCCAGATCACGGGTTTGTGATCAGTTTCTGCACGTAACCTACACGGATTTGCGTTGGTGAAATACGCAACGAATAAAAGTCCATTAACGAATGGTATAGGGCGCCTGAGTCTTGCTTCAGGGCTTCTGGCATCACGATCAGAGTTAAATACATCCTCATCGGCTTTCCGCTGAGCGCTGTGTAAAGTTATGTAATGCCAATCCATTTGACGCCGCTTACCGAGCCATGCGCCAAGAGTTCCAAGGAGTACTGCATGAAGCGCCTCTTCGCTATTTTTCTCGCGGCCTTGCTGCCCGCCGCAGCGAGTGCAACCGAGCATCGCCAAGGACCGCTCGCCCTGCCGGCTGTAATTCGTATGCTTGGTAAGGGGCAGCCGGTCGCCGTCACCGTTGATCTCAGTCTTTGCAGCCCAGTACCAAACGATGCAAATCCGAGCAAGACACGCGGTGGATTACGGATTAACGCTTTTAGATTGACGGACGATGGGACGCTTGCCTTTGCTGACGAGCATATGACCATCGATCTCGATGGAAAGCCAATCGTTCAGTTTTTACGATACAAAGTCCGCCCAGACAAAAGCGCTCAATTCTCTATGACTGTGTTCAGCCTTCCCCCATACGAACAAAAGGGTACGACACTCGAATTTAATTGTGCATTGGACCGTGGATTAAGTTTCTTCCCAACGCGCTAATGTGGGCGCACTTAGATGTTGGTGGGGTGACCGCCATATGTAACGATCCAAGGAAATCCGCGCCAAAGTCATTACGCGCATTGTTTCGCACGTGTTTCCCGCCACTGTCGTCATCACACAATGCAACACTCCTGCCGCAGCTAAAGAACAGAATGTCCTTCTGACGCGCCGGATTTGTCTCGCTAGCTGGCCGAAGTTTGGGCGACGGATGGACCGAATTAAAGGTATTGATGAATGAATCTGAACAACTCCGCAGAGCGCGACGCGAACTTTCGAGTTCCGGTGCTGCCCATTTCAACCCTCAGTTCGGACCCTCATGGCGTCTACCGGCACTACCGAAAGGAGATACCGTTCATCTTGTCGGAAGCGGGGGTATATCTGATCTTGCGTGCCGACGACGTTCTCAGCCTGTGCAGCGATGCTAAGACACGTCAGGTAGAAACAGAGTTGGTCACCCTGCGCGGCGTTGGAGATGGACCGATCTGGGAATTCGTGCAAAACGGGATGCTGACGTCGAATGGGGATGTTCATTTGCGCAGACGATCTCCCCTGACCAGGACATTCGCCTTCAAGATGATTGATGCATTGCGACCTCTCATTAGAGAGACTGTTGCACAGATCGCAGATGCCGTAGCGCCCGATGGTGGCATGGATTTGCTTGAGGACTTTGCCGCTCTTATTCCGGCCAAGATCATTGCGTCGATCTTAGGCCTCCCACAGGACGATGTGAAGAGATTTACAGAGATCGTATACCGTTTCAGTCCGCTCCTGGGCGGATCTTGGCGTGCGCACGATGTACCGCAGCTTCAACGGGCAGCCGGCGAGCTAAGATCATATGTTGCCGACGTCGTGGCTAGGCGCAGTTATAAAAAGAACAATGACTTTGTGAGCAGGCTTCTTTTCGATGTGGAAAGCGACGGCTCCTTGTCCGCCGAGGAAGTGATTACTCAAATCATGACTTTGATCGTCGGTGGTAGCGACACCACGCGATCTGCCATCGTCATCCAGCTCGCAGTGCTTCTCCAGCATCCTGATCAATGGGATGCAGTTTTGAAGAATCACGACCTGGTTCCAAAGGCCGTCCTGGAATGCCTACGTTATGAGCCCGCGATAGGCTCAGTTCCGCGCGTCACCACCACCGATATCGAGTTAGACGGGATGCTCCTCCCCGCCAATAAAGCTTGCTCCCTCGTGACCATGTCCGCCCTCAGAGATGAGCATCTGTATAGGGACCCTGATCGACTAGATATCACAAGAGAGCAATTGAAATGGCATCCGGTATTTGGCGCTGGAGCGCACCGTTGTCTGGGCGAAGCACTTGCAAAAGTTGAGCTGGAAGAGGCATTGACCGTCCTAGCAGAGCGTTTCCCGACCATCAGAGCCGGTGGCGCCTTTCCAAAGGTCAATGGCTTTTCGGGCATACGAACAGTTCAAAACTTTCCCGTGACTTGGGACGCAGATCGGCATCGATAGCGCTGGACACCAACTTCTTAGCAAGTTTTGCTTCGAACCGTTCTTGGCTCTGATAACAAGCTTGGGTTCGGCGTCTCTGATCGGGTGGTGATGCCAGCGCAATAATCGCGGCATGCATTATGTGCCATAAAGCAACAGCGTTCCAGCTTTTCTCCCGCGATAAGCGGCTGGATGCGCGCCCTAACGCCGACAAACTAAGGTGAAGGTTTTAGCATGGCTGCGAACGCGTCAAGCCGCAAACTATGTCGGAATGTTCTCTTTAGCCCAAATCGGGTGAGATAAAGGATTTTCAATGAAGCTAGTATTTCCTCTTACGGCGTCGCTCCTTACAGCCGTGACCCCGTCACCGAAAGAGGTGGACATTCAGGCACTGCGCCTTCGCTCGCCCATCGCTCCAACGACGAATACTGCCGAATTCGGCAGTCCGATTAGCCCTTCTGACATCATGCAGTTACACGACATGCGTCATCTGGAAATGTCGCCTGATGGTAAGACAATATTGTTTGTCGTTCAACGGCAAGTGGCGACCTTCGGCTCCGACCAGCAAAGGATATGGTTCGTGCCGACCGACGGCAGCGAGCCCGCGCGTGAGCTCGTCAGCGGTCCTGGTGTTGACAACACACCGCGCTGGTCTCCGGACGGTGGAATGATCGCGTTCCTGTCAAACCGCAGCAGCAAACAGACCATAGAAACCGATATGTCGACCGCAGGCAAGCCCGCCGCATCCAGCCGACCTGAAGGCCAAACCGATGGATCGCCGCCAGCTGTTTTGGACGCCGGGGGCAAACAGACCCGCCAGCTCTGGAAGGTTGGGCGCAATGGTGGAGAGCCAGTGCCGCTCCCTGCAGTGCCATGCGATATTACCGATTTCGCATGGTCGCCCGAGGGGACGAAGATTGCTTTTCTAAGTGCTGATCCAGATCCACCGGGGGAAAAGGCAGATCGTGAGGCGAAGCGTGACTGGGTCGAGATGGACAAGGCTGGCCACATGTCCCGCCTTTGGGTTCTGGATCTTTTGAGCCACAAGGCGCGACCTGTCTCGCCAGAAACTGTCAACGTCAGTAAAATGGCGTGGTCTCCAGATGGAAAACGCATGGCGGTCCGTGTCGCGGATACCAGCGCGATCAATGATCATTTTTATCATTCGCGGATAACCACTTTTGATCTTCAGAACGGCACACTCGGCAAGACGCTCATTGAACATGCCGCGGAAGGCCCGTTATGGGCACCAGACGGCACTGCCATCCTCGCCTCGGAAATTCTCACGCCGGGCTTTATTGGCATGGCCCCCCGCGTTTACAGCTTTGCGACAAATACACTCATAAAGCTCGCCGACGACCACGCGGGGTTGTTGACTCGGTTGCAATGGGCTGCGGATAGCCGCTCTATCCTCGCCTTGTCATTTGAGGAGACGCAATCCAGATTAGTGAGAATCGCGGCGACCGGGAACGGGCGTGTCACGCGGCTTGCCACTTTGGAAGGTGAGGCTTTCGACCTCACGACTAGTCAAGATGATCGCCTCGTCGCAGTTGCGCTGTCAAGCCCTGAGCGACCTGCCGACGTTTGGACCATCGCCGGCAAACAGATCCGTCCAATTACAATGATCAACCCGCAAGTCGCCCGCTGGAAATGTGGCAAGGTGAGTCAAATATCTTGGACCAGTAGCCATGACGGAAAGCGGATCTATAGTGTCCTCGTTACGCCGCCGGACTACACCCCTGGGAACCCGATTAAGACAGTCATACAAATTCACGGCGGTCCCGAATGGGCGTGGTGGGCGGGGTGGCTTGGGAGCTGGCACGAATGGGCGCAGATGCTGGCGACGCATGGCTATGCCGTATTGCTACCCAATCCGCGCGGCTCGGACGGTCAAGGCACGGCCTTTGCGCGAGCGATTGGGCATGACTGGGGCGGAGTGGACTATCAAGACGTGATCGACGGCGTTGACATGCTCGTCGCAATGAAGATTTCGGACCCTTCGCGCCTCGGCATCGGCGGCTGGAGCTATGGCGGGTTCATGGCGGCCTGGGCGGTGACGCACAGCGAGCGCTTTAAGGCAGCAGTGGTCGGTGCTGCTCCAACCAACATGACTACGATGGCGCGCATTACCGACACGCCCGACTACACCATGGGTTATTTCGGCGAGCCATCCGCGCACCTTGCTGATCTCGATAGGGTATCGCCCGTGCGAATGTTGGGAAACGTTCATACGCCAGTGCTGGTACTGCACGGCGAGGCAGATACGCGAGTGCCGATAGCGCTTGGTCTGGAGTTCTACCGAGCACTAAGACTTCTTGGCAAACCCGTTAAGATGATCAGCTATCCGCGGGAAGCTCATTGGTTTAGCGAGCCTGAGCATCAGGCCGATATCCAGCGCCGCGTTCTCGATTGGTTTGATGCCTACCTCTAGCTAGTCGCGACTAATACTTTAACAAATAGGCGTTCGACTGCATTCCCTCGGGCGACGTCAACGCGTTAATTACACGGCGGGAGGCGTATGAATTATTAATCGCTCTACAACGCTCACATCCTGATCGGCGTTGGTGCAGGGATCAGCAACAGTGCGAAATTTGGTCTTTGATGGCCTTACTTATTTGCTTTCTCCTGTCAAGGCTTGGCGACGAACGGATTTCGCGCGTCCGCAAGCAAGCATTCGGTTCAAAATGGCGACGCCGCTTGCAGCCTCTGTCTGTTGAGAAAGGAATGACCGCGCACGCAAACGCGGTCCAATTATACGTTTGTATCGACCCATCGCCGTTTCGATCAACGCCCGTTTACCATAGCCAGTGGACGTCTGCCATTTCAGCCGACCATCAATCCGGATGGATGCGATGTGGATCTCTCTCTGGCAGGACGGCTGGGCGCTGGGCCGCGCAACAGCGTTTGAGCGCGGTGGGATGACGACCCTTCGCGCCTGCGCTGTGACGCAGAACAGCGTCGTAGGTGGGAGTGCCTTCGTAGGCTCCATCGGCGATGAATTGGCCGCTCCCATCATCGATCTTATCAAGCAATGGCTCCAGCTGCGAGGCATCGCCGGTTTCCTGATCTGTCAGGCCATGGATAATGATCTCGCCACTGTCGGCGTCAACCGCCAAGTGCAGTTTGCGCCAGCCACGCCGGGACTTTGCCCCATGCTATTCTTCCAGCCATTGGCCCGCGCCATAGACCTTGAGCCCGGTACTGTCCACAAGCACGTGAAGGGGGCTAATGTATCCCTCCGCCGAAGGCCGTCTGCCGTGATTTGCTGATTGGCTTTAAGTCCATGCCTTATGTCATGCGCTACAATCATATCACCCATTGAGGTCTTGTCCGCCGATGATCTTGGTCGCCGGCGGGATTGGTCGGACGAAGAGAAGGTCCGGATCGTCGAGGAGAGCCTGCAGGGTTTTCGGCAGGGTTCAGTGACAGCACGGCGCTATGGATTGTCGCGATCGTTGCTGACAGCCTGGCGTCGTCAATATCGGAGCGGGCTTTTGAACGTTTCCGCGTCAACGGGCTTCGTACCGCTTTCGATTTCGCCGCCGGGGGCATCTTCCGAGATGAACTCACCGCCGCGGTCTGAAGACGACAAGACGATCGAGATCGGCCTGCCGAACGGCCGGCGGCTGACGATCCCGGCCTCGCTTGATCCGACCATTCTTGCCCGACTGCTACCGATCCTGGATGCGTCATGATCGCTTTTCCAGCCGGGGTGAAGGTGTGGATCGCGGGTGGCGTGACGGACATGCGTTGCGGCATGAACAGCCTGGCGCTGAAGGTGCAGGAAGGCCTTGGCCGCGATCCTCATGGCGGTGAGGTCTTCTGCTTTCGCGGCCGCAAGGGTGACCTGATCAAGGTCCTGTGGCACGACGGCGTCGGAATGTCGCTTTATATAAAGCGCCTTGAGGCTGGCAAGTTCATCTGGCCGGTCAGCCATAACGGCTCTGCCGTGCCAGTGTCGACGGCGCAGTTGGGCTACCTCCTGGAAGGGATCGATTGGCGTAATCCGCGTTGGACGCAACGCCCTTCCAAGGCAGGTTGATCGCCTCTATTTGCGCTGTTTTTGTTGGGCTTTCGGCATTTTTCATGATAGCTTTTGGCCATGGATGACGCTGCTTCGGAGATAGCCAGATTGCGCGCCGCGCTTGCGGCGTCCGAGGCGCGTGCTGCCTCCGCCGAGGCCAATCTCGCGCAGGTGCGCGCCGTCGTGACAACCTCTGAGGCGATGATCCGGCACCTGAAGCTTGAGATCGCAAAAATGCGCCGCGAACAGTACGGACAAAGTTCGGAACGGCGCGCTCGGTTAATCGACCAGATGGAATTGCAGCTCGAGGAACTCGAAGCTGATGCCACCGAAGACGAGATCGCAGCTGACCGCGTGGCAGCGAAGATCACAAATGTCTCCGCCTTCGAACGCCGCCGGCCGGCCCGTAAGCCGTTTCCTGAGCACCTGCCACGTGAGCGCATGATCATCGAAGCTCCGTCGACCTGCACCTGCTGCGGCTCGACCAGGATCGTGAAGATGGGCGAAGACATCACTGAGACGCTGGAGGCGATCCCGCGGCAGTGGAAAGTGATCCAGACGGTGCGAGAGAAGTTCACCTGCCGGGATTGCGAGAAGATCAGCCAGTCACCGGCCCCGTTCCATGCGACACCGCGGGGATGGGCAGGTCCCAACTTGCTCGCCACGATCCTGTTCGAGAAGTTCGGCCAGCATCAGCCATTGAATCGCCAAGCCGAGCGCTACGCCAAGGAAGGCGTCGATCTCAGCCTCTCCACGTTGGCCGACCAGGTCGGAGCCTGCGCGACCGCCCTGCAGCCGATCCATGACCTGATCCGCGCCCATGTACTGGCAGCCGAACGGCTGCATGGTGACGACACCACCGTGCCGCTCCTGGCCAGGGGCGCAACACGGCAGGCAAGGTTATGGACCTACGTGCGCGATGATCGTCCGTTTGCGGGCGGCGCACCGCCCGCAGCGCTCTTCTACTTCTCACCCGATCGCGAGAAGACCCATCCCAATCGGCATCTCGCCGGGTGGCATGGCATCCTGCAAGCCGATGCCTACGGAGGCTATAACGATCTCTATCGTGCCGATCGAAGTCCGGGGCCGGTCAGGAGTGCACTTTGTTGGAGCCATGCGCGGCGCAAGTTCTTCGAACTGGCAGATATCGCCGGCAACGTACGCAAGGGCAAGCCAGCCCATGAGATATCGCCTGTCGCGCTTGAAGCCGTTGCCCGCATTGACGCGCTCTTCGACATCGAGCGCGGCATAAACGGCATGTCCGTCGAGGAACGGCTTGCCGCTCGGCAGGAGCATGCTCGCCCACGCGTCGAGGATTTGTACGACTGGCTCAGAGCGCAACACGCTCAGATGTCGAAGCACAATCCCGTCGCCAAGGCGATCAACTACATGTTCGATAAGGAGGGACGCTGGGAGGCCTTCACCCGGTTCCTCGATGACGGCAGGCTATGTCTGACCAACAATGCGGCCGAGCGGGCCCTGCGCGGGATTGCTCTCGGAAGAAAGTCCTGGCTATTCGCCGGCTCCCAGCGAGGAGGCGAGCGTGCCGCCTTCATGTATTCTCTGATCGTCACCGCCAAGATGAACGACATCGATCCGCAGGCCTGGCTGGCGGACGTACTCGCTCGCATGCCTGGCATCCCCGTATCAAGGCTGCCGGAACTGTTGCCATGGAACTGGTCTTCCGCAGGCCATGTCCGTCAGAAAGCAGCCTGATGGCGCGCCCGACGCATGTCTACACGATCGACTATGTCGCCTCGCTGATCGGCGAGAACATTGAACTCATCCAGCAAGTCGCCAGCAACTCCGACAACATCGACTACGGCGAGATGATCCACACCCACGATGGAAGCGAAGAGGGCATCACGACCTTCACCGAACGCGGGATCGAAAGCTTGCAGGAATTCCTCGCCGATATCCGCACCTGGGATGGTGGTATCCGCCAATTCCTCATCGACGAGCAATGCGATCAGGGAAAGATCGAACGCATCATGGCAGACGAGCCGAAATCATAACCCCTGCGGCCCTCGCCGGATGGATACGGGCTAATTGCCACAGACTTGTGGTCGTTGCTTCTGGCCGATGGCTTCCAGGTACTGGCCCTCCTGCTCAGCGTGGTGTGATCGGGCACAGCCAAGTCCAGCGCCATCATTTCTAAACAGAGTTCAAAAAACCCTCGCTCTGGCGCAACCGCAACCCAAACACCATTCCCAGCATGAGCGTGGTTTCGATCGCCAGATCAGTATAGCGCGGCTGGCCACAACGCGTCTTGCGACGTGGCACTGCCCAGCCCGCCAGCGCTTCCGGCGTTATCCAAAGAGTCAAACTGCCCGGCGGCGAAGACACGCTTCATACTCTGCCCAGTTCGTCACTTTGAACTTCATCTTACCGATATGATGGCGGTGCGCGGCGTTATCTTTGTGCGGCATGTTGGATCAATCAACCTAGTTTCGATCCTGGCCGCATAGATGCAAAACATTGACATCTGGTCCGTGCACCAATTCCGGTCTTAACCTGTTCGATCGCGTTTGCGCGCTCGGTCATTCCTTTCTCAACAGAAAGAGGCTGCAATCGGCGTCACCATTCTTAACCGAATGCTTGCCTGTGGACGCCCGAAATCTGTTCGTTGCAAGATACCGACGATAGCAATGAAATAAGCGGCCTATCAAAGACCGAATTCCGCTCAAATGATAATCCACGCGCCAACGCCTCCACAATAGTGAATGAAGCCCAGGAAGGCGAAGGTCTCGGCTTTTCGCGCGCCACGTCGCTGCCGACTCAAAGCCGCGAACCGGCCAAACTCGATCAGCCGCGTCTTGCGTTCGTGAAGCGCCACGCTAAACTGCCTAATCGCTCCTTGAAGAGCGAGAAGCACTTCTTCCGCATCATCCTTGTTGTCGAAGCCAATAACGAAATCGTCGGCATTGCGCACGATCACAATTCGGCCGCGTACATAGCGTCGACGCCATTGATGAACTCACAGATCGAGCATGTAGTGCAGAAAGATGTTGGCGAGGAGCGGGCTAATGCCAGCTCCTCGCCTGGTATCCGCGTAATTTCCCCACGAGTCTCCATCATCGAAAAGCGCTGCGTCCCCGTTGAAAAAACAGCCCCTGCTTGCAGCCGGCTGTACCGAGGCCAAGCAAGAGGAACGCTTTCAATCAAGTATAGCGACTGCTCGTGTCCATCCTGCCGATGCCGCCCGGATTTTTACCGGGAAGCAGGCGATGATGAATCCCGTCGCAGGCAGCTTTTCAAGATTGTGAAGCTTTTCGAGATGGCAGTAACCTATTTCGCGCCCGGCCTTGTGCCCCTCCCAAATTAGGTTTGCGTCGCCACTCTCGGAGTATCGTCCCGCCGTTTGGACGAACGGCGCGTCCCAACTCCAGGCGTCGGTACCCGTCACGCGTACACCGCGCTTTGTCAGATAGAGCGTCGCCTCGCGCCCCATCCCACAGCCTGATGCGACGTAGTCAACATGTCCGAAGCGTTCGCCCGCCCGCGTGTTTACAACGACGGTATCCAGCGGCGAGATAACATGGCCGATACGCTCCAGTTCGGCCTCAACGTCAGCAGCTGATGCCACGTATCCGTCAGGGAAATGCCGAAAGTCGAGTTTGACACCGGCTTGAAAGCACCACTCTAAGGGAACCTCGTCTATCGTGATAGCGCGGTGCCCCCCGTCCATCGTAGACGCGTAGTGATAAGGTGCATCAAGATGGGTGCCGTTATGCGTCATGAGATTTACCCGCTCTATGGCCCACGCTTCCCCATCTGGAAGGTCGCCAGCCGTAAGCCCCGGGAAAAATTCGAGCAATCCCGGCAGCGCTGCCTTGTGGTCAATGTACTCGATACTTGGTCCATACCCAGGGGGATCGGACATCACATCGTTTTCTAGGCAGACCGAGAGGTCAACTATTTTCCGTTTCATACGCCAATCTCCACTATCGCTAATTAACTTGCAATTGCAGCATCTTCCGCCGACAGTTCCTTTCCGCGGCACTTCGCTCGACATGCGTCGCTTGCGTGATACCGACCGGCACCCGCGTTTCTTCCTGGTCGAACTCACGACCGGTAGCGCCTGGGCTTTATGGATTGCCGACAGTGGCGGTATCACAGGGTGATGGCATCCCCGGGAATAACACAGTCGCTGAGTTGCTGTCTGATCTAGCTCTGGCCCAAGGGATCGGCGCCGATGAAGACGATCTCTTGCCGACGATCTCCTCAACTGTATCAAGAGAACATTCCATCGCCTTCCTCTCGCCACATCGCCTGGCCAGCGGTTGCGCGGCACTGCCGACCGCCACAAGCCCATTCTCGAAGTTCACACCATCGCGGCCGCTTGGCTGATTTTCCGACATGCTTCAGTTGCACCGCAAACCAGAAAATTCTTTTCCAACAACCACACCACGGGCCATCAAGAATAGCCTGGAACTTGATCGGATTGAAAGTGCGCTTTTCGCGGTCGAGAAACGATCGGATGCCATATTCGTCGCTCTTCGTAGTATTGTCCTTTGAGCTACTTTAAACCAAAGCTTAGGGCCTTTCGTTCTGTCCATATCGAATAAGCCCTAAAATCGGTGCCTTATCAATCTTCAATGTCTTTGACGATTACAGCAATGCGAACCCCAGGTTCAAAGAATTTATTGAGAAGGACGGCTTCCGGCGCCGGCGGACTGTTCGGGAAGGCAGTTCTGGCTGGTTTTCATGAACGAGGCATGCCTACGGACCTACCAAGTGCTCTTGACGAGAGACGGACATACGGCGCCGCAAACATCCTGGCATGTTGCGCTGGAGACCGGCTTGACGATCTTCCGCCCATCTTGTTCATTCAGGGAATGTTCAAAGCCGCAAATGCTGTCCAAATCAGAGTTTCCATCGATAAGATCGAACCAGACGTCTGGCGCCGGCTGGTCCTGCCGGTCCAATGGAACCTAGAGCATCTGCATCTTGGAATTCAGGCTGCATTCAACTGGTGGAATTATCATCTCTATGAGTTCCGGATCGGTGGTCTGCGATATGGGGAAGTCGAGACCCTGACGGAGGATGCCACCGACGACGATCCTCGGGTCTTCGATCAGAGAGAGGTCCGTTTGCTGGACTTCGAGCAAGGTTCCGTGTTCAGCTACCATTATGATTTCGGGGACGACTGGCAGCACACCGTCGTGGTTGAAGAGTTCTTGACGCTCACCGCTACGCCGAAGCACGGGAGCTGTGTCGCAGGCGCAAGGGCGCGACCACCGGAGGATGTCGGCGGCGTGTCGGGACATGAGCGGTTCCTGGAGATCATCGCCGACCGGGAAGACCCGGAGTATGACGAAACCATCCGTTGGTGCGGTGGCTACTTCGATCCGGAATGGTTTGACCTTTCGAGTACCGACAAGGATCTGCGCAATGCACTGCGATCAAATGTCAAACGGCGTCTGTATCAACCGAAACCGAAAGCCAATCCAAAGAAATGAGTTGGCAGGGTGCGAGATGACCGCCTTGATGGGATACGAACCAACGTCCCGCAGCGTGGATCACCTAAGTATTGGAGAATTGCCTCTGTATGGTGCGGAGACAAAGCAAGTGCTGAACGAGCTCTAATACGTTAGCGGACTGGCGCCCATCCCGCCTACGGGCGGCACAGGCTCTTCGGCCGGCACAGAGCTGGCAATCATCGCGATCAGCTCTTGAAGAACGCGAGCAAATCCGCATTTATCAGGTCCGGATTGGTGGCAAACATTCCATGTGGCAGAGCAGGATATGTCTTGAGCGTGCCCATTTTCAAAAGCTTCACCGCCTTCAGAGCAGTGTTGGCGATCGGAACGATCTGGTCATCTTCGCCATGCATCACCAGAACCGGAACATCGATCTTCTTGAGATCTGCTGTGAAGTCTGTTTCAGAGAAGGCCTTGATGCAGTCATACTGCGCCTTGATGTCACCCATCATGGCCTGGCGCCACCAATCCTGCTTGGTGCCCTCGGAAACCTTCGCACCCGGCCGATTATAGCCATAGAATGGGCCTGCGGACAGATCAGCGTAGAGCTGGGCACGGTTGCTGGCAACGCCGTTGCGAAAGCCGTCGAACACCTCGATCGGAATGCCATCCGGATTGTTCTGCGACTTCACCATCACTGGCGGGATCGCACTGATGGTAACGGCCTTGGAAACGACACCGCCGCCGCCATGCTTGGCGACATAGCGAATGACCTCACCGCCGCCGGTGGAGTGACCAACATGGATTGCGGCCCTCAGGCTAAGATGCTTGACCAGAGCCGCGCAATCATCTGCATAGGTTTCCATGTCGTTTCTGACTGCCGAAGGGCTGGAGCGACCATGGCCGCGGCGATCGTAGGCAATGACCCGAAAGCCCTCTGCCAGGAAAAACATCATCTGAGGATCCCAGTCGTCCGCACTCAGCGGCCAGCCATGATGAAACACGATCGGCTGGCCCGTACCCCAGTCCTTGTAGAAAATTTCCGTACCGTCGGTAACGGTGAAGGTACCCATGTTCTTATGCCCTAAATTGTCATTGGTATTTGGTTGGCTTTTCGCCAATGCCGAGAAAGGCAGGACGGCGACTGCAGTGGTGACCGCAGCCATTCCGGCCAGGACTTCGCGACGCGTATGTCCGACGTCAATTGGTTTGTCTGTCCCAGACATGCTGGTCTCCCTTTAGGCTTGTCGCGGCTATAGGCTGGACCATGCGGTCCCTGTTCGTTGCAGTGGCGGCAAGCTGCCAACCAGCGTGTGTTCGTCGTTTAGAAATGTTCCTCGACGAGTTCCTCGCTTTTTGCCCAGAGACGCTTGGCACTGTCCTGGTCGAGTGCGTATGAGCGCACGCCCTCGTCAAAGCCGCCCTCGTCGGCAACATCGGCGACACTGCAATTCTCGCAGTACCGACCGCCAACGAGATCACCATCGGCGACGACCGCTGCCCAGACCGATGTCGCGGCGCCCTGCTCGATCGTCTTGTATTCGAGCGGCGGCGCGCCTGCTGCTTCGCTCGCCTCCTTGAGTTGGGCAACGATGGCCTCCAATTGCTCTGGTGTCATATGGCGGATAAGCCCGGTGCTGATCACGCCAGGCATGACCGCAGCGGCGCGGATGCCACGACCACGATGCCGCCTGTCGAACTCGACGGCAAACAGTGAATTGGCGGTCTTCGAACGTGCGTACGCAACCCACGGATCGTATGCGCTTCGTTCGAAATTGGGGTCGTCCAGATTGATGTCAGCCATGCGATGGCCGGCCGATGACAGGACGACCAGGCGGCCGTTGTCGGCGATCATTGGCGCAACACGGTTGACGAGCAGGAAATGTCCAAGATGGTTGGTTCCGAACTGCGTCTCAAACCCATCTGCCGTGCGGCCCAACGGCGTTGCCATGACACCGGCATTGGCAATGACGATATCGAAGGTCTTTGAGTCCTCCAACAGCCTGTCGCTGCAGGCGCGGATGCTGGCAAGCGACGTGAGGTCGAGTTCGACCAGCTCGAAGCTTCCTCCTCCGTCCACGGCTGCCTGCCGAACGCCCTCGGTCGCTAGACGTGCCTTAGCGAGATCGCGCGCCGCTCCCACGACCTGCGCCCCATGGGAGACCAGCGCACGAGCGGTCTCGACGCCAAGCCCGGATGAGACACCGGTGACAAGGACACGCTTGCCCGTCAGATCCAGGCCAGACAGCACGTTCCCAGTGGTAGAATGCTTTCCAAAGATTCTCATGATCCCCTCCTTTTCGAATGCACGGCCGTGGCAGGTCAGCTCTTGTGAACGACTTCGAAGGAATAGCCGTCGGGATCGACCACGTCGGCTGCGTAATAGCCGGGATAGTACTCCAGTCGTGCACGTGGGGAGATGTTGTTCTTGGCGCCTGCCGCGATGGCGGCCTCGTAGAACGTGTCGACGAGTGCATTGCTGCCGGCCTTGAAGCCCCAGTGGATCGCGTCAGGGTTGAGAGTTCCCTGCTTCAGCCAAAAGATGGCACTCTGGCCGTCGCCAAAACCCCAGAGATCCGGATGGCCGTTTTCGCCTTTGAACGGCATGAAGAACTTGATGTCCAACGGCTTGAGTGCCGCTTCGTAGAACGCGAGCGATGTTTTGATGTCGCTGACGGTCAAGATGATGTGGTCGAGCATGGGGATGTCCTGTCCTTTGGTATTCATGTGTGAAACGCCGCCTCATCCCGGAAAGGGGACGACCGCGAAGCTGGTTGTCTTTCCCCGCGATTTGCACTAACGTTTCGTAAGCAAGTTCTACGTTGTCAGTGGAAACTCCGCAAGAACGCACGTCAATGTTGGGAACTAACAGCGAGGTAAGTATGCGTAAAAGCACCGCAAAAATTCAGCTTGAGCCCGGTCTTCTGTGCCGCAACGAAGATCCGATCGCCTTCCGTGAACTACTGACCAAGGTGGGTGACAAGTGGAGTATCTTCACAATGCTTGCACTTTCCATGCTTCCCGGCGAGCGCGCTCGGTTCTCGGAACTCAAGAGATCCATTCCGACAATATCCGAGAGAATGCTGGCATTGACGCTGCGCAACCTGGAGCGCGATGGGCTGGTGACGAGGGAGCTTTTTCCCGAGGTTCCGCCACGGGTAGAGTATGAACTCACCGCCATGGGCAAGAGCTTGTTGCCAGCATTGCAAGGCTTGGTGGACTGGGTTGCCGCGTATTCGGACAAGGTGAAAGTCGCCCGGAACGTCTTTGATTCCAAGTGATCGCGACGAACATTGCTATCCCCTGCTCATCGGCACACCAGCCTGGAAATCACAGCGGCCCAACGTCCTCTAGAGGAAACCGAAATGCAGATGATTCCGAGAGATCCCAGCGATGGCATCTATCCGACGACAGATTACGTGCACGCGATGGAAGTCAGCGGCGCGGCACGATTCCTCTTTCTCAGCGGCACTATGGGGCTTGATACCGATGGCAATGCTCCACCCGGCCTGGAGGAGTAGTTAGAGCTGGTCTGGTCCAATATCCGGCGGATCCTCGCGGAAGCAAACATGACAACGGACAATATCGTGCGCCTGACCAGCTATCTTCGCGATGCTTCGTATTCGACTGCAAATCAGAATGCCCGCATCAAGGCATTGGGTGATCGGCGCATCCCGACCACCGCAGTCGTGGCTGGCACGCTCTTATCGGATTGGCTGGTTGAGATTGAAGTGATCGCCGCCGCGTGACGGCGAATGTGATCGGACGCCTTGAACGGAATCGAACCATTGCCGCCTCGGGCAAGAAAGAGAACAACCTGTCTTTCTCTATGGGTCGTTTCACACCTAGATCCATTGCTTGATCGGGGTCATTCGTGAAGGACTTTGACATCACCGTACCATCAAATGCCTAAGCTCCTCCGACAGCGGAGCGTCAACTGACAAATCCTTTCGAATCAGGCCATGACTCCATCGTTTGTAGGAGCGTGGCGCATGCCATGGGGGACAGTCGACAATGGGATACCAGCAGACGCCGACAACTAGCACTCCATGGAATGTGGCTATGTTGACCTGATCCAACACATGGCGCAACCAGCTTCCCTTATGCAGGCCGGGATGCCGCCGATGATGAACGGGATGCCCATCATGCCAGCTTGTCTCGGATACCATGATCGGCTTGCGATAGCGACGCCATGTTTTCATCAGGACCTTCGCCAAGGCTGTCCGAGCGGTATGCGGATAATAGTTGACGCCCACGACGTCGACGCCGACAGCCGCCATGATGGCGTCCGTTGCCTCGAACTGTCGGTCACCCACTCCGGTGATAGGATCATTGGTCAGGATACCAACATCCGGATGATGATCGCGGGCGACACGGGCCATTGTAACCGCCATCTCGATTGCTTCATGCTTGGGCATTTTCGCGATAGCGGGGTAAAGCGATGGTTCGTTGACCGGGCAGAGCCAAAGTTTCTCCGGACCATTAATTGCAAGTGCCTTTTCGGACGCAAGCCTTGCACAGCGGATTGGGTCTTCGTTTCGATGATAATGCGACAGATCCCATATCACTTCTAAGCCTGCGTCTTTCGCCGCCAAAAGCCGCTCGCGCACGCTGTGACCTGGAACGAGGCCGTCGCGGACCGTCAATAAGCCATGATCGCGAACAATGCGATAGTGCTCAGCCATCCTCGTCTGAGCGGCGTGCTTCGTCGTTACCAACAGATCATGATGGCCACCGTGGACGAGGCCACATGAAAAGACGCTCCCGGATCTCGTGCTCACAGACGTCATGATGCCTGAGCTGGATGGGTTTCGTCTACTGGCCGCACTGAGATCGAACAAGCGGACCGCCGACTTGCCGGTCATCCTCCTGTCTGCTCGCGCGGGCGAGGAAGCCCGCATCGAGGGGCTCGGCGCGAGAGCGGACGATTATATCGTCAAACCGTTTTCCGCGACCGAGTTGGTCGCCCGGGTCGGAAGCACTCTGCGTCTCGAGGAGCAACGAAGCCGCTCGTCCAGGAATGAGCGCGCCACGTTGCGGCTGACCGAAGCCAGGCTTAGGGTCGCACTGCAAGCTGGACGGCTTGGCGCCTGGGAGCTTCATGTCGAAAGTGGCGAGGTGAAACGCTCCTCACTCCATGACACGGTGTTCGGATATGACGAGCCGCGCGCGACTTGGACATATCAAGATTTCATGGATCACGTCCTTCCCGAGGACAAGGATCGTGTTGATGCAAGTCTTCATGAGGCGATTGCCCAGAAAGGCGTCTGGCATTTCGAGTGCCAGATCCGCAGGGCAGATGGCGAATTGCGTTGGATTGAGGCGCTCGGCGGTCCCGCCCCGGAGACCGATGGCAGCGTCGAAACGATGCTGGGCGTCGTCAGCGACATCAGCGATCGGAAATTGCACGACGAGCGGCAGAAGATGCTGCTCGACGAGTTGAACCATCGGGTCAAGAACACGCTTGCGACCGTGCAATCGATCACGACGCAGACCCAGAAGTCTTCACCAACGCCTGAGGCTTTCGCCCGTGCGCTCGAAGGCCGTGTTCTAGCGCTTTCGCGTGCCCATGAACTGCTGACCGAATCCGCCTGGCAGGGCGCTTCGCTGCAAGACGTCGTTCAGCGATCGATGTCAGCCCAGCGGATAAACGGGGAGCACGTCTCCATCTCCGGGCCGCGTATCCGCCTCGACCCGAATGCCTCGGTATCCCTCAGCATGGCTTTTCACGAACTCAGCGCGAATGCCGTTGAGTTTGGCGCCCTGTCGAATGGCAGTGGGCATGTGGATGTCTCGTGGGCAATGGACGGCGTAAATCCCGGGGTGATCAGCGTCGTCTGGCAGGAGAGTGGCGGCCCGCCGGTGAGTACCCCGTTCGAGCGCGGTTTCGGCTCGGGCCTGCTCGAGCGCGCCCTGCCGCGCGAACTCGGCGGGACGATCAGCCTTGAATTCAATCCTGACGGTCTGCGATGCGTAATGCGCCTCCCGTTGTCGCGGAAACTGGAGACCATGGCTTGATATCGGATCCTACCCTGAATGGTCTACGCGTCCTGGTGGTTGAGGATGAAGCGCTCGTCGCGATGATGGTCGAAGACTTCCTCGCGGATCTCGGGTGCACGGTCGTGGATGTGGCTGCCAACGTCCCTGCCGCCCTGGATGTCGCGAACGACCACGGTGTGACTCTCGACGGAGCGGTCCTGGACGTGAACCTTGGAGGCGAAAAGGTATTTCCAGTCGCCGACGCGCTGCAGATGCGCGGCATTCCGTTCATCTTCGCGACGGGCTACGGTGCAGCGGGCATAGATGAAAGATTCAGCAAAGCTCAGGTCCTGTCCAAGCCCTATGATGTCCGCGCTCTTCAGGCAGCTCTCGTATCTTCGGGGATGCGACGAAATTGATAGTGAGAGTTCAATTTCTCCGCCGTTTAGCGGAAGCCATTGCGCTCTGAATACGTTGGTGCGATTTCGCACTGAATGGGCGCTGGGATGAATAGCGGGCGGGGCACGTTGACGGCCTTTCCCTGTAGAACTACCCTAGATACCAGGGCCAAATCTCAGCGGGGATGCGAGGATGTCACAAGCGGTATCCGAGCAATTGTTCTCGGAGGTTTTTATAACCGATCAGCTGGAACACCGGCGTATCGAACGGGCAGACTTTCTAAAAGAGAAAATCGCGCTTCAGGACCTTGCTTCGCGCATGGTGACGGACCCCGACGCGGTTCTCCCCCGGTTCGTTGAACTGGCGATGCAAATGACCGGTGGCACGTCAGCTGGCCTTAGCATCTTTGACCAGAATGCGTCCGAGTTCAAATGGCTGCACCTTTGCGGCGAACTTGCAGCCTTTGAAGGTGCGTCCACGCCTCGCAACTACAGCCCATGCGGAGTGACCTTGGACGTCCTTGTCCCTGTTCTCTGCCGACATCCAGAATGGGCATACAGTTGGGTAGCCGATGCGCAGATTGCCCTTCCCGAAGTCCTTCTCGTTCCTTTGCTGATTGGCGGAAAAGAAGCCATCGGGACATTGTGGATTGCGTCTGGCGTCGATGAGCACTTCACGTCGGAACATGCCCGCGTCGCGTCCGAGCTCGCCACCTTCGTGGGCATCGCCATGCATGTGAAGCGAGGAGAAGAACGGATCAGGCAGGCGCTTGAAGCCCAGGAAACACTGACGCGGGAAATGAACCACCGCGTGAAGAACCTGTTTGCCCTGACGGAAGGCATGCTTCGTCAAACGCTCCGCGCCTCCGACTCCAAGGAGGAGATGGCCGAAGCTTTGTCGGGCCGTTTGAGAGCACTGTCCAGCGCCTACTCGCTAGTGCTACGCGACAACCTTGCGGAGGAAGGCGACCTGGATTTGCGAACGCTCACCGAAGCGATCCTGAGCCCACATGTTCATGGGGCTTCCGACCAGGTCTTTATTGTCGGCGACCGTCTGATCTGCGCTGAAAGGGCGGCAACGTCCATCGCGCTCATTTTGAACGAATTGGCGACCAATGCTGTGAAGTACGGTGCGCTCGGATCGGACGGCGGGGCCGTTTCAATCACGTGGCGAATTTTGGACGGAAACCTTGAGCTCGACTGGGTCGAATCGAACGGTCCGCTTGTCACCGAACCAATTCGCGTAGGCTTCGGAAACAAGTTGGTAGAGACGACCATCGTCAGGCAGTATCGTGGCAGCTTGCAATATCAGTGGCTGTCGAGCGGGCTGTCGGTGGCAATTACAATCCCCAAATCGACGATCCTGGCGTAGCGACTATGAGACTGGAGGAGGCCTTCCCGGGCAGGCAGATCCATGGTTTTAATGCGATCTGAACCCTTGACCACTCACGCTGTGAGACGTTTTTCAAGCAATATCATGGAGTTGGCGCGTAAAGGTGATTTATGGAACTCCGGTCTTCTGTGGGTCCGAGGTGTCAACCGCAGCCCGGCCGTTACCGCCCGCCACAGTATGGTCGCAACCTACAGTCACGGCGAAGCCGCACTTGAAGTTTGTTTCAACCAGCGAGCCAATATTTATGCTTCTTCTTGCTACGTCCTGCACTCTTGCTAGTGCCGGCACTAGAATTTCCAATGCTATCCTTGGCCTCGCAAGAAGGCCTTAACTCGAGCAGTCCATTGGATCAACTTATTGGTAATTTTAATAAACCTATTGTTCATTTTAGGCATGTAGCATTTACCAAGATATTTCATTTTTAACCGTGCAGATGATGGGCTTTCACCATGCAGAACATCCCGATTATAGGTAAATTCCTGTCAATAATGGCCTTGTTTGGGCTATTTGCGATTGGTGTCGCGGGCTACGCCGCTTTTCAAATTAAGGCAACAGATACCGCTTACAGTAATCTTCTGGATGGCGAAACAGTTGCTGCGCTCTACTCGGCCCGTGCGAACAGAGCGTTACAGGGATCGCGCGCAGCGATCGGAGACTTGTTGATAGCGCGATCGGATGAAACCAACAGTACTGCGACAAAAGAATTCCAGACGCAACATGACAATTTCATCAAGTATATGGACTTGGCCATTGCGGCCCTTCCCTCCTACGCCGACGCTCCTTTGTTGAAGGCGGACAGCCTTGCCCTGATCGACAACGCTTGCGGAAATACTATTGCTCTCGCCAAGAAATCGTCGACGGCAGAAGACATCACGGCGAGCCAAGGGGTATTTCTGAACGAATGCCAGCCAGGTTTCGCAACTTTGGCGCCACGATTTACGAAAATGGTCGACTCCATCTCTGCTATAAGCACTGTAACCAGTGACGGCCTGACTGCATCTTCCAACTACACGGCTGTGCTAACTGTCGTCGGGGTTATCGGCGGACTTCTGGTTGTCCTTGCAATTGGCTTCTTTGCAATCCGGTCGTGGCTAGTGACGCCGATCCGGGGCCTGGCTGAGACGATGGGCACGCTCGCCGGTGGCGATCTGTCTGCAAACGTTGCCGGTACCGAGCGCCGTGACGAAGTTGGAACGATGGCAAAGGCCGTTCAGGTCTTCAAGGACAACGGCCTGCGCAGCCTCCAGATGGAGCAGGAAGCGGCCACCGTCCGCAATACAAGCGAAGCCGAACGTGCGCGCACTGCAGAGGCAGACCAGAAGCGTACGAGCGAGATGGCTCAGGCTACCTCCGGTCTTGGCGAAGGCTTGCAGCATCTCTCCAGCGGCGACCTCACCTTCCAGCTCAACGAACCGTTTGCGGCCGCCTTCGAAGGCCTGCGGTCGGACTTCAACAACACCGTCGAACGTCTCCGCGAGACACTTTCGTCTGTGAGCCTGGCAACCGGCTCAATCGACAGCGGCTCCCGCGAACTGAGCCAGAGCGCCAACGACCTTTCCAAGCGGACCGAGCAGCAGGCTGCGGCCCTTGAAGAAACTGCCGCGGCGCTCGACCAGATCACCACCAACGTCGCCAATTCCTCCAAGCGTGCCGAAGAAGCTCGCTCGGTGGCAATCGAGGCCAATCAGTCGGCCCGTCAATCCGGCGAGGTTGTGTCCAATGCTGTCGATGCCATGCAGCGGATCGAGCAATCCTCAACCCAGATCTCGAACATCATCGGCGTCATCGACGAAATTGCCTTCCAGACAAACCTCCTGGCCCTGAATGCAGGCGTCGAGGCAGCACGCGCCGGAGAGGCCGGCAAGGGTTTTGCCGTTGTCGCGCAGGAAGTGCGTGAACTGGCTCAACGCTCGGCGCAGGCAGCCAAGGAAATCAAGGGGCTGATCCGCAATTCTGCAACCGAAGTCGAAAGCGGCGTCAAACTGGTGACCGCAACAGGCGAGGCCCTCAAGATCATCGAAGGCCAGGTCATTTCCATCAACACCCAACTCGACGCGATCGCAACGTCCTCGCGGGAACAGTCGATCGGACTTGCTGAAGTCAATACGGCTGTCAACCAGATGGATCAGGTCACCCAGCAAAACGCGGCGATGGTCGAAGAGGCCACGGCTGCTAGCGTCTCGCTGGCAGATGAGTCCGACAAGCTTCGCCAGTTGATCAGCCAGTTCCAGCTCGGACGCAGCGCTCCATCCAATGCAGGCACCAAAAACAGAACGACCAGCCATGCTCCAACCCCGATCCACGCCGGGCAAAAGCCTGTCTCCTCGCCGGCTAGACGCATGGTAGGCCAGGTCGCAAAAGCATTCGGTCTCAACACCGCCGCCAAAGCCGAAAGCTGGGAAGAGTTCTGACGCCAGGCGCCACATCGTAGAATACAAGAGAGCGCGGGCGCGCTGTGTACATGCGGCCACGACGAGAGCAATCGTATGCTTGTAGAAAGCTTTGAAGAGACCGAGCTGCTCGCCGGCGAACATCCTTGAAGCCATTCTCGCTACAGGCAGATTAATTTAAGGTGCCCTAGGAAGAGTTATACGTAGGACAAGGCTACCCCCTTCCGACTGTCTTTCCAAGACAAGGCTATGACTATCAAAATTCCGGCCGCCAAGCACTTGGCGGCCGTGTTGTGTTGTCCGATTAGGTGCCCGTTCCAATAGTACCGGTAAGATAGTAGAAAAGTGCGTGCCTGCGCAGGATCATAGAGCAGAGTCAGGCCAACGCCCACGATACAAACCGCCACACACACGCCCAGCCAGATGGCATATAATCTCCTTCGAGGATGGCCTCGTCATTGGTTCCCAGCCTCATAAGCAGATCGGCCTTAAATGTACCGGGTGCGAGCCACCACTCGCAGGTCGGGCTACCGCAGTGTCTATGACGAGACAACGAAGTGAGCGCCGGAAGCCTCTGTATTTATCGACAATGCCTCCATTGGTGTGATGGGTAAATTTCTACAGGATTCGATATCGACCTGTCTCCGAGAGATGTCGGACCATGTCCACTTCACTCATGGGGACGGCATGCTTGTCGAGTTTTGCAGATTTGGAGGAGCCAGGCGTGACCACTTGGTCGCGCGCAGCCTGCTCCGAAAACATGTCAAACTGTTATGCCATTCCTGTTGTCTAAGCCTCGCCGCCAATTTGCTTACTTCAAAACACGACACGATCGGCAGATCAACCTTGTTGGTGGGGTGCGATTTCGGCCAACCTGGTGAGCAAGGTTCACAATCGCGCAGTTTGCGCAGTGACAGCTCCTGGCCCGTTGCGCAGAAGCGTCCTAAACAGAAAAGGGCATACTAGCTTTAGCGGTTCGGGCAAAAATGGGTACTTTTTTGCCCAGCCATTGTTGCATTCTTAATAGGATTGCTCCATATCAATGCTCAACAACACCCGCCACGCCTCGGACGGAACCTCGGTTTCGAAACTGCGCACCCCGGCGGGTTTTTTGTTTTCTGGCGGTTCGAATCCGCCTATGAAATGGTATGAAGTTTGAAAAGCCATCCGTTTCTATTCCCGATCAAATTGCCTTGCTCGAAGCAAGGGGAATGGCCGTCCCGGATCCAGCCTACGCAGCCCATTGCCTCCAGCACATAAGCTACTACCGGCTACGAGCCTACTGGCTTCCGTTCGAGGGTATCCCACAGGCGACTGGCGAACATAGGTTTCGAGATACAACATCCTTCGACGATGTGTTGGAGCTATACATTTTCGATAGGCGCCTTCGACTACTCGTGATGGATGCGATCGAGAGAATCGAAGTGTCTTTGCGAGGCGGTTGGGCGCATCACCTCGCGATGAAATACGGGCCGCACGGCTATCTTGATCCTGGCCTCTATCACCGAGCAGACCGATATGCTCAGGCCTTCTCGAAGCTGATTGAGGATCTGCGTAGGTCGAAGGACACTTTCATCCTCCATTATAAGAATAGATATGACGATCCTGAACACCCGCCGGTCTGGATGACAGCCGAGGTAATATCGTTAGGGCAGTTGTCGATGTGGTACAGCAATCTAAAAAACCGATCCGATAGACAGGCGATTGCAAAAGTTTACGGTTTGGACGAAACGGTTTTGATATCGCTTGCGCATCATCTTACTTACATTCGCAACATCTGTGCCCATCACGGGCGACTCTGGAACAAGCAAGTCACAGTCAAGATGACCGTACCGAAGTCTCCTGCCAGCCTGAAGCTTGCGCTGAATGGAGCTGCGCAGGGTCGTCTCTATAACACCATTGTGGTTCTTGCTTACCTTATGGATATTGTTGCGCCAAAAAACCAATGGCGAGAGCAGGTTGCAGGGCTGATGGAATCTTGCCTACTGGCAGATCAGGCAGCGATGGGCTTCCCTCCAAAATGGAAAAATCTTTCCGCGTGGGCGTAATCGACCGCGATGCCCAAAGGCCGTTTATGGTTGGCCGTTATTCCTCAATGCCTTGCGCTTGAATGGATTCGAACCTGCGGCATCTCATTTAAGCGGAGATAATTTCCTCTTAACGGGCCCGCTCACATGCGCTCGCCTTGATGGAATTCGAACCGACGACGACCTCCGCAGACAGCAATTTATGACGGATTCAACATCCTGGAGCTTACGCAAATCTTTTTAAAGTTGAGACGCTTAGCGTTTCATTCCTCTTGCCATAGCTGCAAGCAGCCAATCGAACTTTCGCCAATGCCTGCCTACAGGCGGGCCTTTTTGGACATTTGTTTGGGAGAGCCGACCGTCATCAAGCCGATATAGCGGCTTCATCCCAACCCCAACGAGAATTTTCATCAGGGATACGAGCTTGTCAAAAGTTGCGCGGACCTAGCTGACCAACGCATCCACCGCTTTGCGAATCCAGTCGAGGCGTCGAGCCGGAACCAGCCCATAATTGTAGAAGTTGATGCCGTCTGCGCCGCTGCTGATTGCCGCGCGGGTCCTGAACGCGAGTGACTCGGCCGAGAGAACCTCGGGATAAAAGACCCGAAGTCCGACACCAAGGTATTTGTCCGGTCCCAGCGCGGTACGCGTTGTTCTCATCAGATCACATATGGCAGCAGGCTCCATAAAATAACAGCAAACTATTGCGCCGTCGCAAACCTTGCCGATCGCGGCCAGATCGACGCCACCGAGCCAGCTGTCTTTCAAGTCGATCAGCACGATCCGCGTTGCCGGATCGGCTGCATCGCGGATCTCGGCCACAAGGCTGGTCACGGGCTCCGTGCGCCAGCAGAGATAGGCGTGAAGGTCTGGCCAGGCGCGGAAGGCATTGACGCCGTCCGTCGGGAAGCCGGGGACCTGGGCTTCCGGCACCTCGCGCTCACACATCTCGGCGACAAAACGCTTCACCGTCTCCCGTGCTCCCTCAACCGCGACGCCGGCCTTTGCCGCCCGCGCCATGCAATGTTCGCAGAAGCAAAGGGAGAGCAGGAAGTCGTCCTCCGGCAGCAGGCCGACGCCGTCTTCTTCGTGATGGTACTCATGCGTGAAACCCATGAAGTTCGGACTTTCGAGTTCCAGCATGTCGGGTTTGTAGGCATACGTAATTTCGGCGACCATGGTGACGACATAGTCGCGGGCCGCCGGGCTCGAAGGGCAGAGATTGTAGTAGTTGGCATTGCCGAAGGCATTGCGCGTCACGTGCTGCGGATGGAGCATTCCGAGCCGGGTGTTGTGCAGGCAGACCGTCCAGCAGGAGACCTTCATGCCACCCTCTTTGCGCGCCGCAGTCAGAGCGGCCAACATGTCGCCTCGCTCAACGACATTGCGTGCCATCAGCGGGCGGATCTCCTTGCTCGCCCAGGTCTCCTCGCTCGGGCGATAGTAAACCGTTCCGTCCTCGGGAAAATAGGCCTTCTGGTCCGGGCTGCGAGGCTGCAGGAACCGTCCGGCGTGATAGGAGGTGGCGAGGCTGACGGTGTTGAGACCGGCGCGGTCGCGCAACTCGGCGCTAGCTTGCGCCAGGCCCTGGTCCTGGAGGTCCCAGGGATAGGTCCACATGGAAAGATGCATGGTTCCGCCTCGTTCTATGAATTGTTGACTGCAGCAGTTCGTGCTGCAGGTTCGTGTTCTTCTGTCACATGTCGATCGGCTCGGCGACCTGTATCAGGCAGTCGCCGGCCTGGCTGTCGCAATGCAGGCGGTGCGAGATGACGATTCCACCTTCTGCGAAATACAGCGGCTCCTCCGCCAGATCCAGACGTTCCATGTCGTGATACCAGCCCGCGACGTCACCGCAGGATACGGTCGTGCCAAGCGCCACTGCCGGCTCGAACCAGCCGCGCCGCTCGGCATAGATGCCTTGGCTATGGCGTGACAGGGATAGTAGCTGCAGCGGGCCCCGTACCGGTAGAGGCGCCATCGAAAGGATCGGCATTTCGACAATCCCGAGAGCAAGAAGCAGGCGGTCAATGGCCGAGGCCGTGAATGCCATGCTCTCCGGTGTTACCGTTCCACCGCCGCCAAACTCGCCAGAAAGTCCGATCGCGCCGGCGCGGCTCGCTGATCCCATCGATGTCGGCGCCGCTGGACCATTGTCGGCAATGAACGCGTAGGAACCGCCCATGGCAGCGAGAAGCGCGGTTGCACGTCGAAAGCGTTCCTCGTCCGCCTGTCGTTCGATCAGCGTGCAGGGCAGATGCGCCATCGAGGTACCGCCCGAGTGAAGATCGAGGACGACGTCGTGGGGCGGAAAGAGCCGCGTCTCCAGAAAATACGCAAGGCGCGCCGTCGGGGTGCCGAGGGGGTCGCCGGGAAAGGCCCGGTTGAGATTGCCACCATCCAAAGGAGAACAGCGCTTTGCGGCCATGACGGCCGGCAGGTTGGCCATCGGCAGGATGGTCACGGCACCACGGATCTTCGACAGCTCAAGCCGACGTATCAGGCGCCCGAGCTGGAACTCCCCCTCATACTCGTCGCCGTGATTGCCCGCCATGAGCAGGATGCTGGGTCCCTCTCCGTTCTTAAGCCGGAGGATCGGAATTCGGATCTGGTAGTATGGCGATCGATCGACCGAATAGGGGATGGCGAGAAAGCCGGTCTGTCGGCCCTCCTGCGAAAAATCGATCGGATTGACGAGGCCACTATGCATTTGATCTCCAGTCTGGCAGCGCTTGCGGCGCGGACGCGCCGCTCGCATTAAAGGTCGATTTCAGTCGAGATGCCGATCGTACCGTTGGACGAAGGGATGAACCGCAGAACGCTTTTCGGAGGTCAGCCGCCAGAAGCGGCATACCTGCTGCCCTTCGCGATCCGTCGATTTCATCCAAAGTGCGTGAGATAGGCATTGCTCACACGATGATCCGGGCTAAGGCCATAAAGGATGGCATGGCGGTCGATGCAGGTGCACGGATGCGAGATGCCAAACTCGATGACGTCGCCAACGGCGACGTTGCTCTGTTCGCTGAGCTGGATGAAAGCGTGCTGGTCGTTCAGCCGCAAGACCGCGCATTCGCGTAGATCGGCGTGGTGCCGCCCGTTTCGATAAAGGGCCAGCGGTTTTGGCAGACCCTGATCGTTTGCGACGTCACGCAGGCCCATGCCACAGATCGCAAGTCCCGCTTCGGGACGGGACAACACCTCCGCCCAGATCCTCAGCGCCGGAACGAAGGCAGCCGAGGCCGATTGCACGACCCCTTCCCGGACGTAACCGCCACGGGCATCGAGATCGGCCAACCCACGCTGATAGATGCCGTGATCGTGGAAGAAGATGGCGCCGCTGCGAAGCACCAAGCGGCAATGCGGATCGGCAGCCACCGCCGCGCGGAGCCCCGCGATGACCATATCGAAGAAGACAGATCCCCCCGCCGTCAGCAGCAGTGGACGCGCACCGCCGAGGCGGGCGCGAAGCGCGATGAGAAATTCCGATGTGATGTGCAGGAGACTGCGAATGCGCTCTGCCGTTTCCTGCAGATAGGGCGTGGCGGCAGCGCCTTCGTAAGCGGCGATGCCGGTCAGCCTTAGCTTCGGAGTTTCCGACGCCAGAAGAAAGTCCAGAATGTCGAGACCCGCTTCCAGGGTTCGGGCACCGGCCCGGCCGGCGCCGAATTCAATCAACAGGCTGAGGGCCGGCAGGTCGGCGCGCTCGCCCCATGCCTGACGAAGGGCATCGACCGCGTCGCGGGAATCGACGAAAATATGGAGCTCTGCATCCGGGAAGCCCGAAAGCAGCGCGGCCAGCCGGCGCGCAGCGGCAATCCCGCCGATCTCGTTGGCAAGGATCAGTTTTCGCTGACCGGCCTTCAGGAATACGCTTGCTTGGCGAATATCCGCAACCGTCGTGCCCCAGGCGCCGGCAGACAGCAGCGCAGCGGCGAGCGCGGGTGCCATCGGCGTCTTCGCATGCGGCGCGATCTCGACGCCATGCTCCTTCACGAGCCCCATCATCTCCTCGATATTGCCGGCGAAGGCTGTTTGGTCGAGCGACATCAGAGGCAGCCCCATCTGGCCGTCATAGGGCTTCCAGTTCTGCGCGCCGATCGCATCGAGTGGCAGCGGCGGGTGACCGGGCGGAAAACCGCGGATACGGTCATCGATCAGGGGATTGGGCAGGGTATTCAAGTTCATGTCAGACATTTTTCTCTCTTGCGGTGAGGGTTCCATCATTCCCAAGCCCCAGCCGGTAGGTGTCGTTAGCGGTAGAAAAGAAGAGCGATCGCTGCTCGTGCAGCGACAGCGGTTCGGCGGCACGCCGGAAGACTTCGTAGACTTCGTCGAACGTGGCATGCAGTCCCGCGACCGGGAAGTCGCTCGCGAACATGCAGCGCGACACGCCGAAGCTCTCGAGGCAATGATGGATGACCGGTTCCAGGCTGTCGAAGCTCCAGGCATGGTCATAGGCAACGAGGTCGGATATTTTGAGCCGGATGTTCGGCTCGCTGCCGAGAGACGCCAGGCCCCTCCTCCAAAGAGCCATCCCTTCTTCCGTTCGATCCGCCGGGCTGCCGCCATGGTTCAGGACGAAAAGCGTCTCGGGAAATGCGCGGACAAGATCGCGTGCCTCATCCATCTGCCAAGGATAGAGCATCAGGTCGAAGACCAGTCCGAGCCGGGCCAGTTGCGAGAGCCCGGAACGCCATTGCGGATCTGCCATCCGCCCTGCCCGAGGTGCAAAGCTCTTGGCAGAATCCGGATGCCAGCTAACGATGTCGCGGATTCCGACTACTCTCGGATTGGCCGCTTCCGCCGCAAGCCTGACACTTGCATCCGGATCGTCAAGCTTTACTCGGGCGACATAGCGCCGCGCGATGCCGCCCGCATGATCGAGAGCGTCAAGCCACGCGGTCTCCTCATGGGGATGATCGTTAGACCAGCCGGCTTCGACATGAACAGTGGCGACCACATTCTGGCGCGCTGCATCTCCAGCATAGTCCGCGATGCCGTAGTTTCGCAGCAACGCGGACATGCCGCAGAACATCGTTTCCTGCGTCTCGTCCCGCGCTTTCTCCAGCCAGGGATGGCGCTTGAGCCCCAGGTCCCAGAGATGGTGATGCGGATCGATCACCGGGCCGGCGTAGCGCGTCATCGACGTGCCTCCCGGCCCGAGATCAGAAGCAGCGCAAGAATAAGCGAGCCGAACATGATCGAACGCCAGCCGGCAGAGGCGTTGACGACGGTAATCAGCGCCGTCGTCGTCACCAGCAGGATTGCCCCTGGAATGGTTCCTGCATAAGTGCCCCGGCCGCCGAGGATGGACGTGCCGCCGAGCACGACTGCTGCGATTGAGGTGAGCAGGTAGGGATCGCCGATGCCGACATAGCCCTGCCGGTTCATCCCGAGGAGAAGGATGCCGGCGAGCCCGGCGAAAAAGCCGGACAGCGCATAGAGAATGAGGGTGTTGCGGGTCATGCTGACGCCCGACAGGCGGGCCGCCAGCGGATTGGCGCCGAGCGCGAGAAAGCGCGCGCCGATCGGCATGCGGTGGATGAGCGTCAGCACGCCGGCGGACACGACGATCCACAGCAGCACCCCAGACGGAACACCGAGAGGGCGCGCTTGTCCTAGCATGACGACGGCCGGGTTCTGCACCGTCACGGCACTGCCGCCGGCAACAAGAACCAGCACGCCCTGCAGGAAGGTCGCCATGGCGAGCGTCATGATGATCGGCGGAACCCTGAGAACGGCGGTGCCTGCCCCGTTGAGAAGGCCGATGCCGATGGCAATGGTGAGTGCCAGGACGACGCCCACCAGACCCGTCGGATCCCAGGCCGGCGACAGAAACGGGAGCAGGATCGCCGTGACGGTGATGACCGCGCCGACGGAAAGGTCGATGCCGCCCATCAGGATGACCAGCGTCTGGCCGGCGGCGGCTATGCCGATAACCGCCGCCAGTTCCAGCAGATAGCGCAAATGCCCATAGGCGGCGAAGCCGCGCAGCGTGAGGCCCGCCACGAGCCAAACCAGGGCAACGAAAACGAAGGTGAGGAGCGGCGGATTGCGGAGAAGCGTTTTGAACAATCTCATCGCGCAGGCCTCCAGCGTACGAGAAGCTCCGGGATAGCAACGGCTCCAACGATGATAAGCCCTTGGGCGACATATTGCGCAACCGGAGGAAAGCCGAGGAAGAACATAACGTTGATCATCACCGACAACAGAAGGCTGCCGCAGACCGCACCCCGCATCGTCCCCCTGCCCCCGAGAAAGCCGACGCCGCCGAGAACGGCCGCCGCAATCGAGTTGAGCGTGAAGGGTGCGCCAATGATCGGATCGCCTGAACCGGTCTGGGCGGCCACGAACAGCCCTGCGAGCGTTGCCAGCAGGCCGGACAGCGCAAAGGCGACGATCTTCACCTGCTCGATCGGCACGCCGGACCGAAAGGCCCCAATCGGATTGTCGCCGGCGGCATAGATCCCGAGGCCAAGGGGCGTCGCGAGAAAGATTTTCCAGAGCCCGAGGATCAGCAGCAGCAGCAAGAAGGCGACCGGCGTGTGACCGGCCAGGGCCGTGGAGAGCCATTCGGGAACGAAGCCACCCGGCCGAGGCAACAGGAGAAGCGCGACCCCCGTGATGATGAAGGAGCCGGCGAGCGTAACGATGATCGCCGGGAGCCGTAGAAGCGCAACAATCGACCCTGTCACAGCCCCGATGCAAAGGCCGGTAACGGTTACCGCCAGAATGCCGCCGGTAGCACCGAGAAAGCCGCCCATGGTCGTCGCAGCAACGACCGCGCCAAGGCTGACCAGCGGCCCGATGGCAAGGGTGATGCCCCCGTTTAACATCAGCAGGGCTTGCGCCATGGTGACCAGCGCCAAGGGAAACCAGTTCTGTGTGAACTTCGAAAAGCCCCCGATCGACATGATGCCGGGAAAGAGCACGGCATAGAGCAAGAGGAAGGCTGCGACGACGATGTACAATCCGAAAAGGCCGCGATTTCGCTGTCTCTGCACGGCGCCGTAGAGGCTTGACGATGATGCGGGGGTCATGGAATGGCCTTTTCTTGCACGAGTTTCGCGTCGCCGATTTCCTCGACCGCCATTGCGGCGCCGACGATGGCTTCCTCGGTAATGGCATCGCCGTGCAGTTCGACGACGATCCGGCCTTCGCGCAGCACCAAGACGCGGTCGCAGAGATGGACGAGTTCCGGCGTATCCGAACTTGCCAGGATCACGAGACGCCCCTCCGCCGCAAAGCGGCGCAGCATCAGATAGATTTCCCGCTTGGTCTCGATGTCCACGCCCCGCGTCGGATCGTTGAGAAGGAGGACGCTCGGATCGAGCGGCAGCCACTTCGCCAGCGCGACCTTTTGTTGATTTCCGCCGGATAGGGCCTGTACCGGCCGGGCCACGTCCCCCTTGATCATGAGCTGACCCGCGAGATCGCCGATAAGTTCGGCTTCTGCGCGCCGGTTGCGCAGGCCACCACGCGCCAGTCGTGCCAGGGAAGGAAGGATGATATTCGAGGCGATCGAATGCTGTAAAACAAGCCCTTCATGCTTCCGGTCGGCTGGAACGTAGACGATGCCAGCCGCATTGGCGGCGTCGACGTCTTTCGGGAGGCCGGACCTGCCGTCTATCTCTGCCTCTTTCGCTTTCGCGGGAATGGCACCGTACAGACCGAGGAGAAGATCTTCCTGCCCCTGCCCGACTAGCCCGCCGATCCCGAGGATCTCACCAGTACGCGCTGAAATGTGGGCGTCGCGCACCATGCCGGCCGAGAAGCCGTCCGCCCGCAGCCGAAGCACACCCGACACCACCGCCGGACGAGGCGGAAAGAGTGCGCCGGTCTCGCGGCCGACCATCAGCCGCACTAGGCCTTCTCCATCGATGCCGGAAAGCGACCTGTCGGCGGTAATACCGCCGTCCTTCAGCACCGTGACATGGGAGCAGAGGGCACGCACCTCGTTCAGCCGATGGGAAATATAAAGAACCGCCACGCCCCGGTCCCGCAGCGTGAACACCACGTCAGCGAGCACGCCGGCTTCGTGGGCCGACAAGGATGATGTCGGCTCGTCGAGGATCAGCACGCGGGGCTTGGCAAACAGCGCCTTGGCGATCTCGACCATCTGGCGACGCCCGAGCGACAGCTCCGACACCGGCGTATCGACGGGTTCGGTTACGCCGACCAGATCGCAGACATCCCGCACGCCGCGGGCAAGAGCGCGGTAGTCGATCAGGCCAAATCGCCGCGGATAGGCGCCGAGCCCGATATTTTCGGCAATCGACAGCTGACTGGCAAGGCTAAGTTCCTGCTGCACGACACCGATGCCTGCAGTCCGCGCCAAAGACGGCGAAAGCCGTGCAACGGCCTTCCCATCAATCGCGATGGTGCCCTGATCCGGCGCCAGCGCGCCGGACAGGAGATTGATAAGCGTGGACTTCCCGGCACCATTCTCGCCCAGCAGGGCATGGACGCGGCCCGGCATAAGGGCGATGTCGACGCCCTTCAGAACTGGATTGCCGAAAAACCCCTTGAATACTCCGCGCGCCTCCAGCACCGGCTGTCCAGCGGTCACGATGTTCTCTCCTGCCGGCTCACGAGGTCCAACATGGCTTCCACTCACTGTGCGAGGAGCTTGTCGAACAGCGCCTTGTCGTAGTTTGAATAGATATATCCGTCGGCGGGGAAGTCCTTGGCGCGGGCGAGATAGCTGTCCACGGAGCCGTTGTCGATTACCGGCAACGGAACCTTGATGAAGGCCGGAACGGTCTTTCCCTGGAGGGCCTGCACCGCCGTGTAGACCGAGAGCGCGCCCAGCCAGTTCGGCTGCATGGTGGCCCAACCCTTCAGACCCTTTTCCTTCCAGAGCTCAAGAAACTGGCGTGCATTCTCGCCCGTGATGGGAACCTGATCGCGACCTTGACGATCGAAGGCGAGAACGGAGCCGGCCGACAAGGCGCCGCCGAGAGACAATATCCCGTCGATCTCCTGATTGGCAAAGAGCAGGCTGGTCATGGCTTCCTGGGCCGGCGCGACATTGTATTCGGTGTTCGTCTCGGTGATGACCTCGATGCCTTTGTTGGCGTCGAGAACCGGCTGCGCGCCCTTGCGCCGATCATCGGAGACAGAGATACCTGCCGGACCGTTCATGACGATGATCTTTCCCTTGCCGCCAAGCTGGCCGACCAGCCATTTCGCGGCAGAAGCGCCCCATTCGTTGGAATCCGTGTTGATCTTTGCCGTGACCTTTTCCGTGTTGACGAGGCTGTCGAAATTCACGACGGCGATGCCTTTGTCGCAGGCATCGGAGATGACGCGGTCGAGCGCATTGGAAGAGCCGGCAATGACCACGATGGCATCCACATTGGCGTCGATCATCGACTGAATCTGCTGGATCTGGGTCTGTGCATTCCCCTGGGCGTCGGTGATCATCAAATTCTTGACCAGGCCTGCCTTCTTGAGTTCTTCCGCTTCCGAGGCGATGGTGCCCTCGGTCTGCTTCATCCAGGTCGGCACCGAATAGATGTTCGCCCAGCCGATGGTGTAGGGCGCCTTGCGGTCGCCCTTGACGCAGCCCGATGCTGCAGACGCGCTGCTGGACGATGCAGCGACAAGAATGGTCGCAGTCGCCGCGGCAGCAAGAAGGCGGCGCAGTGTCTTGTAGGATTTGTTGGTAAGATTTTTCATGTCGTTCCCCTTTTTGAGGCGGCATCGCATGTATAAGCCGTACAGGCGCCGCTTATGGTAACGTTACCATTCGGAAAACCCGTGTCAATGATAACGTTACCATAGTATGACGAATTTTGGCTTGCGCTTTGGCGGCTTGCCCGACCTGATTGCCTTTCCCGCGATGGAGGTCAGGCGGTTGCCTGCGAGCGGGGCCCGGACTAGAGATCAGTGCTGGCAGGAGGCAAGGAAACGGATGGAGATTGAGCGCGAAGACGACAAAGCCACCTTCGTTTACGACGAAGTCGTACGCATCGCCGGCACGGGCGCGCCAAAACCTGTCCCGTTCGATGTCGAGGGCAAGGGGCAGCCGGGGCGCGCATCGATCGGCGACGTCGCGCGACTGGCCGAGGTCGCACCGATCACTGTTTCAAGGGCGCTGCGGAATCCCGAGATGGTCAGCCCCGACAAACGCCTGAGGATACAGCGCGCGGTTGAAGAAACCGGCTACAGTGTCAATCCCCATGCGAGCGCTCTCAAAAGCGGTCGATCCAATATCGTCCTGGCATTCGCTTCAAATCTCATGAGCGAACAGTTTTCCTTGGCGTTGCGGTCCTGCACCGCAGTCCTGGAAGATGCAGGCTACCTCTTTCTTGTCGGCCAGACTTCATACTCCTATGAACGCGAGACGGCAGCCATCCGCTCGCTACACGCCATGAAACCTGCCGCCGTGATGTTTACCGGTGTCATCGAACTGGAGACCAATCGAGAACTCCTTCGCGGCCTCGGCATCCCCATCATGGAGACCTGGGCGCTGCCGCGCGATCCGATCGACATGCTGGTCGGGTTCTCCAACACGGAGGCAGGATGGATCGCTGCCGATATCTTGCATAGAAAGGGATATCGCACTGTGTCCTATGTCGGCCGGCGCGGTGGCCGTGGCGCTCTGCGGCTGAAGGGCTTCCACGACGGTTGTCGTGCGCTCGGCATGACGCTGCTCGGCGAACACCTGATAGACGACGTCAATGGTGTCTCCGACGGCCGCCGCTGTCTGGCGGCCGCCATATCCCAAGCGGCAAGACCCGAGGCGCTCTTCTGCAGCAACGACGTTTTGGCGCTCGGCTGCATGATGGAGGCTCGCCGCCTGAACATCCGCGTGCCCAACGACCTTGGCATCCTCGGATTTGGTGAAAGCGACATCGCCGCCGAAATTCCCCCAGGTCTCACGACGATCGGTATCGACAGTGCCATGCTAGGCCGAAAAGCGGGTGAGATGTTGATTTCAAGTCTCTCGGGCGCGCCCTTCGCAGGTAAATTAAAACGTCTAGACCTGCGTGTGAGCGATCGCGGCAGTGTTTGATTGATCGCTCCCGCCTCAACAATGTCGCGCGGCACCACTTTGGACGGTCCCCATGATTGTCGCTCGATAAATTCCGTAGTGTTTGCTGCCGGTCTTGAACAGATACGAACCTGAGACCCCGTCGTTCAGTAGTTGTAGCGGCGTCGTTTTCTGTAGTTTTTGCTAACAAGTCGCGCTACGGAGTGGCCAGTATCAGGCCGGCTGCCGACCGTCGGCTTCTGGCGCGGGATCGGCAAAAGCTGCCGCGCAATATTCGGGCACACGACTTTTTATCGATCGGCGTAGTTTGAATCCAAATAGGGGAGCCACCGTGTTTCGTACGCTAGGACGCGTTATGGCCACCGAACTCCGTCGACAGTACGATGTAATTTACTGCTTGAGCGACGTCTCCTGCTCCCGATAGGCTGTGCGCAAAAAACAGATGCCGGAATGGGTCCGAAAACACGACGCTCCAGTTGCCGGCGAGGTGGGGATAAGGCGCGCTATTCGTCCGCCTGGAAGGAGATCTGACTCGCTTCCATCGACAGAATCTACCATATTCTACCTCATGCAACCAACGGCTTCCCTTGCGCCCGCGTCGTCGCTAGGGCGGTGGCCGCCTCTTGTCCCTGGCGACTACAACGCTGGCGTAGTGCGTCTGGTCACACTTGTGTGCGACCGGGTGAACCATCTTTTGTTCGCTTCCGTTGAGCTGTTGCCGACCGAAATGCCAGCTCCCCCAAATCCGCCACGCGGCGGCTGGTGGAGCAACATCGGTGACGATCGGCTGTGCGTGGGCCGGACCGCGCTGCCGTTGGCGGACGCGCTCGACTGGTACGAGGCCTTGAAACAGGGGCGCGCCACCATTCCGGGCAAGACCTTTGCGATCACAGCCTCGGCGCTAGGGCCTGAACCCGACTACGAAGGTTTTGCGGTCCTCCCGGAGCCGCCGCCCTTCTCGCCATCATGGCACGGCCGGCCGCGGCTACATCGCTTGGTGCCGATGGCGGCTCTGGCCGAGCCGGTTCAAGCGCTGCGCGATAGAATGGTCAACGTCAGCGCCGAAGGCCGCGCCCGGCAATGGCTTCGTGACCACATCCATTTCGATTTATTGGCTTATGATGACTGGCTGGGCTCGGGCGTTCTGATCGCGCCTAATCCGCTGCTGCGCGGCTTCAGCGCACGCATAGTCAATCGGTCGGTGACGCCAGAGACCCTGGAGCTTGGCGGCACCCCGCGACGGGGTGCCAATGTCACGTCACTGCGAATGGTGGTCGAAGAGGTACGCGCGGGAGCGCCGGCGTGGCGCGCCGAGGGCTCGCCAAACGCACTTGGCCGCTTCCGCGCTCGGGCGCCCTCTCAGGTCGCCATGGTGCGCGAGGAATTGTTCTGTCCCGTGCGCGGCGTATTGGACCGCGAGCCACCGGCTTTCTTCTTCCGCGACTTCTCTGTCTCCTCCTCTGTGGTAGCAGAGGCCAAGGCTCGTTACGTCGACCCTCCGACCCGTGCCCCTGATGCGGGTGCGCGGACGGTGTATGTCCGACCCGCCCCAGCGCGGCAATCTGCCCCCCCTATGACACCCTTACGGGCGCTCGAATACCTCCAGGACGCGCGGGCCGAGCGGCAGGGCGCGCTTCGGCCTGCGGAGTCCCCGCAAGTCCCGCCCGGCGTTCGCCTGTTTGAGCACAATCGCGGGGAGACAGTGGATTGGATATGTGGGCTGATCGGCCGCGCACGTTCTCACGTCCTATTCGTTGACCCTTACTTAGACGCTGACGACCTGCAGCAGTTTGCAACGGCCACCCAGTATCAGGGCGTCGCAATCCGCGGCCTGATCAATCCTCGTCCCCGCCGTCACAAGCTTCTCGACCCCAACGGCGATAGCTTTGGGGATCTCATGCTGAAGAAAATTGCGGCCTTCCGCGACCCAGCCCAAGAGTTCGGCGAGATCGACATCCGAGTGTCCCTGGGGCGCCGCCTGCACGACCGCTTCCTTCAGATCGACGATGTCATCTGGCACGCCGGCCATTCGTTCAACAAGGTGGGCGGCGGCGAGATTAGTCTGATGACTCTCGTCGCCCAACCCATTGAATTGGCCCAGGCCTTAGGGGAGACTTTCGCCGAAGCTGAGCCGTTCGAGACATGGTGGGCCAATCGGCCGCCGGCGATTTGGTCGTGGAGGCATGAGGCGGGCCATCAGTTGCGCCGCTTGGCCAAATGGATCGAACGTCCGCCTGCCGGCCAAGTGCGAGGGGACGTCGATGACTAACGGCCTGACCCTTCCAGCGCCGGTCGATGGCGCTGTGGCGCTCGCTGCGACCATGGAGTGGATTGCAGCATCCGAAGGCTCGGATGAGCTCTTTTCACCCGCCTTAAAGCCGCTGGACGTCTCGGGCGGCTCGGAGAGCCTAGCCCAGCATTTGGCAGCGGCCGGGCTACCCTGTTGGCGTGACGCGATCGTTGCCAATGCGGCCCCGGGACAGCCCCTTCATCTTGATCCGCCTCTCGCGTGGCTGATGGCTCACGCAGCCCTGGAAGTCGCCGTTTCCGCAACCCGTACGGGGCTTTTCCATACGGTAGACGAGCTTCAGATACTCGGCGATGTCGGTAACAGGTACTTGGCCGCCGCGATCTGCGCCCGCGTCGCGGGTCAAGCGGACACCTACCCGCTGTTGGCGCGATTACAGACGCGCCTACAGGGCTTATGGGGCTCTCGTTTCAATGATCGTCTGCGACAGTACGCCGAACGGACGGTCGGGGCGCCACTGACCACGCGCGACCTGTGGCCCCGCCATGACGGCATGCCTGTAGGCGCTGGCTGGGCGCACCAAGCGGCCGCTACTCTCTGGCCCGGGAGCTACATGGCGATGCTAACCGGCTTACCCTCGCTGTTTCAATCGGGGTTAGCCGAGCCACTAGAGCCGCTCGACGTCGACCGAGTCGCAGCCTTGGTCATAGCCTGCCCGCGAATTTTTTCGGACGACGGAGCGCCCTTAGGCCCTGTCGTTCCGTTCGTTATGCTTGAGGCGATCGAGGGGCACCTTCCGGCCATCGCCATGAATGACATGCCCCGCGCGGAAGCCGGCGTTGTGCGCCTCTTGGAGGCGGTAATGTCTAGGCCTGACGGACACTGGCTGGGGCGGGCATGGCTGCAGCAGATCATCTGGCGCGGCACAGCGCGTCGGGCCGGCCGGGCCCAGATGGATGTTGACGCCCAACGCGCAGTCCGCGACCACCTCCTCGCTGGCCTATCCACCCGCGTCGCACCGCTCGCAGCGGCGTTCGAATGGATCCGCGCGGAAGAGCCGCTTTGGGTAGTTCATCGGATCTTGGCCGAGGCCTCGATTTTGGAGGCGCATGGCGATGCGATTGCGGCGGCCGAAATCCTGGCCAGTGGGGTTAAGCAGGGGTTGGTGACGGCGACGGGCCGCGCCGACGGTATGACCACGCGCTCGCCGGAGTCCGACGTGGTCGCCCGCATCCTCTCCCGCATCCCAGACCTCACCATGTGGTTCAAGACCTTGTGGAGGGAGACCTACGAGGTGCGGGAGGCACTGAGCTATCCGGTCCAGCGCAACCTCGACAACCCGGCATACCCGGTCCTCTCGTGGGGCTTGAATGGCTTGAACGCCTCGCAGCAAGCCCCGGTCGACCAAGCGGGGCTTTGGCGGGCGATCGCCGGCGCTGTGTTCGAGACTCAGCGGATCGACCCCAAAGCGTGGTTGTTCAACGGCGCAATTCCGCCAATTACCCGGATCACCGTACAACTGGGCGCCGCGCTTGCCAAGTTGGGCATTGTGCCCCTCGATGATCTAGCCTGTTTTTTGGGCGATCAGCTTGACCCGACCGCGGAACACGTCCGGCTTTGGCAAATCGCACGGGCCGAAGCCTCTGATGCGCTGACACTGGAGGTCGGCCGCAAGGTCGGCGCCGCCTTGGTGCGTGAGGCAATCGAGATCGCCCTCAGCGAGCCGCAGCCCAACTGGGATATGGCGTTGGACCCTGCCGCCAAGGTGGATCTAGCGGACTTCGCGCGGCGCCTCTGACGCTCGTTGGGGTCCAGTTTCCGACACTCCCTGTTCATGAGCGAAGGTCGGCTTTTTGGGAGCAATGCAAACATCATCGAATGTCTGATTAGAAGGCGCAAAGCAGTCCTTGCGTGCGGGCCGCGAGTGGCTCATCAGAATCGCGTTGCCAGCATCGTAGCTCTTGAAAAGAATCGAACCGTCGACCCGCTTCCCAAGCACAGCGAAGGGTGCGGAAACTCATAAAATCAACGATTTAGCGCTCGTGAAAACAGCAAGAACTCTGAAGGCTTCTCTTCAAAAATTGACTCGCGCTATACGCGTGCAAAGAGTTACTAATGACGGCATGCTAGAGGACCTTCCGTGCCGTTCTATTTCCGCAAATCGATATCTGCCGGCCCCTTCCGGTTCAACTTCTCTAAAGGCGGCGTTGGCGTTTCGGTCGGCATACGCGGATTACGAATTGGAACCGGACCACGGGGCCACTACGTCCATGCCGGCCGCAACGGCTTCTACTACCGGGCATCAATCGGCAAAGCCGGCAAGAAGGCCTCCCGGACCGACTATGACTTGATCCCCGAAGACACACGCTTGGGGGAACCTGGTGTCGACATGATCGCGATCGATTCCGGCGACGTCATGATCATGCGGGACGAGAAGTTCAGCGATTTGCTCGACGAAATCAATACGAAAAACCAACAGGTCAGATTGGCCACGGCATTCGGCTGGACGACAGCAATCCTGGGGTTGCTGATAGCGCTCATGACGGGACCACCGGGCATCATGGTGATGTTGGGCGCCCTACCAGCGTACGCTGTCGGCACATGGTTGGATTCTTACCGCCGCACAACCGTTCTCTATTACGATATCAGTGACGGGTTCGAGCAGGCCTACAAGAAGCTTACCGACGGCTTTGACGGACTGAACGCCTGCAATGCCAAATGGCATATTGCGGCCGGTGGGGCGATCCAGGACTTGAAGACCTGGAAACGAAATGCTGGGGCCTCCCATCTGGTCAGCAAGAAAACGACCACTTTGGCCTACGCCCTTCCAAGGGTCATCAAGAGCAATGTCACGCCGCCATCTCTCCACGTCGGCCGCCAGATCATATACTTCCTGCCGGACGTTGCTCTCATCGCCGACGGCAGTAAAATTGGTGCCGTGGGATACGATGACCTCCAGATCCGATACCAAGATTCTCATTTTATCGAATCCGGCACTGTCCCGCGAGACGCAAAGGTCGTGGATCATACTTGGCAACATCCCAACAAAGGTGGTGGCCCGGACCGACGCTTTGCCAGCAATCGGCAAATTCCGATCTGCCTCTACGAGACGATGCATCTCCACAGCAATTCGGGTTTGAACGAACTCGTTGAATTCTCCAAAACTGGCCAGGCAGCGTCGTTCGTAGCTGCATGCAAGGCGCTGGCCAAGGCGAGGGAGGAAGCCGTGTTGGCTCCAGCGCAGGTGGCACTCGCTGAGCTGCGAACGACGGACGCATCTGCGTCAGAGCCAATCGAAACAAACAAAAGCGGAAACTCGATTGCCTACGTCGTAGCACTGCTTGTCATTGGGGTTCCGGGTATCGTTCTGTTGGCAAACCATAGCCAGACGACCACTCCTGCGTCTGGATATAAGCCGGTCTTTGCCAGCACGCCCTCTGCAACTACGTCGACCGCCAGCAGCGGCCCTGGTGTACCCCGCAGCCCGGCGCATCTCGTCAGCTCAGCAGGTGTTGCGGCGCAATCGCCTGTGGCGATCTCCGCTGACGCAGGGACCGTCGCGCCAACGGCGGACGCGATTCAATCCGCAATCCAAACGGCAGCACTGACTTCTCCGCCGGACGGTGACGCTTTCGAAACCCTAGTCTCGATGATTTCCGTACCAGAGCCACGAGCGGAGACGCCAATTTCGCCACCGCCGCAACCGGCTCCGAAATTTGGCTATATCAGGCTGCCCCTGCAACTTCGTGAGGGTCCCAGCCCCGCCTACTTGGTCGTCACCAGCGTAGCTCAAAACCTTCAGGTCGCCATCATTGGCCAAGAGAACGGTTGGATACGCGTCAGCGCTGGACCCGACGCCATAGGTTGGGTGGCTAAAGACATGGTCGGCAAGGCTCCCATCGTGCTTCAGAAGCCAAAGGTCCAGCAGCCCATAAAGTCGGCGGCGACAGCTCCCCGTCGTGAGAACGGTCGATAGTTCTTGTTTGCTCAATCGCCGCCGCAGTATTGCCAGCCAATCCCCGCTTGGTAGCACCATCCGGCAACATTCAATTGTTTGCCTAGTTGATTCTGTGATTGGCAGGCGGCGGCATCGGTCGGACCTTCTTGGCTGGAGAGACGGCAGTTGGTGGCATCTACAATCCAGCGCCGGATGATCCGATCCGGGCCACCGGGATTCTTATCAGTTTCGATGATTTTCCCGGTCTCCGACAGTATCTTTCCGGTCGTCGGGTTCCATACCAACGCGAAGTTCACCGCCCCGGATGAGGATTTCTGCCGGACAATGCTTGAGGCATACCAGTCAACGATCCCGAAAATTGCACACGTATTGGAGCATGAGGCATGGGCAGTGCTGCTGCGAACGGCGTAAATGCGGGCGGGCCAGCGATCAGCGAAGGTCTCCTTTTCCGCCAGCACGGCCGCAGCCGAGAGCTGCTTCCCGTAGTAGGTCAGGCTATCCGCATAGGAATTCCGCAAGAACGACATCGCTAACTGCTTTGGCTGTGACCAGGCAGCGTTGAACTGATTGAAGAAGCCCAGCGCCGTCTCAACTGCCTCCGACGTTGCCATCGATCCCTGTGCCTGCTCGACGTGTTGCCCGGCTGATATGGAAGGATCTGTAGTCACACGCATCTGCCGCACCTCAACCTCGCTGAGGTATCGTGGTGTCTCGCGCTGAGCCTGGCTGAGATCGAACAGCTCCGGGACTACCCCCATCTCAGTCAGGTACTGCTTTACGATGGGCTCGGCTGTTGCAGCGTCAGAAAGCCCCTGCCCGGCATCGCTGCTATCGAGAAAGCCCGACGCCTGGACGGCTATCGAGCCCGCTTCCGCATATCGCTCCACGCCGCCAAAATAAGCCAGCAAGCAGGCAGCGGTGCACGTGGAGTTCTTGATTTGTAGAGTCGTCAATCCCAGCCCACGGATCGTTCGGCCGAACTTCATGGCGGTTGGCCGATCACCGCCGGTGGAGAGGAGCGACACCAGCTTAGTTGGGAAGCTATCCAGCTCGTGGGCCATGACGTTCGGATCGTCAGTGGGCTCGAATTGTCCTTGGATGAGAAGAACGTTCAACCCATTAGTCGAAGCCAAGTGTTTATACATCAGCGCGGCATGGGCCTCGCCAGATTGGCTGAAGGCGAAAAGTGCTGCCAGACATCCTAAGGCCAGCCCGAGCCTTGCCGTCGTGGTCATCACGCTTCGACACCTTTCAATTGGCTGAGATCCCTAGAGCGGTCAGGACCTCCGGCGTGATCGTGCCGGTGACCTTCAGCTTGTAGGCATCTTGCATCTTCGACAACCCGACCTTCGTCGCGGCATCCACCTGCCCCGTTATCGGACCCGGGTAGTATCCGAACGCGACCAGCCCGGTTTGGACTTGGATGACGATCCGCTTGAACCGGTCGGTGTTGCCCGGCAGGACCTTGAGCGACGGCGGCGCTGCTGGAGCGGATGCGACTGCGGGAGGCGGAGCGACTGGCTGTGGCGCAGCGGGCTGAGGAGCGGCATAAACTGCGGCAGGCGGCGTATAGGTGGCAGCCGGAGGGTGATAGACGGGCTTTGGTGCGTAGTTCGGAGCGGGATCAGGGGCAGTATACGTGCTGTCATAGGTCGCGCGGGGAATATATCCGCTCCCGGCACTCGAAGCATGGCTTGCATGGGATGCGTGACTCGCATGCGACCTGTGCCCAGCAAGCGTGTAAACGTGCTTGATGCGGAGACGCTCGAATATCGACTGAGGGCTTTTCTTTTCCGCCATCCCGCTGACCGGGGCTGCGTCGGATTTCGCTGGCATGAAGCCCGCCGCTATCAACGACGGAATCAGATAAACCTTACGTTTCATTGTGCAGCGAGTCCCCCGAAACCCTGGGTATGCTTATACCACTCGAAAAAACCACCACAAGCCGAGCGCACGGCGCAACCATCGCAAAACTCCAGATATTTTCGTTTCCAGTCGGAGATCGTGGAAGGGGCAAGATGTCGGTATGCCTTTGGGACTGAGCACAAAGGAAAGTTGTAGAGTAAGACCCTGATGTCGTGGGCGATTGCTACGTTCACCGCTGTCTTCAGTAAGCCGAAGTCGAGGGAGGTATCTTGGAAGGAAGACGACCAATTCATCCGTCCGTATCCGATGTTCTCAAGCTGCATCAAGGCCCAGACATCGAGAAATGGCAGCCGCGTCGTGACATAGGATGCTAGCGCGGGAAGATGAGCCCAGTTTTGGCGGAGGATGACTGTTCTCAGCTCAACCGACGCTCCTGCCCGGATCAAAAGCTGGAACGATTTCTGCAGCCGATCAAAAGCACCTTGCTTTCCAACGATGCTGTCATGGACCTGGGCATCAGCGGCGTATAGCGGGATGCCCCAGAGCATCCTGGCCCATCCGATATCTGCGAGCGTTTCCATATCTCCAGCTTCGAAGAACTGGCCATTGCTCAGGATGTGGAAACGTAGGTCCGGTCGAGCGGCAGTGACAGATCGCAGGAACCGGAACAGCTTTTCCTTGTGCAGGAGCGGCTCTCCTCCAGTGATGCCGATGTAGGCGTTTTGAGGAGCGAGCTGGGCTGCGATCTCAAGGTACTCGAAAACGTCGACGTGATACTTTTTGGGTGGCTGCGAACACATGACGCAAAGCTGATCGCATTGCTCTGTCACCAGGAAGGTGTTGTGTTTGGATCCTGCCCTCACGAGACGCCGCGCCGCGCTGCCATCATGGGGGATCAGCAAAACATCACCGTCGAGAGGCGTAGTTGCTGGCGCGTGAACTGTCAGCGAAAATCCATGGAAGTCGAATTCCCGCGATACCTTGTCTGCCCCAATCAAAAAAGCATCGTGCTCGCCCTGCTCCCCGGCAAGGAACGTCTCACGGAGCCGGACGACCAGCGGGCGGTCCAAAGGTGGAGCATCAACCCTTAGGCGGAGATCGATCATGAATGGACCTTAGCCAGGCTTGGATCGAATTCAGGGATGCCAGCCCATATTGCGAGAGATTTGTGGACCTTCGGGTCATTCGAATAAAGCAGCTCGAATACCTTGTCGAAGATGGCTGTATGGCGTTGGCAGAAATGCGTCAGGTTCTTCGGCATGTCGATGCGGCCGTACCGGGAGAGGTCATCGACGAGGTCGACCCCGCAAAACGCTTGGTAAGGACAGTGAATGCAATCTGGGTCGCAGATATTGCTGGCTTCGCTATTGAGCGTATTGATCACACGCCGCTGCAACCCGGTACCCACGTTACCCATGCTCAGGTCCAGTTGCCCTACTCGTGTCACCATCCTCGCTTCATCCGTTGGATAGAATGTCCCGTCGTAGTCGATGACGAGATAGCTGCGCCCGATGACGTTTGGGTTGCGGAGATCAACATGGCCGTCATGCCCAGATCGGAGGACCCGTCGCAGACAGTGGACGAAATAATATTCTTCTACGGGAAGCTCTGCAGTTGCATTGTGCTCAATCAGCGCGTCGATGAAGGCTGCGTGATAGGAGTTCCACTCCATCGTCGTATCCTTGGCATCAAATTTTTTGCGCGCGAAACCTTGAAAATTGACAGGGCGGAGGAAAATTGACCGCAAACCGAACTCTCCGAACGCCTCGATGATATCAGTGGGCGACGGCAGATTGCGGATGTCGAGAGTAGGTAGAGCGGAGACGTGCCCATCGTCTAAGTGGTCGACTGCATACCGGAGGTTAGCGAAGAAGGCGTTGGTATCGTCGGACGTAATCGTCCTCTGCCGCTCATGCGTCAGCCGATTGCCGTCCAGCGAGGTACTGACATACGTGTCGGCCGCCGCCAGGAAGCTCCAGGCCTCAGGACTGACTGTCTGCAGATTGGTGCAGACGACGAACTCCGCTTCCTCGAACCGCCGGCGTGTGAAGTTGCGAACTGCCTCCAGTAGATCCAAACGCAGCAGCGGCTCACCACCCTGGAATTCGATCTCGATCCTGCTCGTTGGCAGCGCGTCGAGGAATTGGATCACCTGATCGAGTGTTTCCTGATCCCAATCAAAGCCAGCAGCGCCTTCATTTACCCTGGACACCTGGCAATAACCGCATGCCAGGTTGCAACGGAGAGTTGGTACAAGGATCAGGTATTGTAGCTCAGTTGGCGCATAAAGTCTCTTGGCCCAACGGTAGGCAAAGCCGGTGAAATCGAGATCGCCTTCTGTCGCGAAGCTATGGCCGTTTTCGGCAAGAAACCGGGTGTCGCCAGCGCTGAGCTGGTCAAACGCATACCGCTCCAGGAAAGCCTGGTCAGATCTGAAGTAGCCACCGGCATCGTCCGCAAACAAGAAGCTCTCGCCCGCAGCTGGCCGGAATTTCAACGGAAACACGGTCATTAGCCCATCACGCCTTCCATGAGCTTCATACGGAGAACGAGATTTTCGCTGTACACCTTCTGCCGGTACAAACCGAAATTGAGATCGCGTCTGATCGCATTAGCCACCGCTATGGGGCATTCGATCACCACTTGAGGCTCTTCAACCGAGAAACTGGCCGCCGGATACAAGAAGCCGAACCGGACTATTGTCTCTGCCAGGAATTGTAGGAACGAAGGCGGGACATCGATCTTCATCTTTATGTATTCTGCCCTCCCGACGTCCACTACATGCCCCCCCAACCCCGACGCTCATTCGCGTTTATGACCCTGGCTGGCACACTATCAGGTTGTTGGCTGTTTGTTGTAAAATCTTGCCGGACTTCGAGGAAAAGTTCGTACCAAAAGATTTTTTCAGACCCGATTGACTCTCTCATCGGCAGAGAACAAAATAGGAACATATTCCGCGATTGGGATTGTGTCTTACATTTTGGGGAGTGCCGACGTGTCAGCTATTGCTTGCCATGATGATATTGATTTGTCCGAAGAATGCTTGGTGAGAAGCTTGGTCGCCGCTTACGGGCGTGATGCGACTGCTGCGCTTCGCGCCGTGATTGAGGAAGCCGCATTCGAACAGAACGAGCTTCCGACGGCGCCCAGCATCGTCAGTAGTGGTTTCGCTCAGGGATGGCAGCCCCACTTCCAGCGGGAGGCTTGAAATGAGACAACGGCGCGGCGTTGAGTTGGCGCCATTCCCACCTGCAATTTTTCGGGAGTTGGATGGCTACGATTATGACACCATCCGGCTTTTGAAGGAATGGGAAGTGCTGGGAGCCAAGTGCGCACTATGCGGGAAGACTGTTTGGCTAGACAAAAGCGCCATTATCCAGCGCTATGGCAATCAGTACCTTGAATACATGGGTTGTAAACTTCGGTGTACCTGCAAGAACCGCGAGGGTTAATCGTGTGCTGATAGGAAGGCTTGGAAGAGTCTCAGATCGCTACTTGCGCTTGAAGGCATGTGAACCATCGGTCACGTTCGCAGCGCCAGAGCACAGTTAGGCCCAAGAATTGAAGAAAACTCGCCGGCGGTGACCGCATCTTCAAAGCTGCTCTGGTGGGTCAATGCCAAATTTGGCCCTTGCCCACTCATCAACGGCGCATCGCACGAAATCGAAGATCGCGGAAATATTAGTTCTCGCGACGCTCCGCCCGTTTGTCGATAGCTTCTGTCGGACCAATGGATGCAGGTTATCCGGTTCAAGGATGTTACCTCTGCCCATCGACTCCTCCACCAGCAATGGCAACAGCGAAAACAACCCCAATAAGTGCGCCTCACGCGCCTTGATCACCGATTTCAGGATACCAAAGGCTCCTCCGCCCTCAAACGCAGCCAGATCACGAGGCCCATCGTAAGCGTTGCTCCATCGTCGCCACCAGGTCTCATCGCGTGGAAATCCCGCCGTCGCAAAATGGCGTATCGGATTTCGCAAGATCTTTCGTCTGGAAGGCGTCGCCTCGGCATCTGGTATTCGCACGCGAACAGCTCCCCTGCCCTTTGCACGCATGAACAATCTCGATGTCTCCGCGTGGATCTCATTGCCATCAGCGCTGTAATCCCGCCGGAAGCCGCCCCATTGCTGATAGCTGGACAGCGTGTACCCGGCCACCTTATCATCGACGATCACATCGAGATCTTCGCCAACGAGATAGCGCGCCATATCGGCATCCACTCTGTCGGCTAACCTCTGGAAGCCTGGATGACCGTCGAGAAAGCGGTGGGGCACAGCGGTTGTCCCCTCGAACATGGCCGAACGCTTCTCGTTCGAAGCCGCTGTTTGAAAGGCTCGAACGTAGTGGTCGGAATATCTCGTATCGGCATCAGCTTGCAGGATAAGCAACCTATCGGGTTTGATGTTACGGGCGTCTGCGACCATGGTAGCTATTTCGTTCCCTTTGGCCCGTGGGGGAACATATCCGCGGTTCGATTCCTCTCCGACGAACACCAAGCCGACACCAGCGCGTTGCTGGATTTCTTTCAGCACAGCGAGGGTCCCATCTTTGGAGCCATTGTCGACTAGAACGAGGATCGTGTCCTTCGGCGGTGGGCCCTCACCAAACCCCAGCGACGCTGCCGTTGCCGGAATGAGATCACGTTCGTTTAGACAGGGGATAACGATCGCGGTTAGCATCCGTGACCTCCGCGCGAGAAAAGTCTGCAGATCGCTCCATTTGTGGCAGCCCGCTTAATCACGCCGAAGCCGCCGAACTAGACCTTCTCCAGACCATAAGCTTCTGTCGTTCCTGAGCCGACGTCTCGTCGATGAACCCCGCTTTTTCCGCAGCGCGTGCCGAGGCGATGTTCGATTTTTGCATGTGGGCGTAGATGACGACGTATTTGCTTCGCTCGCAGGCCCAACGATAACATAAGCTGCCGATACCACGACCTTGGCTCGTGATATTGAGATAGATCTGGATCGAAGCATGCTTGCCGATCGGTGACTCGTCGATCAAGTTGATGAAGACTTGTCCCGCCCGTTTGCCGCCCAATTGTATAAGCCAGGCTTCACCATCCGCTCCGCCGCCTCGTCCTTTCGTACCTTTTGCCCGCACAAGTTCGACTTCGTCTTCGGAGATAAGAACACGATTTTTTCGCGCCTTCCCCTTGTTGCGCGTCCCTTTGTCGGCGTGCCCGGAGAGCCCAGATCGCGCTGTCCCGCCCTCAAGCGTATCCAACCCAAGACAGCTCGCCAAATGTCGATCAACTTTCGCCCACAGTTCGGCCGGAAAGAAACCCGGTGAGAAAGCGAACACGACGTCCTCAATCACCTCTAGCAATCCGCGACGACGCAAAGCCTGGGTAAGCATCGTGATCTGAGCAAAGATCTTCTCGACGGGAGTATCGAGGCGCGCCGGACGTTCGCGCCAATCGCTGTCGCCATCATATCTGTTATTGAAATAGTCCATATCGATGTGGAGGAGCAGCGGACCACCTTGAATACCCTCCAACCAGTCGTCGACATCGGGCGTCAAACGGTAGTGCCCGGCACCTGTGCCGCTTGAGGGCTCGAGCGTAGCAACTGGTCGCGATGCACCAGGTTGAAGCAAATCGTCCGAATTGTCTTCGATACGGATTACAAAATCCCGAGTGGCCACGGCTTTTGGCGGCTGACACAGGTGTCTCACCTCTGCGAGCGGTACGGCAGCGAGGAACGGGGTCATGAAACTACCCATTCCGATCGCGCCGCTTTCGATCGCTTCAATTACCGTGTCCGGATCGGATAGGGAAATCTGGCGGTTCGTTATGAGATCCCGCCAGCCAGCTTCGTTCCGTTCAATACGTGGAGAGCCTAGATCGCGGTGATCGTCAACGTGAAGCAGAACCAGCGACGTCAATGTCTCGGTACCGCCCCGCCGTTTAAGCCATTCCGACCAGCTCGCTAATGTCCAGCTGTCGTAAAGGCAGCGCAGCAGTTTGGGAGAGCGACGGCGCGCGCGAGCCATTTCTTCACGTTTTAGGCCTTTGCCCCACCAATCGAGGCCCAGATCTAGCTTGTCGTCTATGTGTCGTTCCCGGCCGGAAGGCCAGCTCAAACTGAGATCCCACCCACTCGGTCCTAGCGACGCGATTGCGTCCTTGTCACAAAAATAATCGCGTAGACGGGCGTGCCGCTCGGTTTCGTCGAGTGGTAGGCTTTCGGTCGCCACGCGAATCCTGGTCATGCGGTAGCGAGCGACCGCGCTCCCGCCTTCTCCAGAACATCAATCAGCGCGTCACCGACAGATGTCATCTCGCAAGTGCGCAATGTCGATATGCCAAGCTTGAGATTGCGTTCTGTGTCAGCCAGCTGATTTAGAGCCCGGTTGTGCATACGCCGCGGTCCGTTTCTGAGCACGTGCTCCCAGAACCTCTTCAGTTCCACGAAGACAAACACGGCATGCAACAATCCGGAGGGCGGCCTTAGGTCGGCTCGCCAAGGCGAAACGACGCGCGGCGCGAAGGGGCTGACCGTCGGTCCGAAGCGTTCCAGAAGATACAGCTTCTGGTGACGATGTTCATGGATCAAGGAGTCCGCAAGGTCATAGGGGTCGATCAAGGAGTCACCCTGCGTCACGGAAACGAACAAAGCGCCCGGAACCGAGTCATCGCTGAACGAGACGATCTTCTCAGGATGAGCGGTCGGATCACGCACGAACTGCACCGCGTGGCATGCCGATGCAATCTCGTCGGCAAGCGCCGGACGCCATTGTCTCACGACGCTCAGTGCTTCCCGCACCACTGCGCGCGCGTCAGTGGCGATGCCTTCAGGTTCGAAGTAGATCTGTTCTCCGAATGGCGTACGTAGCCACACGTCGTCAGCCGCAATATCCATGCCGTTGTCCCGATGTCGATCGAAACCGGATGCCAGCGATACGAGATATGCACCGTCCGCGACGAGCGGCTTTCCGTCTACGTCGTGAATTGCTGCTCCTTTGAGATGTGCAAGGAACGTCCGCGTCCAGGCGACCGTGCCTGGTTGGCAAGCGACAGCTTCGAATTGATCTGATGGGAGATCCATGAGGGTGCGCGCCGCTGCGCCCACTGATTGATCGAGCGAAAGCGCATTGGCGAGTGCAGATCCAAATTCGCCGACATATTCACGTTGCGCGTCATCAATCAGCAGCGTCATAGCCGGATCAGCGGTTTCGGCGAATTCGAAACGTGCGAGATCAAACCCTTCCGGAAGTCGGGAATTGAGCGCGGGTTGATCCGCGACCAGACTGTCGGCAAGCCTCTTCTTGACATGCGAAATCAGGTTGAAGAGTTCGGCGCAATAGACTGAAGGATTATCGAATCCATTTGCGCCAAACCGGTGCGGGACCGATCCGCCGCCACAAATATCAACCACGGTGCAACTGAGGCACTTCGCGCTCAGTCCATCCTTGCGCAGGAGACTGCGATGCTTCTCTATACCTGCGGAAGCCGCAACCGCCGATATCGCCGCATCGCGGACCGATCCCGGTAGGGCAGTCGCGCCGTCGGTCGTGATCTTCAGAACATCCAGATCGTGGTAGCTGCCATCCGTTTCGATCGAAAGCAGGTTGACGTCGCCGAATCCAAACGCGTCTGTTGCTGACGGCAGACCAGCCGCGACATCGAGGAGCGCCTCAAAGGTGCGCACGGGCAGGTGCGGGTATACGTCGAACCACAGATCGAACGCCTTGACGAGCCAGTCCTGGTAACGGTTCGGTTGACCCTCGCGACCTGGCGGCGGCCTCAGATGATGGGCGTCCGGAAGCAGGAAGTCGAGCTTCGGCGGGTTGAGCGTATCGAAAAACGTGAACAGCTCGTCTGGTTGCACCTCCGGATCTATTACCGAAATGACGCCTGCGAAAATTTTGGGATGCGCCTGCAGGCGATTGTAGCCTTCCATCACACGATCGTAGCTCGATCGGCCTTTTCGGCTGACACGATGGCGGTCGTTCGCTTCCCGCCCGCCGTCGAGGCTCAGCGAGACTGAGATATCCGCAGCCTCCAATGCGTCGAGCGTTAGGTCGCTTAACAGCAACCCGTTGGTTTGCATCGCCATGTCGAGCGACACGTCGGATCCAACTGCCGCTCTTAGATCATTCGCAAACCTCACTATCGCGTGGACGCCAGCAAGCAATGGCTCGCCGCCGTGAAATACGACGACGGCGCGCTTTAGTCCCACCGCGGCGACGTATTCCCTCAAGCGTGCGGCAAATGCTGCCTGAACTTCTGCGGACATTGTTTTGGGCATTTTCCGCCAGCTTTGATCAGCATGATGATAGACGTAGCAGTAGTCGCAATCGAGATTACACCGCAAAGCCACTTTAACCAGGAAGGACGTTATCCGGGCATCTGTCACGCGTCAGCCGTCAAGAGCGGTTGTGGCGGTGATGCATCCGGTCGTAGCTGGTGATGATGTCGCTAGTTTCAGCGTTGGATAGCACGCGGCTGCGCAAACGTTGGATCGCCGGGTTTGCCGACTCTGTTCGCATGACCGTAGTTTTCAGGTTTTCTTCAACCAATTCGACGACTAGCTTTGCTTCTGCAGGCATACCACGAACTCCCATTTCGTTGCTTTGCAATCTATACGAGATTTCAAGATATTCAATAACGATATAGGTCACTTTCTATTTTCTAAGGTAAGATCGCGGCTTCCTTACGGAAACCGATTTAAAAGCGAGCAATCAGCATCACAACGATGGCGCTACCTTTAGCGTTTTCGATTAGAACAATGTGCGCCTTGAGCCGAATCGAACCATCCACACGTTGTCCGTTTACACTAAGTTATTGTAAATATGTGCATTGTGTAATGTAGGGCGTCTGTCGCGATAAGACGATACTATGGAACTATTTGACATTTGAGGAAGCGCAGGCCCGATACTGTCGTTCCATTCCGTGCCGCTCCATAGAGATGGATGTTGCCCTTAGATCGAGTCGAGAGACGACCGGAACCCGCCTGCTGCGACACCGGCCAGGTTTGACGCCCTTCGTTCGGGACGCTCAACCAGAAATCTTTCGACGCTGCGAAAGCCTATCGAGAATGGTCCAGGAAGATGAGATGCCCCATTTCATATTCGGCAGCCTGAGGATCATCACGAGGAAAAGTCCGCACGGCCGCGCAGGTTGCTATCTCTGCTCGCGGCTGCTGGTTCGGTGATGCCGTTCCCTTTCTCGCGGCCAATCTCACTTTCTGGCGGGCCACGGAAATCCTGCGCAGGAACAGCCGTGTATTTGGCGAGGGCGCGTTGCTAAGGGCGAGCGGCCTCTAGGAGAACGCTCTGTGGGCTATGGCTCCTGAACGGTAGAGGCCCGGTATCGTCGGGCCTCTACAGTAGGGATGCGCATTGCCGACATTCGTTTTGGATCGATCTATGGACGAAGGTGCTTACAGACATCAGGGGATTACGCATCGCGTGAATAACTTTCACAAATTTGACCGATGGTGATATGTTTTCGCTGACGGTGACGGTTTCCCGCAATGGGGTCTAGATCCGGTGATCCAATTTCGCGAGATGACCTATGGGTGAATGGCCTACGCAGGGCGTGATTGACTTTCACGGAAGACCCTTACCTGAGCGAGGCGAGCCGGCCGGCTATGCTGCGATCATTGCGGCATTTGACCTAATCGTACCCTCGCCGTCTCGGATGGCCGCGATCTCGGAGCGGCATCACCCCAGATCGACCGAAGCGTGGCTCATGCTCACGCCTCGCCATCGGCCGGAGCCGGCCCTGGTCTCTCAGCTGGTCTTTGCCTTCAAATATGAAGGCATCGACCTTCAGGTACTGGCCGCACTTTTTCGAGCAGCTCGCCCTGAGGCGATCGAGGCGATTATCCGGATGACTCCAACCGGCGCCTTTGCGCGACGGATCTGGTTTCTGTACGAATGGCTGACGGGCGTCCAGCTCGATATTCCAGATCCCGGCAAAGTGCGAATGGTCCCTGTTCTCAACGCGGATCAGCAATATGGTCTGGCGGAGGGCGATCCGTCGCCTCGGCACAAGGTCCTGAACAACCTTCCCGGCACCGCAGATTTCTGTCCGCTCGTTCGAAAGACAGAGGCTCTTGCCGCATTCTCGCAGAAGGCGCTTGGCGTGCGGGCGCGCGAGGCGATGGGCCGGGTCCGACCCGATCTGATAGCACGCGCCGCAGCGTTCATCTTGCTCAACGATTCGAAGTCATCGTTTGCTATTGAAGGGGAGCGGCCGTCTGGGCAAAGAGCGGCGCGTTGGGGACAGGCTATTTCGCAGGCGGGCGTGAGAGCGCTCAGTGTCGAGGAGCTCGATCGTCTTCAGCGGATCGTCATCGGCGATGCTCGTTTCGTGCGTCTCGGGCTCCGAGATGAGGGCGGTTTCGTCGGAGTTCATGACCGCGACACCAACATGCCCATTCCCGATCACATCAGCGCCAGACATGAGGACCTCGAAAGCTTGATTAGCGGTCTCATCGCCTATTCCGATCGCGCGACACGAGGAGCGATGGATCCGGTCGTGGCTGCAGCTTGCCTGGCGTTCGGCTTCGTCTACATCCATCCGTATGTCGATGGGAACGGCCGCCTTCACCGCTGGCTGATCCATCATGCTCTCGCGACAGCAGCCTACAGCCCGCCTGGTCTCGTGTTTCCCGTCAGCGCAGCAATCCTGCGGAACATAGACCAGTACAGGGCTGTGCTCGAATCTTGGTCTGGGCCTTTGTTGCCTTTCATCGAATGGCGCCCCACCGCTGCTGGCAACGTTGAAGTGCTGAACGACACCGCTTCGTTCTACCGGTACTTCGACGCGACTGAGCATGCCGCCTTCCTCTACGATTGCGTCGAACAGACCGTGGATCATGATCTGCCGCAGGAAGTCCGGTTCCTCCAAGCCTTTGATCTTTTTGCGGCTGGTATTCAGGAGGTCGTCGACATGCCTATGGCCCAAGCCGAGTTGCTGCACAAATTTCTCGACCAAAATGGAGGTCGCCTGTCGCAGCGGGCGCGCACAAAGGAGTTCGCTGCACTCAACGATACGGAGGTTGAGCAGATCGAGGCGCTCTACGCCGGCACATTCGATCAACCTGCCCAATGATACTAACATTTCGGTGTTTCGGGCCCATTCTCATTCGGCGCATTCGCCTCTATCTTGCTCGCGCACGCGCTTACGCGGCGATTGCTCTCAAAGCTGTTTCGAAGGGACTAGGATGGAAGCGACAGGCGTTCTGGCTGCCGGGGAAACAACAGCCGCCATGGCCTATATCAAGGGTCGAAGGGGTGTATCACCACGCCAGATGAAATTGATCCTGCTAGTCTGTATGTTGACGATCGGCATCCCAGTGGGAGGATGGGTGTCGGGGTCATGGTTCGCAGCCACGATTTCAATCGAGTTCGCTTTCGTTGGCGTTTGGGTGGGATTGCTGGCAATCCAAAGACTGGCCGGCTCTTCAATGCGGAAAGCTCTTGCGAAGCGAGGTCAAGCATATGAGCAGCCGCTTTCGCTTCGCTTAACCCCTGAGGCGCTAGTCTATGATCTGGGCGACCTGACGATGACCGCCAATTGGCGTTGCGTCACGGATCTCTTTCAAACCCGCAAATACTGGGTGTTTCTGGTTCAAAGCAGCGCCATGGTCCTTCCTCGGCGCTTTTTTACAACCGCCGAAGCCGAACACATTTTTATTGCCGAGGCCATGTCGCGGATGACGGACGCGGCGCGTGCGAGAAGCCCGGATGCGGCAAAGCTGATTGGCGGTTAGCGTTGATTTTTGCATCAGGACCGACTGGGCTAGCCCGTAGAGTGTTGCAGGGGCATGACGCACTCGATGATGCGCTTTCGGTTTCATATACGCTGCAACACCTCACGAAGGTCGGAAAATTGCAGTCGATGGTATTCGACGGCGAGTGACAGAGGGGTCAGATCGCTATATCGCTCAAAATTAAGGCGACAAGTGGAACTGATGCTACATCACATTTCATTTGGGGTGGCGAACATCGAAAGATCAGCCGCTTTCTACGACGCTGCTTTTGAACCCATTGGTATGTCCGGGTCTGGGAAGACCTAACCCCCGGCGACCCAGATCAAGCAATTGGTTATGGCCTGCCTGGTGGTGGCGACAAATTTACGATCAAACTTCGAGGTGGGGATCCTCAGTGTCCGGGAGCCGGGTTTCATCTTGCTTTTACTGCCCCGAGCCGAAGCGCGGTCGCGTTATTCCACAAGGCCGCTATGGACTATGGCGGTCTCGACAATGGACCACCAGGTTTGCGAGCGCACTATGGACCCAGTTATTTCGCCGCCTTCGTTATCGATCCGGATGGACATCGCGTTGAAGCCGTCTGCAAGGAACCCGAATAGTCATCGTCGCGTGAGTGTCGGCGGGAAGCTAGCGTTATGGAAGAACCACCCCGACGGCATTGCTGTATCGCGAAAATCCTAGACTGCCCGAAAACTCTAAGATCCCGTGACCTGAACCGGGTGTATTTCGGAGCTAGAAAACCTTTGCCATATCGACAGTCGTAAAGCCGGGACGAGGCGCGACCTGCGCCGGTGTCGAGCCATGGTCCGGGCCAGAGATGTTAAAGGCATCAACAATGGCGAAGGCGCGCTCGTCATCGTTCTCGCGCAGTCGACCAGCAGACCACAATGAAGACAGGGATGCCAAGCATGAGCAGGCTCCAGGGGAACAACGCAAACGTGAACACTCCAATCGACCCAGCGAACGCCGCTGCCGCGAAAATCCACAATGCTGTGGCGACCTTCGCCCGCATGTCGTTCTCCTTCCATCTAGAAATGATCTAGCCGAGATCGGCTTGGGGGGAGTGCCCCCCGTTTCGCCGGACAGTCGGCTAGTTTGATTTAGCCCTGATGAACTGCCGAGGGTAGGCCATCTTGAGCGCGGAATGGGGATGGATTTCGTAGTAGTCTTCGCTCCATCGATCTGCCGGAGCGCGGTGTCGGCGCCCGGAAGTGGTGAGATGCGGATATAGTCCCGTTTCAGGGTTTTGACGAAGGCTTCCGACATGCCGTTGGACTGCGGGCTGGCGACCGGTGTGAAGCAGGGCGTCAGGTTTATCGCCTGGGCGAAGAGCCGGGTGTCTTTGGCGGTATAGGCCGAGCCGTTGTCGGAGAGATGTTCGATTGCCTGTGGCGCTCGCGTTGCACCGAAGCGTTTTTCTACCGCCTCCAGCATCATGTCCCGGACGTCGGAGCCCGATATCCCGGCATTGGCGACGGCCATCCAGGCGATGATTTCGCGGTCGAAGGCATCGATAATGAAGCCCGGCGACGTCGCCTTCGTCATCTCCAACACAGGCACGACCCGCTCCATCATCGATATCGCCCGGATCGCCCACGAGAACGGAGCGACTGTGATCTGTTTGACCGGTTCGGATTCGCCGCTCACCCATTATTGCGACGTTTCGCTGATTGTCGAGACGCTCGGAAACACCAACATGTACATGCCGATGATTTCGCGCATTGCGGCACTGGTCGTGATCGATATCCTCTCGACCAGCGTTGCCCTTCGACGTCCGCCTGAAGATCAGGCAAGAATACATCAGATGAAGCCGCAGCTGAGCTATATGTGAAAGATGCAGCCGATTTAATTTCGTCTGTTCCACGTAGAAGCCGTCGCCTTGAACCAATTCGAACCGAAGGCACACCAAACCCCACAGCTCATCCGCGGCGCTACATTGAAATACTTTCCCAATCTTCATGCCCGTGGCGAATTCGCACTACGAAAATTTTCTCATCATCTTCAACCCGATAGACGATGAGATGTGCTTTGAAGGGATGAATTCTGATGGGCGGTTCGATCTCATTCCGTTCGCGCGCGATGCGTGGGTCAGCAGCTATCAGATCAAATAATGCGAAAAGTTCATCGTGGTAGCGTTTTGCCTGATCTACTCCGAACATACGGGCACCCTGCTGGGCGATCGCAATAATGTCTTCTTCCGCCTCGACAGAAAGCTTAAAACTCATGACTCGCTGGTACGAGCCATCGCCTCAGCGAAGAGTTCATCCTTCGATCGAATGCCAACGCCACTTTGGAGCCTGGCCTCGACGAAGCTTTGCATGGCGGCAATCTTGTCGTTTCGTGTCTGGTCGCGTCTGATCAAGTCGCGTACGTAGTCACTAGCGTTCGAATATCGCCCGGTCCTAGCCTGCGCCTCCACCCAATCCTTCATCGGGTCTGGAAGAGATACGTTCATTGTCGCCATCGGAAACCTCCATTTGAAGAGATTATGTCCGATTTTGGCAAAGTTTGTCAAATGCTCCACATCTGTATGGGTCAGAACCGTCCCCCATTCTTTCTGCAGGTGCGATAACGCCCATTTATGGAACTCCCCGTCGGAAGCACCTATCAAGCGACGTACGCGATGTCGCCGGAAATTCGCTGTTTCTGCGCTTGCGATCCGACGTCGCGGATCGGCGCCAGGACACCAGACTGGTTTTGCGGGATCTGGCCAAGAGCCGGATCGGATACGCAGAGAATTTCAAGACCTGCGCCAAGGTTCGATAGGAAACGTCGGCGCCACTTAGTACTGCGGCACGGTGATGCCACCCAGCCCGCTTGCCGTACTATTCGATGTTCCATCGCAATAGCCGCCGTGTGCGGTCGCGCTCCGGGGCGGTGATGCGAAACTGCTCCGCCAGGCCATGCGCCACCTGCAGCGCTTCGGCATACGATCGTATAGGATGCGACCGGTTGGCGTTATTAAACGCTGTGCCCTGCTGGCGTCGGGCATTGGTGGCGCTGCGTCGGGATCGGTCGTGGATGCCGCGCTGTTCTATCTCGCCCGCAGACGCCGCACGGCGCTGTCGCCGACGAGTTGCACGAGGCAAACCAGGGCGATCAGCACCGCGATGACCACGGCCATAACCGTTGTGTCGAACCGCTGATAGCCGTAGCGGATGGCCATGTCGCCGAGCCCGCCTGCGCCGACGGCGCCGGCCATGGCGGAGGCACCGATGATGCTGACGATGGTGATCGTGAAACCGCCAATGATGCCCGGCAGCGCCTCCGGCAGCAGCACATGGCGCACAATGTGCCAGCGGCGGCAGCCGATCGCCTGCGCCGCCTCGATCAGCCCAGCGTCGACCTCGCGCAGGCTGACTTCGGCGATCCGCGCAAAGAACGGTGTGGCGCTGATCGACAGCGGCACGACGGCCGACCAGACGCCGATCGTGCTCCCCGTGATAAAACGGGTCAACGGCAACAGTGCGACCAGGAGAACGATAAAGGGCGTGGCACGAAAACCATTGACGATCGCCGACAACACTTTTTGCGCCCGAGGTGCATTGATCAGACCGCCCGGTGCCGAGAGCACCAGAAAGACGGCAAGCGGAATGCCTGCAAGGACGGCGATAATCGCCGATACACCGACCATGACGATCGTATCGAGAAGTGCCTGCCAAAGGCGATCATACATCAGTGCGGACATAGCCCAATACCCTCACGTCATGCGCCAGGCCGGCAATTTTGGCGGGAACGTTGTTATCCAGAGAGCCGATTGCCAGCAGAAGACGGCCATGTACATGGCCCTGGATACGGTCGAGCGAACTCTGCAGCAGCCTCACGGACGCACCGGCGGCAGCGGCAATCCGCGTCAGGTCCGGCTCCAGGCCGTCGGCCCCGGTATAGGTGAGCTGCAGGATCACGCTGGTAACATCCCGGCTGCTGGTTGGCCGGATGTGGCGGGCGATATCGTCCGGGATATCGCGGGTCAGCGGTTGCAGCAGTGCGCGTGTTGCGTCGTGCTGCGGATCGCCAAAAATGCGCCAGACTCGCCCCGTCTCGGCAATCTTGCCTTGATCGAGCACCAGCACATGGTCGCAGATTTCGCGGATGACGCTCATTTCATGGGTAATCAGCACGATCGTCAGTTTTAGCTGCTGGTTGATGTCCCTCAAGAGCTGCAGGATAGACAGGGTGGTTTCCGGATCGAGCGCCGAGGTCGCCTCGTCGCAGAGCAAAATCTCCGGTCGATGGACAAGCGCCCGGGCAATGCCGACCCGCTGTTTCTGGCCGCCGGATAGCCGTGATGGATAGGTTCCTTCTTTTCCCTCGAGGCCAACAAGGGCCAGGACGTCGGCCACCCTTTCCGCGATCTGGGCGCGCGGCACGCCGGCCACCATCAGCGGCAGGGCGACATTGCCCCAAACCGTTTTTGCCGATAGCAGATTGAAATGCTGAAAGATCATGCCGATGCGGCGCCGCAGAGCGACGAGGTCGTTTTCGTCAAGCTGGGCGATGTCCTGCCCGTCGACGAAGACGCGGCCGCTGCTTGGCTTTTCCAGGCGGTTGATGGTGCGAAGCAGGCTCGATTTCCCTGCACCGCTTCTGCCGATGATGCCATAGATCGCGCCGGGCGGAATGGCCTGGGTGATGCCCTGCAGGGCGTGGACCGGGCCGGCGGAGGAGCGGTAGGTTTTCTCGACGGCTTCGAAAGCCACCGATCCCTTGCCGATGGCGCTCTGCGGCTGCGTCAGATCGACAGCCGCCCCGGACCCCGCGCGCGCTCCGAAAGACGAAACCGCGCGCTCCCGCAGCAGCTTCAGTTCAGCCATGGCAACGTGTACAGCTTGCTGTTGGCGGCGAAGGCCTTGTCGATCGCCGCTTTGACAGCGGGCGAATTCTGATAGAGCGTCACCAGTTCCTTGATGCCTGGATCACCCGCCTTGTCCTTCTTGACGGCAAAGACGATGGCGAACTGCTTGTCGTCGACGCCGGAGTAGAGCAGGCCGGAGCTCGGATCGAAGGCTTTTGACGCGACGATGAAGTGGGGATAGCCCTGCGCCAGGTCGACGTCGCCGGTAACACGCGCCAGCTGCGGCCCCTCTACCTCGGTAAAAGTCAGATGTTTGGGATTGTCGACGATATCGTCGAGCGAGCCCTTGAAGCCGACGCCTTCCTTGAGCTTGATCAAGCCGGCCTTCTGCAGCAGCAGCAGGCCGCGGCCCTGATTGACCGGATCGTTGGCGATGGCGACTTTTCCATTGTCCGGAATGCTTTTGAAATCCTTGTACTTCAGCGAATAGAGACCGATGTTCGCCAGGACGCCGATGCCGGCACTGGTGAAATCATAGCCGCGATCAGCGATGGCGTTGTCAAGAAAGGGCTTGTGCTGGAAATAGTTGACGTCGATATCGCCGGACTGGAGAGCGATGTTCGGTGTCGTCCAGTCGGTGAATTCAACCACCTGCAGATCGAGCCCCTTCGCCTTCGCCTCGGGGATCAGCGCCTCGATGGAATCGGCATAGACACCGGGCACCACGCCGACCTTGATGGTTTTGGCCTGAACCGTTGCGGTGAGCGCCAGCAAGGCCGCGGAAACTAAAGCTGCAAAATGATATTTCATCATGACCTCGCGACTGAATGGCGCGGAGTGTAAAGATGATGGACGGGGTAGACCAACCGCAGGATCACCAATCCACTCTCGCTTTTGGAAAGCAACGCTATCTTTGGCGTTTTATCCGAACAATTATTTCTTCCGTCACCGTCTCTGCGGGCAAGCCCATGGAGCGCACGGACATCCATGCGGCGTGCGGCGGCCGGAGTTTGTCACCGCAGAGCACCGTAAATCGGACCCCGCCGTCGAAAGAATAATCCATTGCTGGCTGCCAACTGCGAACGCCACTCAGGTTTGACGAAAGAACAGATTCGATCGGTCACCCAACAGCCGACGTCGTCAAGCAGTCATCCGCATCCCTCTGCGTGTAAAGATGCCCGATGCAGCTTTGACAGGAAGCTATTTCCCGACTCATCTTGAATTTTAGTATATTTGAACTGTCAAAGCTCGAAGCCCCTGCTTAGCCTATAGTCGCCGGCGTCACGAAAGGCGACGGCTTAAGAAACGGCGACGTGCGCCACATGGGTAGGGACGGGACAATGAAACTCCACAAGGGACTGCTTGCCACCTTGTTCGGCGCAATGACACTGGTCGCTGCCTTCGGTGCCAGTGCCGCCGACAAAAAAGTCGTCGTCGGCTATCAGACGGATGCCTTGCCGTCGTCGGTCGGCATCGCTAACGGCGCCTTTGCCAAGGCGACCGGCTATGACATCGATTTCCGTAAATTCAATTCTGGCGCCGATATCTTTGCCGCCATCGCCTCCGGTGACGTGCAGGTCGGCTATGTCGGGTCCAGCCCCTTTGCAGCGGCGACTTCGCGCGGCCTGGCCGTCAAGGCCTTCTACCTCTCGTCGATTTCGGGCATCGACGAAGCGCTGGTCGTGCGCAATGGCTCTGGGATCGATACGCTGGCGGATCTGAAAGGCAAGAAGCTGGCGGCCGCTCCGGTCTCGACTGACCACTACCAGCTTCTCGCTCTCATCAAGAGCCTCGGCCTCACCGAAAAGGACGTTCAGGTCTTCGCCATTCCCCAGCCGCAGATCGTCGCGGGTTTCGCGCGCGGTGATATCGATGGCGGCTTCGTTTGGGATCCAGCGCTGACCGAACTGAAGAAGAACGGCAAGGTGCTTATCACCTCCAAGGAGGTTGCCGACAAAGGCGCGCCGACCTTCTCTGCCTGGGTCGCCGCTACCGACTTCGCCGACAAGAACCCCGCTTTCCTGAAAAACTTTGCCGGCGTTATCAACGCATCCTATGCTTCCTTTGCTAACGACAAGGCCGCCTGGGGGCCGGACAGCGACAACGCCAAGCTGCTGGCCAAGCAGCTCGGCGGCACGGCGGAACAGCAATCTGCCGCACTGAAGAACCTGACATTGCTGACACCTGAAGTTCAGGCTTCCGATGCCTGGCTCGGCGGTGGTGAGAAGTCCGGTGCGGCCAAAATCCTCAAGGATACGGCAACGTTCCTTAAGGACCAAGGCAAGGTCTCGGAGGTCCTGCCAAGCTACGCCGCCTTCGTCACGCCAGACGCCGTCGTCGCGCCGAGTAACTGATAGCAACCGTCCCGCGCTGTCGTTATTCGCAGCGCGGGAAACATATTGGATTTCACATATGCTGAAAGTCGAACGCGCCTCCGTCTATTTCAAAGCGCGGGATGGCCGCACCGTGCATGCTCTGGACCGGGTGTCTCTCGACATCCCCGACCAGGGTTTCGTCGTTGCACTGGGTGCTTCCGGCTGTGGCAAGTCGACCTTGCTGCATGCCATCGCCGGATTTCTGCCGCTGTCGGAAGGCAAGATAACCCTGGACGGCCGACCGATCGAAAAGCCTGGTGCCGACCGTGGCGTCGTGTTTCAGAAAGACACGCTCCTGCCCTGGAAGTCGGTCCTCGACAATGTTGGCCTCGGCTTGAAATTTGCGGGCGCCGGAAAATTCGAGCGCCGCGAGAAATCGCAGGAGCTGCTGCAGCTGGTCGGTCTCGGCGAGTTCGGCAACGCCCTGCCTCATGAGCTCTCCGGTGGAATGCGCCAGCGCGTCGGCATCGCCCGGGCGCTGGCGACGGAGCCCGATATCCTGCTGATGGACGAGCCGTTCGGCGCGCTCGACAGCCTGACGCGCGAGCAAATGCAGGAGCTTCTGGTGTCGATCTGGCACCGGACGCGAAAGCGCATCTTCTTCATCACCCATTCGATCGAGGAGGCGCTGTTTCTTGGCACAGAAGTGATCGTCATGTCGCCGCGCCCAGGCCGGGTCGTCGCGCGCTTCAGCCTCGATTTCGTCAAGGACCTTGCCAAAATCGGCGATGCGCGGGCGATCAAGACATCGTCCAAATTTGCCGATCTGCGCGAAGAGATCCGCACCATCATCCACAGCACCGACGACGTCAGGAGCGCTGCCGAATGACCGAACTGACAGAAGCAGCGAGCATTCTCCATCCGGAGGCGGAGGCGACCCATCGCCTCGTTAAGATGCGCACCTTCGGCATAGGCGAGCGATCGACTGCACCGATCAGCATAATCACCGGTATTTTGCTCTTGGCCGCCTGGTGGGGCGTGGCGAAATCTGGGCTCGTAGCCCATCTCTTTCTGCCGACGCCGGAAGAAGTCGTGAAGCAGGCAGTCGCCGTCTATAATGACGGCTATGCGGGCGCATCGCTCTGGGAGCATGTGTCGGCTAGCCTGTTTCGAATTCTCTCTGCCGCGTTCATCGCCTGTCTTTTCGGCGTGCCCGTCGGGCTGGCCATGGGATTGAACCGCTGGGCCAAGGGCGTGCTCGACACGCCCATCGAATTCTACTGGCCGCTGCCGCCACTGGCCTACCTGCCGCTGATGATCATCTGGCTCGGCATTGGCGAGACGTCAAAGATCACCCTGCTGGTCCTGGCAATGTTCGCGCCAATCTGCCTGTCGGCCCAGGCCGGCGTGCGGTCCCTACCGATCGAGCGGGTCAACGCTGCGCTGTCGCTGGGCGCCAGCCGCTGGAACCTGTTTTTCGACATCGTTTTGCCTTCGGCATTGCCGGAAATCCTGACGGGCATCCGCATCGCGCTCGGCGTCGGCTGGGGAACGCTTGTGGCGGCCGAATTGATCGCGGCAACCCGCGGCATCGGGTTCATGATCATGTCAGCCTCGCAATTCCTGGCGACGGATGTTGTGTTCGTCGGCATCGGCATCATCGCCGCATGCGCGTTTGCCTTTACACTGATGATGAGCGCCTTGGAGGCATGGCTTGTGCCTTGGAAAGGCAAGAGCTGACGCTCCTGTCAGTCGAAACCGCCGCGGAACAAAAGAGAGTTGGTCACCAATCAGGATGCTCGCTCAAGATGCGCTTGTTTCGCCCACCTAACGAGGCCGTGCAGGTCGTAGAAGAAGGCAGTTCCTGCATTGGGCGCCCGTATCGAAGCGGTGAGATACTTTTTGCAAAGGTGTCACCAAAACTGTGAAAATCTTTCACCGCGGAAGCAGACGTTACTGACCGAACGCCTTCCGTATCGCGCGTCTGCAGTTTAGGCTTAAAGCATCTCAAAGGATTTTTGATCTTTTCAACCATATCGACGCCCCTCTTATTTCGGAGACATCATGACTATCCTTCTCACACGGTCGCGGCTGCTCGGCACGGTCCTTGGCGTCGCGGTCGCCTTTTCCGCCGGCCTTGCCAAGGCTGAAACGCCAGCCAATGTCCTCGTCGTTGCCCAGTCGATCGACGATGCCGTGAGCTTTGATCCGGCTGAAGGGTTTGAGCTGACCACCGTCCAGGCATTTAACAACATCTATCAGCGCCTGATCCAGTCCGACCGCAAGGACGGTACCAAGATCGACCCGGCACTGGCGCTCTCCTGGAAGCCCGGAGCCGACGGCAAGAGCCTGACCTTCAAGCTCGACCCGGCCGCCAAGTTCGCCTCCGGCAATCCGGTTCGCCCCGAAGACGTGAATTTCTCGCTGTCGCGCGCCGTAAAGCTCAACAAGGCGCCGGCCTTTATCCTCAACGAACTCGGATGGAAAGCCGACAACGTCGACAAGGCGATCGAGAAGGTCGATGCTGAAACGGTGAAGCTCACTTGGACGGCCGATGTGGGGCCGGCCTTTGCACTGTCACTGCTGACAGCGCCGATCGCCTCGATCGTCGACGAAGCCTCCGTCTCGCCCCAGGCCAAGGATGGCGATTTCGGAAATGCCTGGCTGAAGACCAATTCCGCCGGCAGCGGTGCTTTCACGATCGCTAGCTACGCGCCGCATGAGGCGTTGGTTCTGCAGTCCAATCCGACATCGTCGGAAAAACCAAAGCTCGACAGCGTCATCATCCGTAACGTGCCTGACGTTTCGGCGCGCCGCCTGCTGGTCGAGCAGGGCGACGCCGATATCGCCCGCGGCCTGTCCGCTGACCAGATCGAGGCACTGAAGTCAAAGGCCGGTGTCAAGGTCCTCGCCGTGCCATCGGCCCGCACCGACTACCTGTTGATCAACACCAAGGCGAACGCAACGCTCGGCAACCCTGCCTTCTGGGAGGCCGCCCGCTATCTCGTCGATTACGACGGCATTGCCAAGGATCTGCTGCGCGGCCAGAGCCAAGTCCACCAGGCCTTCCTTCCGGTCGGCTTTCCCGGCGCGCTGACGGATACGCCGTTCAAGCTCGATGTCGCCAAGGCGAAGAAGATCTTGGCAGACGCCGGCATCAAGACACCATTCAAGATCGAGTTCCCGGTCTTCAACGACCAGCCCTTTCTGTCGATCGCCCAGTCGCTTCAATCGAGTTTCGGCAAGGCTGGCATCGAGCTCGACATCCAGCCGGGCGTTGCCAGCGAAATCTACGCCAAGGGCCGTTCCGGCCAGTACCAGATCACCCTGCGCTACTGGATTCCGGACTACTTCGACCCGCATTCGAATGCCAGCGCCTTTGCCATCAACAAGGACAATTCCGCCAACACGGTTGCCAGGCAGGCCGGCTGGGTCATTCCGGATCTGACCAACGAAACACTGGCCGCCGTCAAGGAGCAGGATGCCGCCAAGCGCATTGGGCTTTACCAAGACTTGCAAAAGAAGCTTCAGAAGTCGTCGCCCTTCCTTTTCCTGCTTCAAGGCAGCGATCAGGTCGTGTTAAGCGACAAGATCAAGAACTATGTGCAGGGCCTGAATGCCGATCAGGTCTATTACGACCAAGTGGAAAAATAAGTGCAGCCTGCGACGCTCGCGGTATCTCTGGATAAGCAAAACTCCCGTCAGCCAAAAGGCTGGCGGGGGTTTGTCATGTTAGGGCGCCTGTTGCGCTGGCTGTGGTCCTTTGCGCTGACGTTGCTTGGCCTGGCGCTCGTCACCTTTCTGATGACGCGGCTTGCCCCGGCCGATCCTGCCCTACAGATGGTCGGCGATCATGCCAGCCAGTCGAGTTACGACGCAGCGCGCCTAGCGCTCGGTCTCGACCGCCCGCTTCCTATTCAGTTTTTGCGCTATCTGCAGGCCGCTTTTTCCGGCAATCTCGGCCAGTCCATTTCGACCGGGCAACCGGTCGCGAGCGACATCGCACGCACCTTCCCGGCAACGATTGAACTGGCAACGACCGCCATCATCGCCGGCGCCATCATTGGCCTGGCGCTTGGTATCCTTGCCGCCATGCGGCCGGGAAGCTGGGTCGATGCCATTGCCCGGGTCGTTTCGCTGTTCGGCTATTCCGTGCCGATCTTCTGGCTCGGCCTGCTGATGCTACTGCTGTTTTATGCCCGCCTGCATTGGGCGCCGGGTCCCGGACGGCTAGGGATCGTCTTCCAATATACTGTCAAACCCGTCACTGGATTTGCGATCGTCGACGCCTGGCTGTCAGGTAAGCCGGGTGCTGTGGCCGACGTACTCGCCCATCTCGTGCTCCCCGCCACCGTGCTGGCACTCTATGCGCTGGCCGGCATTTCCCGACTGACGCGTGGCGCGGTGCTGACCGAGCTCGGCCAGGAATATGTGCTGACAGCGCGGGCCAAGGGCGCCAGCCTGACCCGCATCGTCTTCGTCCACATCCTCCCGAACATCTTTAGCACTCTGCTGACCGTCGTGGCACTGGCCTATGCCAGCCTGCTCGAAGGCGCTGTGTTGACAGAAACCGTGTTTGCTTGGCCCGGCATTGGCCGATACCTGACGACAGCCATGTTTGCCGGTGACACCCCGGCCATTCTTGGCGCGACGCTTGTCGTGGGAAGCACCTTCGTGCTGCTGAACGCCCTGACCGACCTTACCGTCGGCTTTGTCCAGAAGGACCGTGCCCGATGAGCCTTGTGGTGGAACCCGCGGTTCTCTCCAGCTCCCTGCTGCGGCGCGTGCTGCGATCGCCGTCGGCAGCCATCGGGACGACGATCCTGTTCTTGATGCTGTTCGCGGCACTCTTTGCGCCGCTGATCGCACCCTACGATCCGAACCTGCAGGAGACGGCCAACCGGCTCGCCGTGCCGAGCGCCGAACATTGGATCGGCACCGATGCCTTCGGCCGCGACCTGCTGTCGCGCTTGCTCTATGGTGCCCGCCCGACCCTCTTGCTGGTGCTGTTCGTCGTGCTGCTGATGGCACCCACCGGTATTGTCATCGGCGTGCTCGCCGGCTATTTCGGCGCCATCACTGAGCGTATCCTGATGCGGATCACCGACATCGTCATGTCCTTTCCGCGGCTGCTGCTGGCCTTCGCCTTCGTCGCCATCATGGGCCCTGGGCTTCTCAACGGTGCCCTGGCGCTCGCGCTCACCAGCTGGCCGGCCTATGCAAGGCAGGCGCGCGTCGAGACGGTGGCGTTGCGCCGCAGCGATTATCTTGCCGCCGCCGAGATGGTCGGCATCCGCGGGACGCGGCTGCTGATCGGCCATGTTCTGCCGCTGGTGATGCCATCCGCCATCATCCGCCTGGCGCTTGACCTGTCAGGCATCATCCTCGCCGCAGCCGGTCTCGGCTTTCTCGGCCTCGGCGTCCGTCCGCCGACGGCTGAATGGGGCTCGATGGTCGCCGAGGGCACTCAGGTGATTTTCGACCAATGGTGGATAGCCGCCGCCCCCGGCTTTTCGATCCTGTTCATCTCGCTAGGCTTCAACCTCGTCGCCGACGGCCTGCGCGACATCCTGGATCCACGTCATGGCTGAACCCTTGCTCGACGTCCAGAACCTGACGATTGCCTTCCCGTCCGACCGTGGTCCGATCGATGTGGTCAAATCCATCTCGTTCGGCGTTGGCCGCGAGATCGTCGCCGTCGTCGGCGAATCCGGCTCGGGGAAATCGATGACCGGTCGCGCCATCATGGGGCTGCTGCCACCGCAGGCCAAGGTGCGCGCTGAGGCGATGAGGTTCGACGGGGTGGATCTGCAGACAATGCGACCTTCGCAGTGGAATGGTCTGCGCGGCGATGGCATTGGCCTGATCTTGCAAAACCCGAAATTCTCGCTCAATCCGGCCCATCGCATCGGCCGTCAGATCGAGGAAACATTGCTCTTGCACACCAAACTGTCCGCTGGCGAGCGTCGCGACAGGGCGCTGGAGATGATGGACAAGGTTGGGCTTGCCGATCCGAAGCGCGTCTACGACAGCTATCCGGCCGCCCTGTCCGGCGGCATGGGCCAGCGTGTAATGATCGCCGCAATGCTGATCAATCGCCCAAAACTGATCATCGCCGACGAACCGACCTCGGCGCTCGACCATGATTTGCAGGAGCAGATTTTGCTGCTGCTGCGTTCTCTGGTCGAAGAGTTCGGCATGGCCATGATGCTGATCAGCCACGACCTCCAGCAGGTAGCGCGCTATGCCGATCGCGTCATTGTCCTGCGCCAGGGCGAGATCGTCGACCGTCTCCCGGCCGCCAGCCTCGCCGAAGCCAAGTCGCCCTATACCAGAGGCCTCTGGGCGGCACGGCCGTCCGTAACCACTTACGGAACACGCCTGCCGGTGATCGATGACGAGGACGCGACGTGACTGGGATCGTAGTAGAGCATCTTTCGGTCACTTTTCAGGGCGCAACGGCTCCATTTAAGGCCGTCGACGATGTCAATCTCTCAATTGCCAAAGGCGAGACCTTTGGCCTCATCGGACCGTCCGGCTGCGGCAAGACCACAGTGCTGCGCAGCATCGCCGGCCTGAACTTGGCGTGGGGCGGATCGATCTCCGTCTTCGGCCAAAAGCTGCAGCCCCACCACAAGGTTACCGGTCTCTTGCGGCGCGAGATCCAGATGGTGTTTCAGGATCCCTATTCGTCGCTGCACCCCCGCCACCGCATCCGCCGCGTGCTCGGCGAGCCGCTCACGATCGCGGGCGTCGCCGACGTCGAGGCGGAGGTTGCTTTGGCGTTGGAGCGGGTCGGCCTTTCGGCAGCAATCGCCGATCGCTATCCGCATCAGCTCTCCGGCGGCCAGCGCCAGCGAGTGGCGATCGCCCGGGCCCTTCTGCTGAAGCCACGACTGCTGCTGCTCGACGAACCGACCTCGGCGCTGGATGTGTCAGTCCAGGCCGGCATCCTCAATCTGCTCAACGATCTCAAGGCGTCGCACAACATGACGCTGGTGCTGGTCAGTCATGATCTCGGCGTCATCGGCCACATGTGCGACCGGGCCGTGACGATGGAGAAGGGGGGCATCATCGGCGAGGTGGATCACGCCGGACTGTTGGCGAGCTCACTAGCCACACCCTAATGGCGGCGGCGATAGCGCAGTGAACACATGCTGTAGTCGAGCTCGGATATTTGCGCCAGAAGTTCATCGGTGGTGCCGTCTTCGCAGTCTTCGCTTCCAAAGCAGCGGCGCGCTTCGTGCAGATGCAACCTGTCTTCCAGGCTGTCGCGACGAGACCGAAGGCGACCGAAATAGCGCAGGACGCTCATTGAGTTCTCCTTGTTCGACGTTCGTGTTCCGCAGAAACCGTCCTATCGAATTAGTCTACAATACTAGTAGACTAAAGAAATGGGGCACTGTCCTTGTCGCATTTCTTGAAAAAGATAACCGCCATGTGCTGGCCAGGTGCGGATCCACGAAACAAGCGGCTGGCGCTAATCCTCGATGTGCAGGACAGCGCCGTGCGAGCGGCCAATGTCGAGATTGGCAGCGCCGCGGCCGCGCAGACCGACCGAGAAGGCGCCCTCGCCGCGCGCCCGCAGACGGCTTTGCGTCTCTCCCTGGTCCCGCCCGACGAGTTCGATGATCGACGCGCCGATTGCGACGCGGACACGCTCGCCGGAGCGGCTGACGGCATCGGCCCCCACTAGTGCACGATAGCGGTCCGCGCTCGCCGTAATATCCGCGACATCGACGCGAACGACCGCGATCCCCTCGACCCCGTTGGGGTGCCGGCGATGCTCGCCCGGGGGCACGCGCAAATCCCGCGATGTGACATCGCCGCACCAGAAGGGCAGGTCGCGCGTTTCCGGGCGGACGATCTGCCAATCGAGCCTGACGCCATCCGGCCGCAAGCGCCCGCCGGCCGTCGGCCCATTCAGGCTCAGGCCACGCGCCCGGGCGGCGGCGAGATGCGTCTGGGTGTCGTCCGGAACCAAGGCGAAATCGACAAGCCCCTCGCCGGCCTCGGTCAGCAGTGTCCACCACGGATTGCCGGGAGCGGGCCGCTGATAGGCGATCAGCTCGAAATAGGCGCCATCGGCAAACACCACCAGGGCATTGTGTGATACGCCGCCGTGATGCACGCCACCGGGATAAACCGTGAAGCCGAGCAGCCGGTAATCCGCGACGGTCCGCTCAAGGTCATTGACGGCGATGACAATGTGGTCGAGGGCAAAGGCCATGTTTTGGTTTCCGTTGGAGGAGTATCTTACGACAGTGCGTGCCACGCGCCTTAGGCCACAGGTGTCGGCTCTCCGAGCGACAGCATCAGCCGGTTGGCCCAGTTGAAGAATGCCGCGCCGTGAATGACGTCAGAAATTTCCAGATCGTCAAGCCCCTCGGCCCGTAAGCGCTCGATCTCGGCCGCGCCAAACACGGGCGGGGTGGCCGTCAGCGCCACGGAGGCGGCGACGATGGCGTTCCAGCGGCTGCCGAGATCGGCATCGGTGCCCTCATCGAGAAGCCGCTGCACATCCTCCGTCCGCTTGGAAAAATGCGAGGCGAAACGGGCATGCACCGAGGCGCAGAAGATGCAGCCGTTGGAGCGCGAGGCGGCGGCGGCCGACAATTCGCGATCGGCACGGGGAAGGCCAGACTTTGTGTTGTAGAAAATGTCCTTGTCGGTCTTGGTTCGAGCACCCAAGATGTCCGGATCGCGGGCGAGCAGCATGAAATAGGTCGATTTCGAGCGGGCGGCATCGACAAGGCCGGCCCAATGCCGGTCGGTCAGATCCGTCTCTTCCAGCGGCTGAAGCCAGGGCGTCCAGCCGATTTCGGCCTGGGTGAAGGCATTTGGACGGTTGTCGATATCGGTGTGGATGATCGTCTCGGACATGACTGTCTCCCTATGCGTTCGCGGTTGCCGTCGTGTTTGCGGCGGCCAGTGGTTTGGTGCCGGCGGCAGCCAAGGCGGTCAGGCCGGCAACGACGCGGATCTGGAAGGCCAGGAAGGCGAGGATCTGCGACAGGGTGACGATGGCCGTCGTGCTCCAGCCGGCATCCAGCAGCTTCTGCAGCGCCTCAGGGCTGGATTCGCGCGGCCGGAACATCAGGAGGTGGCTGTGCTGCAGCGCCGCCGTCAGCCTCTTGCCGAGCGTCACGGCGTTGAATTCGGAGATGACGAAGGCCGGCCCCGGCTTGTCCTCGGCCGAAAGCGGCCCGCTCGGGAAGCGTCCGTAAGGCCCTTGCGTCCGGCCCTTTTCAACCTCGGCATTGATGGCGCCGAGCAGCGACGCGCTGCCGGGGATCTCGGCCAGGCCCGCGGCATAGAATTCCGCCACCGCATCGGCCCGGTGCAGCCCGGCAACGAAGGCGGCCACCGCCAGGCGCTCGGTCCGGCTGACATCGCCCGGCTCGGCCGGCTCGAACAGCGCCAGATAGCTCTGCTGGGCGTTGGTGCGCGTTTCCGGTCGCTCGCTGCGAATGCGATCGACGTTGGAACCGGCGCCTGTTCCGGCCAGGAGATCGATGACGTCAGGTTTGGAGGATGTCATGGGAAAGCCTTTCTGTTTGAAGGCGCGATTAGGCGGTTGCCGCATTCAGGCGCGCAATCGGACGGACTGCCTGTTCGGCCCAGCCCAGCGCCGGCGCTACTTCGGAGGCGATCAGTTCGAGCGAGCGCAGGATATAGGCGTGCGGCGGATCGACGGAATGGACCTGGAAGACGAGATCAGTGACGCGCGACAGTGCCGTGTCGGCCTGCAGCGAGGCGATGACGTCGTCTGGCGTGCCGACATGCGCGTCGAAGGCCTTGATTAGGCCGGCTGTCGTCCGGTCGGCGATGACATGGCCGCTGGCGACGAAGCGCTCGACGCTGCGCTGCAGGCCGATCTCGGCCAGATGCAAAGCCTCCTTGCGGTCGTCGACGACAAACAGGCTGCGCGAGCCGAGAATGCGCGGCGCACGCCCGGTCGGCAACGCCGCAAGATAGGCGTCGATGATCGGGTTCTGCAGGTCCCAAAGGGCTGCAAACGGTGTCTCCGCCGGTCGCGGCTGGGTGCGCGACAGCATCAACCCGTCGCCATCGCGGCCGGCCCGCTCGCCGCCGCCGACGGAGAAGGTCGCCTGCCAAACGCGATCGCCGAGGGTCGGTGCAGCCGGATAGAGCCGGTTGCCACCCGGCAGCTCACCGCCGCTCCAGGCCTTGCGGATTGTGGCGAGATGGCTGCCATAGACGGGCCCGCGTTCGGCGCTGTCCAGGCCGAAGGGTAGAAACGCCTGCGGCGTGCCGCCAGTGCCAAACCCGACCTCCAGCCGGCCACCCGACAGCAGATCGAGCACGGCGGTGTCTTCTGCGACCCGGACGGGATTTTCCATCGGCAGGGTGATGACGCCGGTGCCGAGGCGGATGCGTGATGTGCGGGCAGCGATATCGGCGAGCAGCACCAGCGGCGCCGGCAATCCACCTTCCTCCTCATTAAAATGGTGCTGCGCCAGCCAGGCGCTGTCGAAGCCGACTTTTTCGGCATGGATGATCTGCTCGCCGACCAGGCGATAGCGGGTTTCGGCGTCGGTCTGGTCGAGCACGCGGCTGAAGAAGCCAAGTCGCTTTGGCTGAGAGGAAACGGTCATGGGATTATCCTGCACTGGTAAGGGGGTTGCGCATCAATGATTGGTAGCGCTTGCCGGGAATGGCCTCGAGCAGCTCGCGGGTGTAGTCGCTTTGCGGACTGCCGAAGACGTCTTGCACCGCGCCGTCCTCGACCAGCTTGCCGTTGTTGAGCACGGAGACGGTGTCGGCAATCTGCCGGACGACGGAAAGATCATGCGAGACGAACAGATAGGTGAGGCCCAGATCCCGCTGCAACTTTTCGAGCAACGCCAGGATCTGCGCCTGAACCGTGACATCGAGGGCGGACACGGCTTCGTCGAGCACCAGGATCTGCGGATCGAGGACCAGCGCCCGGGCAATGGCGACGCGCTGTCGCTGGCCGCCGGATAAAGCCCGCGGCTGGCGCTGCAGCACATCGGCCGGCAGGCCGACCTCTTCCACCATCGCCGCAACTCTGTCGAGCCGCTCTGTCGGCGCGATCCGCTCGAAATTCAAAAGTGGCTCCTCGACGATCCGGCGGATCGTCTGGTGCGGATCGAGCGAGCCGAACGGGTTTTGATAGACGAGCTGGATTTTCTTGCGAAAAAGCCGCAGCGTCTCGCCCTTCAGCGAAGCGAGGTCCAACCCATCGATGGTGATCCTGCCCGTCGTCGGGCGCTGGAAGCCGGCGACGGCGCGGATGGTCGTGGTCTTGCCGGAGCCGGATTCGCCGACGATCGCATGGGTGGTGCCGCGCCGGACGCGGAACGAAATATCGTCGACCGCCCGAAAGCCCGCGCCCCTGCCCTGGCCAAAATCCTGGACGAGGTTTTCGACGACGATGATGTCCTTCGAAGGATCGTCGGCGGGCTGCGTATCGCCTATCTGCTGCGCGGCAATGGCCGCCAACGGCCTTGGCTTGATGTTCAGCGAGGGTGCATCCGCCAAGAGCTGACGGGTATAGCCGCTTTTCGGTTGTCTCAAAATTTCGGCGGTGCGGCCCTGTTCCTGGATGACGCCTTGCTGCAGGACGATCAACCGGTCGGCGCGGTCGGCGGCAACACCGAGGTCATGGGTGACCAGCAGCACCGCCGTTCCCGAATCCTGGCGCAGCACGTCGATCAGGTCGAGGATATGCCGCTGCACCGTCACATCCAGCGCGCTGGTCGGTTCGTCGGCAATGATCAGGGACGGTTTGAGGGCAATGGCGATGGCAATCAGCACCCGCTGCTTCATGCCGCCGGACAGTTCGTGCGGATATTGCTGGGCCCGCAGTTTCGGCTGATTGAGGCCGACGCGGTCCAGCAGCTCGATAGCGATCTCATAGGCCTGTGCACCCGAGGCCTTGCCGTGAATGGTCAGGATTTCCGCCACCTGCCGACCGATGGTTTTGACCGGGTTGAGCGAATTGCCCGGATCCTGGGGGATGAGGCTGACGACGGAGCCGCGAATACCGTTCAATCGCTTCTGCGGCCATCGTGCAATGTCTTGGCCATTAAGGCGGACGCTGCCGCCTTCAAGCCGGCCGTTAGAGGGCAGCAGCCCGATGATAGCCTGCGCCGTGGAACTCTTGCCGGAACCGGACCCACCGACCAGCGCCACAACCTCGCCGGCCGCGACGGTAAAATCGATGCCATGAACAGCGGTGCGCCATCCGTTCCGGTCCTCGTAACCGACCGTTAGGCCGGAGACGTCGAGGGCAGGTAAGGCGGCGTTGTTAACTGTCTGAACGATGGTCATATCCGCGCCCTCCCAATGGCTTGGCTGACACGATTGACAGAGAGTACGACCAATACGACAACGATGCCGGGTGCGGCCGTCAGCCACCAAGCGGTCGCGATATAATTTCGCCCCTCGGCGATCAATAACCCCCATTCGGGTGTCGGCGGCGGTGCGCCGAAACCGAGGAAGCCAAGCGTTGCCAGCTGCAGCATGGCCCAGCCGATCTGCAATGCTGTGAACCCGATGACGGATGTCAGGGAGTTCGGCAGGATATGGCGCCAGAGCACCTGTAGGAAAGTGCCGCCGCTGCCGAAGGCGGCCTCGACATAGTCGCTGCGGCGGACGGTGACGACCTCCGAGCGCACCAGCCGGGCAAAGCTGGCGATTGAGGTGACGCCGACGGCGATGGCGGCGTTGGTCGTACCGAAGCCAAGTAGCGCGATGACGCTCAGCGAAAGCAGCAGCGCCGGGATCGACAGCAGCACATCGACGAAGCGCATGATGGTGGCATCAACCCAGCCGCTGAGCGAGCCGGCGAAAATGCCCATCGTCGTGCCGACGACAAGCCCAATGGAGACGGCCGCAAGCGCGCCTGACAGTGAATTGATCGACCCATAGACGATGCGGCCGTAGACGTCGCGGCCGAGCGAATCTGTGCCGAGCAGATGCAGCGCGCTCGGTGCCTTGAGCTGCTGGCCCGGCTGGCCGGCAAAGGGGTCGTAGATCGTGAACAGGCCCGGCTCAATGGCCCACAAAGTGACGACGGCGAGAACGATGATGCCGAGAATCAGGCCTGGTTGGAGACGACGGATCAACCAGCGCGAGCGTGGACCTTCGGACAGCAGGTCTGGTGCTGGCGCAGCGGCGACCACGCCGGTTTCCGCTTTTTCGATGGTATGCACGGCTATATCGAGAAGGCTCATCGGATCCCTCCAAAAGCAACTTTCAGCCTCGGATCGAAGACTGGATACAAGAGGTCAACGACGAGATTGATGACCACGAAGGCGGTGGCGGAGATGACGACGATCGCCTGCAGCACGGCGACATCCTGACTGTTGACCGCCTGTTCCGTCAGGCTGCCGATGCCATTCAGCCCGAAGACCGTCTCGGTGACGACGGCGCCGGCCAAAAGTTCGCCGAACAGTACGCCAGCGAGGGTCATGACGGGAAGCGCGGCGTTCTTGGCGACATGCCGCCAAAGCACCCAGGCATGCGACGCACCCTTGGCACGGGCCACCGAGACAAAGGGCCGCGTCAAGACCTCATCGATGTTTCGCAACAGGATTTGCGCCATTGGGGCCGAGATCGGCACGGCAAGTGTCAGCACCGGCAGGATCAAGCCCTGCCAGGGGCCGGGATTGATCACCGGCACAAGGTGAAAGCGGAACGAGAACAGGTGAATGAGCATGATCCCAAGCCAGAAGGCCGGTACAGAGATGAAAAGCGCCGGGATCGACTGGATGAGGGTGCGCAATCGTCCGAAGCCGGCGATGTTGGCGAGCACGGCGATGACCATGGCAAACAGCGTTGCGGTCGCAAAGCCGAGGCCGGCAAGCCACAGGGTGGCCGGTAGATTGGTGGCAAGCTCGGAGCTGACCGGAACGCCGGCCTTGAACGAATAGCCGAAATCGCCCGTCAGAAACTTGCCTATGGCGCGAAAATATTGCTGCAATATCGAGCCATCAGCAGCGTAGGCGGTACGGAGCTCCGCCAGCTGGTCGGGGCTGAGGCCATAGTCCGGATTCTGAAATTTGATCAGCACCGCATCTCCAGGCATCGCCTGCAGCAGCAAGAAGGAAACCGTGAAGCTTACCCAGAGTACCAGCACCGCCTGCCCTACTCTGAACATGATATATCTTGGCATGACAGACCTCATCAACTGCATTGGCCCGGGCGTCTGGCCGGGCCAGAAATGTTTCAGTGTTCGGCAAGCCAAGTGTCGTAGAAGCTTGGACGGCCGACGGATTCAAAGGCAATGCCGCGGACATAAGGCGCGCTGGCAAAGACTTGCGGCTCTTCGAAGATCGGGATGACATAAGCCTGGTCGAGCAGATATGCCTGCGCCGCCTTAGAGGCGGCAAAGCGTTGGGCGCTATCGGTTCCCGACGCAACGCTTTCCAGGAGTCCGTTCAGCTTGGCATCGACGAAGGTCGCCTTGGCGTTGAGGCCGCCCTTCTGCAGCAATGCATCGCGGTTCAGCGGGTAGAACTGGCTTTTGATCACATCGGGATCGGCGCGGCCGACTTCGGCAACCACCAGCGGCGTTTTATCGGGATTGACGGTGTCGACGACGACATTGCCCGAGGTGCCGGCCAGCACTTGCAGCTTGACACCGACCTTTGCCCACTGCTGCGCCACGAGCTGCAGCACAGCCTTGTTCTGCGGCTGCGGCAGGGATTCGTAGACGGCCAGCGTCAGTGGCTTGCCGTCCTTCTGGCGAACGCCGTCTCCCCCCTTCGCCCAACCAGCCTCATCGAGAAGTTTCTCCGACAGCGCCGGTTCGTAGGATAGCTTATCCGACAGATCCTCATAGGCCGCGGCGGATGACGAAATCACGGATTTGGCAGCCGGATAGTTGGCAGAAAACAGGGTCTCGACGATCTCCTTATTGTTGGTCGCATGCAGAAGCGCCTGGCGCACCCGCACGTCGGCCACCAGCGGGTTCTCCGGTCGGAAGGCAATGCTGTCGTTGACGCCGCGGGTCGGCGCGGCATAGATCGGGAAGCTCTGGTCGCTGACCTGCTTTTCGTCATAGGCTTGCAATTGGCGGATGAAATCCGCTTGCCCTGACAGCAGCGCGCCGATGCGAACGCTGTCTTCGCCGGTAATCACGTATTTGATGCCATCGAGATAGGCGCGCCCCTGATGTACGAGCTTCTGAGGACCCCAGTTGTAATCGCCGCGTGCCGTCAGCGTCAGATCCTTGCCGATGGTCTCGGCTGCGACCGTGAAGGGGCCGGAACCGATGATTTTCGTGGCGTCGCCGAGTTGCTCGAAGGGCAGGCCTAGCGTCTTCAACGACACCAACCCGGAGCCGATCACAGAGGTCCCCTGCAGGAAGCCGGGCGCCGGCTTCTTGAAGACAAATTTTACCGTTTGCGGGTCGATAACTTCGCTGTGGTCATAATTGTTGATAACTTCGGAAACCGGCTGCTTCAGTGCCTTGTTGCCATGTCCAAAAGTATCGAAGTTCCTGGCCACCGCGTCGGCATCGAGCGGCGTGCCGTCGGAGAAGGTCACGCCCTTGCGCAACTTGAAGACATATTCGGTGGCATCGGTGTTTACAGTCCAGGAATCGGCTATCCACGGCTCCATCCCCAGCGTCTTTGGGTTCTGGTAGGTCAGCTTGTCAGTGATCTGGTTGAGGATGCCGCCGTTCGGGTAGAAGCCGCCGGCCGGCGGATAGAGATTGGTGTGGGCCTGCTGCTCGAGATAGACCAGCGTGCCACCTTGTACCGGTTTCTCCGCATCCGCCGAAAAGGCAGTCGATGACAGCAGCGATGCGATGCCGGCGAATGTTGCGGCCATGAAGGTAGTCTTGTTGCGCATGGGAGAGCCCTTGATGTGAATTCCTTTCAAGGGTACGGCATGCGGCTGCAGGCGCAATATTCTCTATTAAATTAGTGTGCTATTTTTGTCGGTATATGCAAAACAACCGACGCGTAAGATCGTCTTTCCTTGCAACTTGTCTCCGATCCCATCCGCCGACCCTGTCTCGCGGCTCGTCCGGTATACAACTGCGACATCGGGCAACTTGCGCGTGGCATTGTCGCAGCTGCGCCGTGAATGCGGCACGCGGCCTACACATCAGTTGGCCTATCCCACCGCTCGGGATGTCCGCTGCCGTCGGCACAGCTATTCTCGAAAAATTATTCCTGTTGAGGCAGCCGAATGAGAGAAATCTGCGTCCCGCATCGGGGTGCCTTCTCTTACGATTGCGATAAGACAATTTTTTTCTTCAAATCAAAACAAAAGGCAGCCCCAGATGATGTCGACGATAAGAGCTACATTCTTGGGAGTTGCAGTCGCCGTCGGCATGATCGCCGGGCCTGCAGGGGCGGCCCAGCTTTCAGAGATCCGCATCGACTGGGCTACCTACAATCCGGTAAGCCTGCTTCTTAAGAAGGAGGGCTTGCTGGAAAAGGAGTTCAAGAATGACGGCATCAAGATCACCTGGGTGCAGTCGGCCGGATCCAACAAGGCGTTGGAATTCCTTAATGCGAGCTCGATCGATTTCGGCTCGACAGCCGGCGCCGCGGCGCTGATTGCCCGTTTCAACGGCAATCCGGTCAAATCGATATATGTTTTTTCGCGGCCCGAGTGGACGGCTCTGGTCACCCGTGCAGACAGCCCGATCAAGTCTGTAGCCGACCTCAGGGGCAAATCCATCGCAGTCACGCGTGGCACCGATCCACACATATTCCTCGTGCGCGCGCTGGCAGATGCCGGGTTGACAGAAAAGGATGTCAAGCTTGTGCTGCTGCAACATGCCGACGGTAAGCTCGCCCTATTGCGTGGCGATGTTGACGCCTGGGCGGGCCTCGACCCCCTGATGGCATCGGCCGAGGTCGAAGAGGGCGCGAAGCTTTTTTTCCGCAAGCCCCAGAACAATACCTGGGGCGTGCTGAACACCACGGAGACGTTCGCTGCAGAGCATCCAGACATCGTGAAGCGCGTGATTGCGGTCTACGAGCAGGCACGCCAAGATGCCCTGAAGCACCCTGAAGCGCTCAAGGCGGCGCTGGTCGAGGCAGCGAAGCTACCGGAAAACGTGATCGACAAGCAACTCGAGCGCACCGACCTCACCAAGCCGACCATCGGTACAGCCCAGAGGGAAACCGTTATCGCGGCTGGAAAGGCATTACAGAAGGCCGGCGTCATACAGGCAGGGGCGGATGTCGAGAAGGTGGCAGGTGAACTGATCGATACGGACTTTGCCGTGACAGATACTCGGTAGGGTTACGGTTCACTCCATGACGGATGCAGCCGAAGTCAGGCAGACCATCGATAGGCAAGCCGCGAGCGCCCGCAAACGACGGGCGCTCGCGGCTTTTTCCGTACGCATTGCCAAGGCAATTATCATTCCCGCTGGTCTACTCATTTTCTGGGAAGTGGCTGTCGATCTCGGCTGGATGGGTGGACGGTTGATGCCGCCGCCGTCGATGGTGATGAATACACTCTGGGCACTGCTGCAGAGTGGCGAGTTGCTGACACATGTGTGGATCACGACGCTTCGCGTTCTGCTGGGGTTCTGTATCGGAACCGTGGCCGGCACCATTGCCGGCGCGCTGACGGGCTATTTTCCGCTGGCTCGCCAGTTGCTCGATCCGACCCTGCAGGCACTAAGGGCAATACCCTCAGTCGCCTGGGTGCCCTTGTTCATCCTTTGGCTCGGTATCTTCGAGACATCAAAAATCGCGCTGATTGCCGTCGGCGTGTTCTTTCCTGTCTATCTTGGCTTTTCCGGCGCGCTGCAGTCGGTCGATCGCAAGATCGTCGAGGTCGGCCGCATCTTTCGGCTGTCAGGTTTTGCGATGGTCGGGCGCATTTTGCTGCCAGCGGTGTTTCCTGCCTACGTGATTGCGTTGCGGGCTGGTCTTGGACTTGGCTGGATGTTCGTTGTCGCCGCAGAGTTCATGGGCGCTTCCGAAGGGCTTGGCTACCTGCTCGTCGACGGCCAGCAATTGGGGAAACCGGCGCAGATCATGGCGGCCATCGTCTGTTTTGCAATTATCGGCAAGGCAACCGACAGCTTGCTGGTCTTGGCCACCGCCCCTTTGCTTCGCTGGCAGGACACCTTCAACCGGGGGCAGAGCTGATGTTGTCGTTGCAGGGTCTTTCAAAAACATTCGCCGGCGGCGTGCATGCTCTTGAGGGAGTTTCACTGCGGGTGAGACCCGGCGAGATCGTCGCCGTGATCGGCGGCTCTGGCTGCGGCAAGAGCACGCTGCTGCGTCTCGTTAGCGGCCTTGATCATCCAAGCCGTGGCCGTGTGATGCTGGGCGCAGAAACGATTTTGGAACCGCACCCACGCATCAATCTGATTTTCCAGGAGCCGAGGCTGCTGCCGTGGTTGACGGTGGCGGGCAATGTGGGCTTTGGATTGCCGAAACAAACCGCTATCAACCGGGTTGGCCTTGTGAATGGGGCGCTGGAGAAGGTCGGCCTCTCATCCTATGCGGCGCGGTGGCCGAAGGAGCTTTCGGGTGGTCAAGCGCAACGTGTGGCGATTGCGCGTGCCTTGGTGACCCGCCCAAAAGTCCTGCTTCTCGATGAGCCGTTTTCGGCCTTGGATGCATTTACCCGTGTAGATCTGCAAGACCATCTTCTCGATATCTGGGATGATACGCGGCCGACGCTGATCCTCGTTACTCACGACATCGAGGAGGCAGTAGCGTTGGCAGACCGGGTCGTTGTCATGCGCCCACGTCCTGGTCAGATACTCGATGAGGTTGCGATCCAGCTACCAAGAAAGCGAGACAGGACAGCCCCCGCCTTTGAAGCTAAAAGACGCAAAATTCTGGCGCTTCTGAATATGTCGTTACAATCATCTGCAGCGTGTCAGATGACCGCAAGTCGATCGTGATCAGTGTGTTACCAGTCAGACGTCGCCGACGTCACCGAACCGGGCACATCGGCAGTTCGGCCACTGACCTGCGACGGCGGGTGCGTGACTTCATACCTTCAAGCAGCTGATAACCGCCGCTCCATCGACCAAAGCCGCTGGCCGTGTTGATGTGTCCGGCGTTACCGATATTCTTTATCTCTGCGCCCCAGCAACGGCCGACCAGCGTCAGGCGGTCGAGCGACATGTAGCGGTCGTTGAGGCTGCCAACGACTTTAGTGGGAAAAGGCAATTGCCCCATCGGCATGTCGCCGAAGAGGACTTTCCCAGGGTGAAGAGTGTGCGTCGGCTCTAGATCACAGGGCGCGACGAGCAGCGCGGCCTTGACCTGTCTGGCGGCAGCTGTCCCTGCGAGGTTAGCGGCGAGCAGGCAGCCAAGGCTGTGGGCAACGATATAGGCCTCGCCGACGGCATCGAGCGTCTCCTCCAAACGCAGCATCCAATCACTGAGCCTTGGATTGTTGAAATCATCCTGAACGACGCATAGGCTGTCAGGCTGGTCCCGCAACCAGTGCTGCTGCCAGTGTGCCTCGTCCGATCCGAATAGCCCCGGCAAGATTAGGACTGCGGTCATGACCTGATTTTCTCCCTCAAGAGGATTCTGGGACGCAAACAATCCCCAGTCCTGCTCGTTGAGCTTCCCTCAGACCAGTCCCGCGACAAATGCGAACAGGAACAGGAATGCGAAGACGACAGCCCCCGTCTCAGCGCAGCGCGCTAAGCTGTGCCTCAGATCGATCGGCTGAATAAGCTGCAAATGCCGGGTGTATCCAACGACATAGCTCATATATGGGCCTCAATACCACGGTGCAGGGCTGAATCCCCAATAGTACATCTCGTATTCACTGGTCGGGCTCTCGCGCTCGTGCTCTGGAAAGACCTCACGGGTGCGCAATTTCTGCCGCTGTCCACGCTCGAAAAGAGTGGCGAGACGCAATGTCAAATTTCCAAAAAATTTTTGCTTCATGCTGATCTCCTTCTGCCTATTGAGCAATTGAATGATCCTAGCGTGGACGCGGTATCTGCGGCTTGCGGGTGCCAGATACAGCCCGGTCGGTCGCCACATACCAATATTGTCGATAGAGTTAGTAGATTGAAGAAATGAAAGCCTAACCTTGAACCCGAGCCCGAAAAATTCGCCTGCGCGCACTGTCTTCGACGCAACGCTTCCCTATCCGCATCAATTCAGAGAAGCCGCCCTTCGACAATTCGGCGCTGCGCCAACTGGTCTATGCCATCGACAGGGAGGGCATAACACAAGGTATTCTCGACGGCCTCGACAAGGGCGCGTCGCTGACCGCCGGAGCCGCCAAACTACCAAAATTACACCTGACGACTGGCGCGTTCTTCGACCAACGCGTTGCTGAAGCTATGCTGCAGGAACTAGGTTTCGATGTCGATATGGTTCAGGTCGACACCCCCACCTTCCTGCAGCTTATCAAGAAAGGAGCCGGCAGATGGCTCCACCCTCTCAATCAGCACGTCCTCGCGCCTACCAGGACGACGACGCCCTCTCTTCATCATTCCACTCCGGCAGCAGCTGGCTCTTACTCAGAGGACAAGCTCCGTCTCGCCACTAGCAAAAAGTCTCGGACTGGATCGCCAAGGACATCCCCACTGTGCCGCTTTACCAGATGGTGGCAATCTACGGCGCAGCGAAGCTCTTAAATTTCAAACCGACGCCGAACGAGAGCTTCTCTATCAAACCGCATAAGTGGCGATGGTTGATTGGCTTTTAGCGGGCTTGAAGCGCTCGCGCGCCAATGTGTGCAAGCATTATAGTCAATGAAAAATAATTCGAGCTCACGGCTGACCAAGTGTCGAAGATCACCTCCGGCAGCACAAAAAGAGAAAAAAACTCTACGAAGTACTCTATTAAAAATATATACTAACTATGCATTTGGAAAGCGGCCTATTAGATTCTCGTTCAGTAAAACGAGCAGCCGGAGCCGCCATGTCGCGTTCAATTCGCTTCAATGCCTTTGATATGAACTGCGTCGGACATCAGTCTCCCGGCTTATGGAAACACCCGCGTGATAGGTCCTGGAAATACAAAGACTTAGATTACTGGCAGGACTTGGCTAGAACACTTGAGCGAGGAATCTTCGATGGCATCTTTATTGCCGACGTGATCGGTTATTATGACGTTTATAAGGGTTCGAACTATCACGCCATTGAGCAGGCGGCACAGATTCCAGTCAACGATCCTCTGCAGTTGGCGGCACCCATCGCGCTTGCGACCGAACACCTGGGCATCGGCATCACCGCATCGACATCGTTCGAACATCCCTACACCTTCGCGCGCCGCCTCGCGACGGCCGATCACCACACCAAGGGGCGCATTGGCTGGAACATCGTGACCTCGTATCTTGAAAGCGGTGCGAAGAATATTGGCCAGCTTGGTCTGAAGGGGCATGACAACCGCTATGAAATCGCTGCCGAATATGTTGAGGTCCTATACAAGCTGTTCGAGGGCAGCTGGGAGGAAGGCGCGGTCCAGCGCGATGCGGTTCGCGGCATCTTCACCGACCCCAGCAAGGTGCACGAGATTGGCCACAAAGGCAAATACTTCGATGTCCCGGGCTATCATCTGAGCGAGCCCTCGCCGCAGCGTACGCCCGTCCTGTACCAGGCTGGCGCCTCAGGGCCGGGCAAGGCTTTCGCCGCAGCACACGCGGAATGCGTCTTCGTTGGCGCGCCGACCAAATCATTGCTCAAAGCCCATGTCGCCGAGATCCGCCAGCGGGCTGCCGATGCCGGTCGCGATCCACGCAAGGTACTGATCTACAATCTCTCAACGCTGATCATCGACGAGACGGACGAGAAGGCACGAAAGCGCTTCGAGGAATACCAGGCCCATAGCTCTTATGACGGTTCGCTGGTGTTCATGTCAGGCTGGAGCGGCATCGATTTTGGCCAGTACGCGCCGACCGATGCCTTGAAGAAGGTCGAAACCAATGCGATCGTTTCGATGGTCGAGCATTTCGCCGGCAAGGACAAGGCGTGGACGGTCGAGGAACTCGCCCGCTGGGGCGGCATCGGCGGTGTTGGGCCAGTCTTCGTGGGTTCGCCGTCGACTATCGCCGACATCCTGCAGGAGTGGTCGGAGGAGACCGATGTCGATGGCTACAATCTTGCCTACGCGGTAACGCCCGAAAGCTTCGAGCAGGCCGTCGATCTGCTCGTACCGGAATTGCAGAAGCGCGGGGTCTATCCAACCGCCTACCGGCCGGGAACGTTGCGCGAAAAACTGTTCGGTGAAGGTCCATATCTTGCCAAATCCCATCCCGCAGACGCCTATCGCGACATCGAGGCTTTCAAGCGTCGCCAGACTGAGCGGGCGGCAACGCAACAGCTTAGAACTGCGGGCTTGTAATGCCGGCGCTTCTGGAACTGCATCACGTCTCACTTTCCTTCAAGGGCGTTACTGCGATCAGCGCCCTCAGCTTCTCGGTGCAGCCGGGGGAAATTTGCGCCCTGATCGGGCCGAACGGCGCAGGTAAAAGTTCGCTGCTAAACGTGATCAACGGAGTCTATCGTGCCGATTCAGGCGACGTCGTCTTTGACGGCCTGCGCTTCGAGGCAATTCGGCCGCAAAAGGCCGCGTGTATTGGCATCGGGCGAACCTTTCAGCATAATGCTCTATTCCGTAGGCTTTCGGTCCGCGAGAACGTGTTGGCCGGTCTTTCACGGCATGGCAAGGCAAGTTTTGCCGAGAACATCCTACGCATCGGGCGCGATCGGGAGGAGCGGCGGACATTCCTTGCCCGCGCCGAAAGGATACTAGCTTTCCTCGGCCTTGAGCGGCATGCCGAGACCATCGTCTCAACCCTGCCCTACGGCTTGCAGAAGCGGGTCGACCTTGGTCGCGCCCTCGTTGCTGACCCCAAACTTCTTCTCCTCGACGAGCCGATGGCCGGCATGAACCAAGAGGAAAAGCATGAGATGAGCAGGATCATTGCGGAGGTCAACCGGACCTTCGGGACGACTGTCGTGCTGATCGAGCACGATGTCGGCATCGTGCTCGACCTTGCACATCATGTCGTCGTCCTCGACTACGGCCGCAAGATCGCCGACGGCCTTCCTGCTGAAGTGCGCGCCGATCCAGACGTCATCGCGGCCTATCTCGGCACGGTTCATTGAGGAGAGCCCATGTCCTTTTTCTTTGAAACCTTGGTCACCGGACTGTTTGCGGGGCTAATGTACGCGCTCGTAGCCATCGGTTTCGTGCTGATTTACAAGGCCTCCGGCGTCTTCAATTATGCCCAGGGATCGATGGTGTTCCTCGCCGCCCTTGCCTTTGTCACGCTCGTCGAACACGGAGTAAATTTCTGGATCGCATTCGTGCTGACCGTCGCGCTGATGATAGCTGCGGCTGTCCTGATAGAGGCGACGGTTCTGCGACCCTTGCGCAACCGTGATCCGTTGACGTTGTTCATGGCAACGCTTGGTCTGAGCTTCGTGGTTGACGGCGCATCGCAGTTCTTTCTGGGCACCGACGTCCATATGCTCGACATCGGTGTCGAGGATATCGCCGAGAGTTACGGCGGCATCCTCATCAGCCAGTTTGACATCGTCGCGTCGTTCATCGTCGTTGCACTGGTGGCAGTGCTGGCCTTGGTGTTCAACAAGACCCGCATGGGCATCTCGCTGCGGGCTGTCGCCGACGATACGCTGGCTGCGCAATCGATCGGCATCCGCCTGCCCGCTATCTGGCGGATCGTCTGGAGCGTTGCAGGAATCGTCGCCCTTGTCGCCGGCTTACTTTGGGGCGCACGCCAAGGGGTTCAGTATTCGCTGTCCCTCATTACGCTAAAGGCGCTACCAGTACTTATTATCGGCGGCTTTTCCTCAATCCCGGGGGCCATTGCCGGCGGTCTGATCGTCGGCGCCAGCGAGGCGCTAGCCGACATCTACATAGGCCCGCTAGTCAACGGCAGCGTCTCCACCTGGTTCGCCTACATTCTCGCCATCGCCTTCCTCCTAGTACGGCCCTCAGGGCTGTTCGGCGAACGCGAAATCGAAAGGGTGTGATGATGACCGCATTTCAATATACTAGCCTTCCCACCAGTGGGCGTATTGCGCCCAATGCGCGATACCTCCTGATCGCCGCCGGCCTAGCCGTCGTTTTCGGACTCATACCGGCAATCGCCAATGACTATTGGTTGAGTTCCATCATCATCCCGACGGTCGTCATGGGACTTGCCGGCATCGGCCTCAATCTTCTTCAGGGCTATACAGGGCTGGTGTCGCTTGGCTCTGCCGCCTTCATGGCCATCGGCGCCTTTTCCGCGTACAATTTCATCCTGAGAGTTCCTGGCATGCCGCTGCCAGTCGTCCTCTTGCTGTCGGGGCTCGCTGCTGCCCTTGCCGGCGTCGTCTTCGGCCTGCCGGCGTTGCGCATCAAGGGTTTCTATCTCAGCGCTTCAACGCTCGGTGCACAGTTCCTTTTCGAATGGCTGTTCAGCAACTTCAGCTGGTTCTCCAACGACAGTCAGTCGCTGACCATTTCGGCGCCGCGTCTGACCCTGTTTAACTACGACCTGCAAACGCCGCTGGGCCGTTATTTGCTGGCCACCGGTGTCACGTGCCTGCTGATCGTCCTCGCCCTGCTCATCGTGCGGAGCCGGCTAGGGCGCGAATGGATGGCGATCCGCGACATGGAAACGGCGGCATCGGTGCTCGGGATCAGGGTTGCGCGACGCAAGCTGCAAGCCTATGCCATCAGTTCCTTCTTCCTCGGCATCACCGGCGTGCTCTGGGCATTCGCCTATCTCGGCACGTCGGACGCCCACACCTTCAGTCTCGACAAGTCCTTCCAGATCCTGTTCATCGTCCTGATCGGAGGCGTTGCGACCATCTTCGGCAACTTCCTCGGCGCCGCCTTCATTGTCCTGACGCCGATCCTGCTCGATCGCGTCGTTCTGGCAGCCCACCTGTCCTTCCTCGGTGACCAAGGCGCCCTGACAAACCTGCAGCGCATCGTCTTTGGCGTCATCATCATCGTCCTGCTGATCAAGGAGCCTGACGGCCTGGCGGCGCTCATTCGCCGCGCGGTCGATATGTTTCGGACAAGACGGTCCGAATGAAGCGGATTAGCGACAGGCACATTGGCGGTCGCCCGACTAATCGTTCTCTTCCCTATCCTTCAATAACCACATCAAGGGGTTACCATGTCTCTTTTTTCCAAGACAATGGCGCTCGGCGCCACAGCATTGATCGCGTTATCCACTCTTGGCGCAGCTGCACACGCGGAAGAGGGAAGTGGCCAGCAGCTCTTCCCCCTGTTTTCCTACCGCACCGGGCCGTACGCGCCATCCGGCATTCCGCAGTGGGCCGGCTATCGGGATTATTTCAACTATATTAATGCGAAGGGAGGGGTAAACGGCGTCAAGATCTTCGTTCAGGAATGTGAAACGGCGTATACGCTCGAACGCGCATTCGAATGCTACGAGCGCTATAAAAATGGATATGCCGGCGCTCCGGTTGCTGTGCTCTTCACCACATCGAGCGGCTTCGACGCCGCCGTCTCCGACAAGGCCCGCCAAGACAAGCTGCCGATCGTGTCGGTAGCCGGCGGTCGGGGCGATGCCGTCGATGGAAGCGTCTTTCCCTATCAGTTTCCGCTGCTGTTCGACTACTGGACCGAGGCTTCGATCGTCGTCGAGCACATCGCCAATACGGTGGGCGGCTATGACAAGCTGAAGGGACTGAAGATTGCCACCCTTTACCACGACTCGGGTTATGGGCGTGAAACCATCCAGCCCATGGCGATCCTCTCCAAGAAATACGGCTTCGAAAATATCCAGATCCCCGTTCCGGACCCAGGCCAACAGCAGCAGGCGCAGTGGCAGCAGATCAAGCGCGCCGGCGTCGATTGGGTTTTCTTCCGAGCCTGGGGCGTGATGTCGCCGGTTGGCCTGAAGACTGCGGCCCGCGTCGGCTTCCCGGCCGACCACATCATAGGCGATATATGGACCGGATCGGAAGAAGACGCGCGTCCCGCCGGACCAGCCGCCAAAAATTATCTGGCGGTCTCCGTGTTCCCGTCTGGGACAGATTTCAAGGTCAGCCAGGAGATTAAGAAGAACATCATCGATGCCGGCAAGGGAGATCTGAGCGACGGCTCGAAGTTCGGTTCGGTCTATTACAATGCCGGCCTGCTGCAGGCGATCCTCTACACCGAGATACTGCGGACGGGACAAGCCAAGTACGGAAACCGGCCTTTGACTTCAGCCGAAGGGCAGTGGGCCGTTGAACATCTCAACCTGACCGCCGAGCGTATCGAGGAACTCGGTGCCACGGGCCTCATAAGCCCAATCAAGGTGACGCCACAGGATCACGAGGGCAGTCCCGCTGCCAAGATCGTCCAGTGGGACGGCACGAGATGGACGGCAAAAACCGATTGGCTGAAGGGCGATCGACCGCTGTTCAAGGATGCCATCTACGCCAGGGCCGCAGCCTACGCGAAAGAAAAAGGCATCACGCCCCGTCCGTCCGACGCGGTCAACTAACACTAAAAGGATATGTAACATGACCACACAGGCGAAAGGGTTTCTCGAAGTCAAGGAGATAGAGGCCGTCTACGGGCAGGCCGTTCTCGCCGTGCGGGATGTGTCGCTTTCGGTCGGGGAAGGCAAGATAGTTGCCCTCCTCGGCGCGAATGGCGCCGGTAAGACGACAACCCTGAAGGCAATCTCCAATCTCTTGGGCTCCGAGCGCGGTAAGGTAAGTCGTGGCAGCATCAGTTGGCGCGGCCAATCCGTTAGTACGTCGTCAGCTTCAAGGCTGGTGGGCAAAGGACTCGTTCAGGTTCTGGAGGGTCGACATTGCTTCCCGCAACTGACAGTCGAAGAGAACATTCTCGCTGGCGGATTTGTCCGCAAGTCGTCGCGCCGGGCGTTGCTCGACGATCTCGAGCAAATCTACGCTTGGTTCCCGCGTCTTCGCGACAAGCGTCGAACAAAAGCCGGCCTGACCTCGGGCGGCGAGCAGCAGATGGTGGCAATCGGTCGTGCGCTGATGACAAAGCCTAGCCTCGTACTGCTGGACGAACCGTCGATGGGCCTGGCGCCGATTATCGTCCAGGAGATCTTCGAGATCATCCGGACGCTGAACAGACAGTCCGGCGTCAGCTTCCTGCTGGCCGAGCAGAATGCCAATCTCGCGCTCAAATATGCCGACTATGGTTACATCTTGGAAAATGGGCGCATCGCCGTTTCGGGGACTGCAGCTGACTTGCGCGCTCGCGAGGATGTTCATGATTTTTATCTTGGCGGCGCGGCGGCAGTCACAATTAACTGATGGTTCCTTTAGATCCAAAACTGACAAGGACTTCACGATGACCACCCAGATAGATCTTGCATGGGGTGCAGGCCCAACCGAACGTTATGAGGAACTGGCTTCGCGCTTTCGTCCTCTATTCGACGACATCGCAAAAGGTGCCCTCGACCGCGAGCTGACGCGGACCCTGCCACAGGCCGAGATCGACCGGTTGAAGCAAGCGGGACTGGGCGCACTGCGCATACCCGTCGCCGAAGGCGGGTTGGGCGCGACCTTGCCGGAACTGGCGAACATACTGATCGAGCTTTCCTACGCCGATTCAAACATTACCCAAGCGCTGCGCGGGCATTTCGGATTTGTCGAGGATGTCGTTAACAAGGCGCCCGGTGGGTCTCGCCACCGCTGGGTCGAACGCATTGTCCGAGGCGAGATAGCTGGCAATGCGTGGACGGAGGTCGGGGCCGCCAAGCAGGATGCCTTCTCGACGCGGGTCTCGCGCAAGGACGGCGGACTCGTGGTAAACGGCACCAAATACTACACCACCGGATCCATGTTCGCCGACTGGATCGACGTCGGCGCGACAGGGCTGGAGGGAGAGGGCGTCTCGCTACAGGTTCGGCGTAATGATCCCGGCGTCAACGTTGTCGACGACTGGGACGGTTTTGGCCAGAAGCTGACGGCGAGCGGCACGACCGTCTTTACGGACGCAGGTGTCGATCCCGGCGACATTGTCGTCGACGACGACAAGTTCCGCTATGGCGCCGCCTTCTACCAGCTGGTCCATCTTGCCACTCTCGCAGGTATCGGCCGTTCGCTCGCTAACGAGGTGGCGCAGGCTGTAGCGGCGCGCACTCGCCATTATTCGAACAGCGCCGGGCCGCGCTCAAGCCAGGACCCACAGGTCCTCCAGGTGGTCGGCCGCTTGCGTTCCAACGCTTATGCCGCAAGTGCTATCGTGCTGCAGGTTGCTGCTGCCGTAGAGCGCGCATATCAGGCGCATTTTACCGGCAATCCTGAGGCCGAGGAGCAGGCCAATGCAATTGCCGAGCTGGAAACGTCACAGGCTGTCACCGTCATAAGCAATCTCGTTCTCGAAGCTGCAACGATTGCTTTCGACGCGCTTGGCGCATCCGCCGCGCGGATTTCGGCCGGCCTTGACCGCCATTGGCGCAATGCCCGCACGCTGGCATCTCATAACCCTCGCATTTACAAAGATAGAATCGTCGGCGATTTCGCCGTAAATGGCACGCCGCCGCCTTATCAGTGGCGAATCGGACTTGCATCGACTTGAACTTGTAGAAAAAGTTTGAGCGAATGCAATGTCGTCCGTGCTCCTCTCGAAGAGACCCGCTGGTACGCTAATCATAAATCGTTGCGCTTGAAAGGATCGGAACCTTCGACCACTCACGCATCGACGTCTTTCCAAAGAAATCAATGGATTGAAGCGTAAAGCCTGTTTATGGAACCTAAATAGTTGGCTTAGTCTGCTCGATGACTGCTTGGCCGGCCTCAGGAGCAGAATTAATAAATCAAGTCCTTAGCAGGGCATGTGAAAGCCCGCTTCAGGAAATGCCCGCTTCAGTCATGCACGACCGAAGATTCTCGAGTTGCTGCGCATTCATGGCGCGCTTGGGGATCGGATTAAACATCGGACCGATTCGCATCAGCACAATCACATCGTCATTCTCCCGCCAACCCTTGATGTCACGCCAGGGTAATTTCTGGAACGCGTCCGTCTGGCTGAACGCGATGTGCATCTTGTCCCAATCTGCGGATGTGTCGAGCGCCGAATTGCTGGCTTGCCGGAAATATCGAAGCGATTGCCATGTCGAAATCCGAGGCAGTACGTAGTGCATTCCCAAAATTGCGCAGAGGGAGACGAAAAAGTTCGTGACGATGGCTACAACGAGCGTTTCGCGACCGGTGAGACCCGAAAATAGGCACATTCCGATCCAGATTAGCAGGAATGCGGCGATGTAAGCATATGGCTTGATCCGATAGCGCCACCACAATCTGTTGCCTGAAATGATATCTTCGTCCGTCAATCGGTAAGTAACCATCCGTCTTGTCCCCGTAGCGCTGCCAATTGAACTAAGCCATATGTTTCATATTTGGCCCCTGCTCCATTGAAAATATCCTTTGCAAACGGCAAGAGGATATACATCGGTTTCGATGGACCGCTGGAATGAGCGAGCGGAAGTGCAAAGGGGAAGCTAGCAAGTGCCCGCAGTGGTCTGCTATCGGATGTACATGGTCAGGATCGCTAGCAGCTCAGTCGCTCAACGTTCCCCTGTCCTGTGCCAGTTGCTGGTAGATCGCATCGCCCTGCTCGGGGAATGTTCCGTTTGCGAGGTGCTCGGCATATTCCTCGAGGTCGACGAAGACGTTGATCGTGCCGCCGCTGATGAAGACGATGCAGGGTTCGGTATCGGCATCCGACTTCCACCAGTAGAAGCATAGTCCGAGGCCCCGGCCGCCATCTTTCAACGCCAGCAGTGCCATTCTTCGCCAGTCGGAGGGATCTGATGGGGGCAGCGGCTTGTAGTCCTCGGCCTTCAGGTCGATCGATTCTTTCACGTCCGGGTTGGAGTAGAGTTCTTCCAGCTTGTTCGGATCAACGACATCCAATCCCGTCAGCCCTCCGACCAAGTCAGGGCGAAGCTATAGAAATCGCGCATCTGTGGCGAAAGCGGCTTGCGAGACACCCAGTCGATCATCAGGATCATTTCCGGCGGCTGTCCCTGCGATACGGTTTGAAAAAAGCCAAATTCCTCGTTTTTCTCGTAGATCTTTTTCAGCAGGTCTAGCATCCGGTTTCCTTTGCAACAGTCGCAGAGTGTCAACCATGTGTGGCATTATCGGCTACCGACAAGATCATCCGCAATCCAGTCGACCATCTTCCATCTTGCATGGAGGGTCCGACGTAGGAAGTCCGACGAGCAGGCATGGTGCTTTAAGAGTCCCGCTCCTCCTCGAGCCGAGATATAGATCGTATCGCCCTGTTCTGGAAACGTGCCATTTGCGAGATATTCGACCAGTTCCTTCAGATCGGCATAAACTCCACGGTGCCTGAACCCGTCATGTCCGCCCTCGGACACGGCGAGAATTGCCGTCCGCTGCCAGTGGGAAGGGTCGGACGGCGGGATCAAGGCCACGTATTGTGACATCAATTCCAGCGACCGTTTCGTTCTTGAAATGCCTGCCTTTGAAGTTATCACAGAATGATCTGCCAGGCGCACAAGATTGCACGTATCTTGGAAAACCGGGAGAAAAATTCTTGAGTTCGAAAGCTTCGCGTCTGGGGTCGAGGGCCAATGGTCAAGCTTGGCGAGGCATCTCCGCTACTCCAATAGTTCGAATGGTAAGTATGGCTCGGCATCGATGCAACGCCTCCCTGTCGAGCCGTCGTCTTTGGCCACGCAGACCATATCCACCTAAACACCCTCGGATCCATCTCCTGTCGCGGACTGCTAGGCGAAACAGATTGGCTGTTTTCACGGCGTAACAACGCCTTCAGATCATACGTCTTAAAGCGATATTTGAATGTAAGATTGCTGCGTCATGGTTGTAACCTTAGATTCAGCATGTCTCAAGATTGTCGGTCCGATTAACGCCGCAGGCATCAAGCGATGATACGTCTATCGGAGAAAGGAGCGGCCATGTTGATAGAAGTGCAAAACAGTATTCTGAAGATGGTCGCCCAAGGCGACGATCTCGAGGCAACACTTGCGACGCTATGCTGCGAGTTGGAAACATTATTGCCAGGTACACGCACGTCAATATTGATTCTGGATTCGCATGGCTTGCTACACCCATGCGTGGCTCCGAATCTGCCGAAGGACTACTCAGCTGCGCTGGATGGCATTGCAATCGGCCCGTCCGCAGGCTCATGTGGAACAGCCGCCTATCTGCGGCGCGTTGTCGTGGTAGACGATATCGAAAACGATCCTCGATGGTCGGCTTTCAAAGATCTGGCTCAGGCTGCCGGCCTAAGAGCATGCTTCTCAAGCCCAATCTTTGGAAGCAAAGGACAAGTCCTTGCGACATTTGCTCTCTATTTCGATGAGGCGCGAAAGCCAACCGCTTTCGAACAGAGCGTCGTGGAAGGTTGCTTGCCGCTATGTATGATCGCACTTGAGCGTCATGAGCGGTTCCAGGAGCGGGAGCGTCTCGCATACACTGATGCGTTGACAGGCCTCACCAACCGCGCCAAGTACAACAAGGACCTCGAAAATGTTCCGAAGTCCGGATGGTCACTGTTGTTGATCGATATCGACAACCTCAAGAGCGTCAACGACACATTCGGTCACAACGCTGGCGACGATTTGATTGCGGCTGTGGCGGCTCGCATTGCCGGCTCGGCCGCCACGCTACGAACCTATCGCATCGGCGGCGACGAATTTGCCGTCATCCTGGATGATGCGGCTATCGACCCCAAGGAGTTAGCCGAGCGTATTGGTAGCAACGTAAGTGTCCCAGCCGTGTGCGGCGAGCACACGGCGTTCCCGACTATCACGATCGGTATTGCGCACTGGAGAGTGGGCTTAAGCGTGGCTGAGGTTCGGCAGAACGCCGACATCGCTCTCTATCACGCCAAGGAAGAGAGCCGCGGCGGCGTGCTCATTTATAACGATACCCTGACCACCGCGATTTCAAGACGTTCGGAAGCCATCCACAAAGTGGCTGCCGCTCTGAAGGACAGCAGGATTGAAGCCTGGTATCAGCCGATCGTACGGATAGATACCGGAGACATCATAGGCGTGGAAGCTCTTGCCCGCATGCGTACGATCGATGGCGCCATCGTGCCGGCCGCCGAATTTTTCGAAGCCACAAAGGATGCCCAGATCGCGGCATCGCTCACACGACGGATGATTGAGTGCATCGCTCGGGATGTCGGTGGATGGCTAAGGCTCGGCATACCGTTTCAGCATGTGGGCATCAACCTGTCTGCCGCAGACTTCTCCTGCACGGACTTACCGGAAAGCCTCGAGGTCGCGTTCAGACAGGAGGGGGTACCACTGCACCATGCTGTGCTGGAAGTGACGGAATCCGTCTATCTTGGTGATCGTGATCGACGTGTCGCGAAGAAGATCGCGGCCTTACGTGCCGCGGGGTTGCTTATTGCCCTCGACGACTTTGGCACTGGCTTTGCATCACTCACCCATCTCATCACCGTGCCTGTGGATATCATCAAGATCGATAAATCCTTCACCGATCTCTTAGGCCCTGACGACCCCGGGACGAGCATAGTCGAGGGTATCCTCCATATTGCCAAACGCCTTGGCATCAAGGTGGTCGTAGAGGGCATAGAGACTACTGAGCAAGCCGAGCTTCTGCTTGAGCGGGGCTGCGTCCTCGGTCAGGGCTACCTATACTCGAAGGCTCTACCAGCCGATCAGATCTGCACGCTTCTACGCGAACGCGGACAAGCACGGGACAGCGTTTCAGAGCTGAATGCTACCCTCCACCGCATGCGTGGCGAGCCAAGTTCCCTCCCTGGCCGAGACACAGCTTGATTAAGCGGTTTTCGCTCGCAAAGCGTCGCCCCACACCTCTGCCCGACCTGATCGGCCGCCATGATGGGATACGAACCCAAAAACTTGTCTTATTCTGTCAAGGTGTTGAGAAGCCGAGACGAATGAGTATTTCCGCGGAACTCCAAGAGCGTCGGGGTTTAGTCGAGCATCTTTTTGACCGTCGCGATCGGGAGGAACATCCGCATCGCATTTGTTGGCAGGGGTTGAAAGCCGTAATCAATATAAAGCTTTACTCGTTTCTCGGTCCGCTCTGCATCACCGCAATCAAGGACATCGAGCATTACGATTGCCGTACCTATTTCATCCGAGATACGCACTATTCGCGTCAAGCAGTCGATCAGCAGGTCGCCGCCGTATCCGCTGCCAGCGAATTTCAAATCGCGACCGATCATTGAGATGTAGGCCGCGGGAATTGACCCGTGTCCGGGCCGGTCGCGCGCGAACCTTTTCGGAAGCTCCGAATAGTCAACAGCGTGGCTGTTGATGGCGTAGAAGCCCATCACCGGACCCCCGTCTTGCGTCATGACAAAAACACGAAGATTGTCGCTTTTCTGAAGCTTGTTTGCGGTCTTGTGAAAGAAATTATCGACCTGCACAATGCCGCACGAAAAAGCCGCCCGATCATGTTTGAGGGGATCGAGCGGCTCGATGATTGGCTTTGACGCTTCGTTTTGCGGCATTATTTTGAATTGACAGTGTCGCTGTGACGCTTGAAAGCAGCCTTAAGTCTATCTGTCGGCTCTGGTGGGTTATCCAGTGCAGCAAAAAACGCAGCCTGATCGGCTGGCTGCAAAAGGGTCCGTTCATGAGCGGCAATTGTCGTTATGGCGGATTGATAAGCAGCGTTGATCGTGAAAGCGGAGTCGTCTACACCGGATAGCGCAGCAGCGCGTTGAATTGCCGTCTTGATGCGCGCCTTCGTACGGAAGCCCATACGTGCGTCGTTTGGTTCATCGATTTCGGCAGTCATGTCTTTGAAAGCAAGCATAGTCGCCTCCTATTCGGGTGTAACAATGTAGCATTGCGTACGTCAAAATGACGTACTCGTCAAGTTGGTATTCGAATTTGTGTACGTTTGGTGTGCGTACGTGCAGTGAACGTCGTGCAACGTATCTGGTTCCGGCGCACCGTGCAGATGGGCAGGCGAACGTCAACGACTTTTCACCAGCCTAGACAGGCCTCAACAAGAAACCAAAATATCTACAGGGCCTGTGTGACAATGCCCGGAAAATTAGCCTAATTTCCTCAAGCATCCAAGAGGCAGAGCTCCCGGCTGTTGGATATTATCAGCTCAAGCCTTGAAGGGAATCGAACTACCAATACCATCGGAAATCTTTTGGTTTCAGCTACTCAGCCGTATGGTGCGCGTAGTAAACTTTTAGAACTTTTAGGTTGCTGGAGATTCGACCGAGGCATGGGAGCAGGCGTCAACCCCTCGCAGGTCGGCAACTGGAGGTTGTTTGGAATTTGTACGAACTGGTCACCGTGCCGCCCTGATCCGGTGACAAGCTGTCGTAATGCGGGAGAGCTCTGGCGGCGTCCTCGTCTAATAAAATTCAGTATGTGATCAGCAATTTATCGCAGGGTGGGCCGGCCATGCCGCTCCGAACCGGCATACACTTCTACTCTTCCGATGCATCATCTTCCGCAATTTTGCGCAGCAAGAACAGCAATGCAACCCGCTCGGCTGGATTGAGACGCGCCATCGTTTTTTCGCTGATCTGGTGAGCCTGTGGATACATGGCCTGCAGCAGCGCCTCACCCTTCGGCAGGATTGCGATGATGACCTTGCGGCCGTCGGCCTCGTCCTTGGAAAGCTCGACCAGTCCCCTTGCCTTCAGCCGGTCTACGATGCCGCGGATAGTCGCCTGGTCGACGGAGGTCGCCTTAACCAGTTCCACCTGCGAACTCGGCCCGAGATCGCGCAGCGCGCACAGCGTGACGAACTGCATCGATGTCAGATCCGGATCGATCGTGCCGTCCTGAAAAATCGAAAGGTGCCGCTGATAGGCCTTGCGCAGGAGATGGCCGACCTGCTCGGTTACTTTGTATTCGGCGCCGGACTGGGTCGCATCTTGCGACGTATCATTGCTTTTCTTGCTCATATCAGCAGCAGGCCTCTGTTTGGCGGCAGTCCTATACGATCCATTCCGAGCCGAACATCCCGAAGCTGGGCCGCCTCACCATTTGCTCCGCGGGTTTCGCCCTATCCTCGTGCGCAGAGGATAGGGCGGGCGTCGCTGCCTTACTTCCGGATATACTGCATTTCCTTCACGGCGACGTCGCCGTTCAGCACCATTGGCTCGTCGTCCAGGAACAGCGAGCAACCACGCATTGGGATATCCAGGTGGCAGGCGGTGTCGTTCGGACCGCCGAGCTCGTTATTCGGGCCAGTTGAGAACATGACGTTGCCATAGAACGAGCGGGCTTCCATGCCCATGCCACCCGGGAATTCCCCAGGCACCATGCGATGCCACTTGGCGTTCTGGTTGAGGCCCCAGCCCACATGGCTCATCCCCATGCCACGCGGATCGTCGAAGCCTTCCATGTAGGACTTGACTAGATCGGCATCGAGGCCGCCCCTGATATCGGTGATCCAGCCGTTCTCGATCGTATAGGTGATGGGGTCGCGGACGTAAATGTTTTGCGGCAGCAGAATGTCGCCCGGAGCGACGACGATGGTGCCGTCGACGCCATCATCGTCGCCACCTGTGAATACGAAACCGGACGGCCAATGGTCCCAGCGGCCGGGCTCGTCGGTGCATGCATATTCGGTGATGGCGGGATAGGTGTTGAGCTTGTAAGTGACATCGGTGCCGTGCGGCGAGGTAATGCGCATGACCTTCGCCTTGGAAAGCAGGTCGCCCGCGAATTCGACGCGCTCGCGCAGCTCCTTTGTCGGCAGCATGCGGGCGAGAACGTCCGGCGGCTCCACCGCCGTCAGGATGCGGGTTCCGGCCGCCTGGATGGCCATCTGCTCGGGACTGAACAGCAGGAAGATGCAGTCGATCAGCATGTCGGCGGCCTTGAGCGCCTCCACAGCATCGGGCATGGAGGCAAGGCCTGTCTGGCCGACGGCCCATGCCCCCGCTGGCGGCACCGGCGGTAGGCGCATGTGATACATTTTGGCGCCGAGGCGCAGGCCAGCGCCCATGAAGGCGTCGGCATAATCGAGGCGCTCGTTGCCCTGCGTCAGGACGATGAGTTTTTCGCCCTCCTTGACGCCTGACATCTTCAACTGATGCAGGCAGATTTCCGTGAAGCTGAATTGATCCATGCTCGTTCCCCTTGTTGGTTGAAGGCTCAGGTGTGCGGAGGGTTAAGGACAGGCGGGCTTGGCGATTGCCGCGATCGCCTCCTCCCTCGAAACGACGTCGCCATACTTGTTGTCGATGTCGAAGAGGTTCGCATTGTGCGGATCGGGATGGCGGTCGCCGACACAATCGCGCACGACGATGGCCCGGAATCCGTGTTGCACCGCATCGACGGCGCTCGCGCGGATGCATCCGCTCGTCGAGCAGCCGGCCATGATGACGGTATCGATGCCCTGGGCGTGCAGGTGGGAGGCAAGGCTGGTACCGAAGAAGGCGCTGGCATATTGCTTGACGATAACGAGCTCACCGGCTGCCGGCTCGACGCCTTCGCAGAATTCGGCAAGCACGTTGCCTTCGACCATGGCCTTCATGACCGGCGACTTCTTGACCCACATGCCGCCATCGGCACAATTTTCGGCCAGATAAAGAATGCGCGTGTGGATGACGGGAATGCCGACGGCGCGGGCAGAGGCGATCAGCTCGGGCGTCTGCGCCACGGCATCGACCACGCCGGGCGCATAGAGCGGCGCTCCCTCGATCGTGTAGGCCTTCAGGAAATCGATGACAAGGAGCGCCGGTCGCTGGCCGAAGCCGATGCGGTTGCCCCAGACACCCTGATAGTTGGCTTCGGCGGTTTGCATTGTCGTCTCCCTAGTAGGCGCCGGACAGCAGCGCACCGGCACCCGGTACGACAGCTTCGAGACCGAGCGATTTCAGCATGCAATAGGTCGTGGCAACGGCGGCTGTCAGCACCGGCTTGCCGGTCATGGCTTCAACCTTGGCAATCACGGGCAGCGACGGCATCTGGACACAGGCGGACAGCACGATGACGTCGACATCCGTAAGATCGAGCGCCTGGACGATGGCTGGAAGATTTTCCGGGTCGTGACGCGCGACATCGAGATTGTCGGGGATCTCCAGCGCACGCCAGTCCATGACTTCGAAGCCTTCTTCCCGGATGTAGTCCACCACGAGCTCGGTGAGCGGCTTCATGTAGGGCGCGACGACGGCGATCTTTTTCGCCTTCATCACCTTCAGGCCCTCGATCAGGGCGCCGGCGCTGGTCACGACGGGAATGTCGGTGCCATTCTCCTGCGTGCGGCCGGTTAGGCGCTTTTCCGACTGGCGGTGATAGCCGAGGCCCATCGCCATGATGGCAACGAGGCAGGCATAGCCGAGCACATCGACGCGGGCATCCGAGAGTTCGACGGCGCAGCGATCGGATTCGGCATCCATGGCCGCCAGTTCTTCCTTGACGACTTTCTTCATCCGCATGCGGCTGGAGTGGAACGTGAACCGCTCGGGCCGGATCGATTGGCGCGCCGTCAGCATGGCCGGAATTTCGGTTTCCATCGTGGTGTTGGAACTCGGTACGATCTGGCCGATACGGTAATATTTCTGCACGGATGAAGTCCTCTGCGGCATGGAAGGCGAAAGACGGGTGAGTGGCGAAGCCGATGGCTCCGCCACCGCATTCAACTGGAGAGAAAGTCGCCGAGGGCGACGAAGAAGCCGTCGAAATCATCCCACGGGATCATGTGGCCCGCATTTGGCACGCGGGTGATCTCGATGGCACCGTTCAGGCCGGAGATCTCCTGCTCGTCCACCGTTTCGATCACGCCACCGCGCCCCGCCACCATCAGCATGGTGGGCTGCTTGAGCTTGGCGAAGTCGCCGAAGATCTCGTCCTTGTGGAAGTCTTCGAATGCCGTGACGATGGCCGGCAGATAGCAGGTGTGCAGCCATTCGGCGCGCAGCTGCCGCTGCTCGAGCGTCCATGTCGGGCAGAACGCCTTCATGCCCTCGGCATCGATGCCCTTCTCGGCAAGCGTGATGGAATCGACATACCACGCAAGCTTGCTCGGATAGGGCCGGCGGCCGGGACCGGAAACCGGGGGATCGACAAGCACCAGGCGGGAGAAGACCTCTTGCGCCGACGCGGCAGCGCGCATGGCGATACGGGCGCCCATGGAATGGCCGACAACCGCCGGCCTATCGAGGCCGAGGGCTTGCGAAAGGGCTATGACGTCCTCAGCCATCGCATCCAGGCCATAGTCGAGGTCCGGGCCGGTGGAGGAGAGGCCACGGCCGCGAACGTCGATGACATAGACATCATTCGTTTCGGCGAGGCGCTCGGCGACGAAACCCCAGGTGATGGCCGGGCTGGTGATGCCCGGGATCAGGATGACGACGGGGCCCTTGCCGCCGTAGCGGAGATAATGCTGGCGGATGCCGTTGGCATAGACGTTCGCGCCGTAGATGGGGCCGTTGCTCATGCTGCTTTCTCGCTTTTCAACGGTTCGGCGTAGAGATCATAGCCGTAAACCCATGACGGATCCTCCTGGTTGAGCAGGAAGGTATTGGCATTGGACACGGTCTGCACGCGCGTCGCGCGGTCGCGGCGGTTGGCTTCGTAGAGCGCGAAGGCGGTGCCGAAGTTGTTGATGCCGGTCTCCAGCAGACAGCGCGTCAACATGGCGGCATCCTCGATCGCCATTGCCGCGCCCTGGGCCATGTGCGGCTTCATCGGATGGCAGGCATCGCCAAGAAGCACCAGGCGGCCGATGCTCCACAACGGCAGTGGATTGCGGTTGAAGAGCGGCCACTTGGTCACCTCATCCGTGCTTTCGATCAGCGCCTGGATGATCGGGTGGTAACCCTCGAACTCGGAGAACATCTCCTCGCGGCTGCTTGGTACGAATGCGGATTCGAACTCCCATGCGGCATGGGGCACACCGGTGACATAGTAATATTCATCGCGACGGGCCGTCGTGTAATAGACCATCATATGGCGATCCGGTCCCCACCACTTGACGCAGTCTTCGAAGGTGAGGTCGTATTTCTTGAGCTTGTCGGAAGAAATCAGCGCGCGGTGCCCGACCCAGCCGCTGTAGTTCGGCTTCTCCGCACCCAGCAGTGTTTCACGAACACGAGAGTTGATGCCGTCAGCGCCGATGACGATGTCGGCCCTGACCGACGTGCCATCTTCGAATTCTATCAGCACGTCTGTGCCGTTATCGTCAATGCGGGTCAGCTTCTTGCCGAAATGCAGCGTTCCCGGTTGCAGCGCATCGCATTGGATGCCCTGCAGGTCGCCGCGATGCACCGTGCAGTAAGTTGCACCGTAGCCCTCAAGCGGAATGCGGGAGCGATAGTCGCCGCTGATGCCGTCGCGGCTGAACCAGTGGCTGGGCGTGCTGCTGATGCTGACGACCTTTTCCGCAACGCCGAGGCGTTCGAAAATCTTTATGACATTCGGCCCCATGTGGATGCCGGCGCCGAGGCGCGAGAAGCTCGGGGCCTGCTCATAGACATTGACGTCGAAGCCCGCCTGCTGGAGCAACGCACCCGCCACGGCGCCGCCGAGACCGGCCCCGATAATCGCGATCTTTTCCTTACCGTTGGACATGGCCGACCCTTCTAGCTGTCATGTTGACGCATAATCTTGCAATTCGAGGCATGATGAAATTTTTAGCGCATACGCTATAAATAGCAAGTCTGGCTTTTGCATTTTTGCAAAAAATCCGGCTAGCTTTTCCCGAAAATATGGATATCGTCTTGCTTGCCGGCACGCGCATGCGCACGGAGAAACGGTCATATAAAGTGCATACGCTTTATAAATAAGCAAGGAACAGCAGATGCGTGACGTGATTTTCGATCACGTCATTATGTTTTGCGGGCGTCGAAGCGAGGTCTGCGGCATAATGGTGTGCGTGAGTGCCGGCGGACCGGTTTCGGCCTGCGCCCGTGCTTTGGAGTCCGGCTCTTGAAGGAGGTCGGCTCATTCAGGCTGAACGTCAACGGCGCCGTCAGCGACGTCGAAGCGGGTGGCGCAACGCCACTTCTTTATATCCTCCGAAACGATCTCTGCCTCAACGGCCCCAAATACGGTTGCGGCCTCGGTGAGTGCGGCGCCTGCGCAGTGCTGGTGGATGGCAGGGCCGTTCGCTCCTGCACCGTGCCGCTGAAGGCCCTGGGGAGCAGGCAGGTGACGACGCTGGAGGGCCTGGCAAAGTCTGGCCGTCTGCATGTCGTCCAGCGCGCCTTCATCGAGGAGGCCGCCGCGCAGTGCGGATACTGCCTGAACGGCATGATCATTGCCATCGTCGGGCTGCTGGAAGCCAAGGCCGAGCCGGATGAGGCCGATATTCGCGACGCTCTGCGGCATCATCTTTGCCGTTGCGGCACGCATATGGAAATACTCGCTGCAGCACGCCGCGCCGTCGCCTACGCCAGGACCGACCGCGCATTCGGCGGATCGGCAGAGGCCCGAAACGAGGTTTCGCCATGAACACCCAACGCGAAGCGTCGAAATCCTCCTATTTCTCGAGCTCCGACATTCTTCTCGTCGTTTCGGACAAATCCCGCGGCGACGAGGCCGAGCTCTATATCGCCATCGACCGGGACGGTCGCGTCAAGGCTTTCAACGGCCATGTCGATCTCGGAACGGGTATCCGCACATCGCTGGCGCAGATCGTCGCGGAAGAGCTGGACGTACCCTTCGAGCATGTGGACATGGTGCTGGGAGCGACCTCTGCGGCGCCCAACCAGGGTGCCACGATTGCCAGCGAGACGATCCAGATCACCGCTGTGCCCCTGAGGCAGGCCGCCGCGACCGCGCGACACCATCTGATGGCAAAGGCTTCCACCCTGAAGGACACGGCCGTCGAACATCTCATCCTGCATGACGGCATCATACGTGCCGACGGCGGAGAGAACTGGAGCCTCACCTTCGCAGAACTCGTGGCCGGCGAGCATGTGCGACTGTCGATCGATGCGACAGCCGCGCTGAAGCCCGCATCCGCCTACCGGATCGTCGGCGCCTCGCTGCCCCGGGTGGACATACCGGCAAAGGCAACCGGTGAGTGGACCTACGTGCACGACGTGCGCGTGCCCGGCATGCTGCATGGTCGCGTCATCCGGCCGCTTTATGCCGGTTTCGATAATGGCGAGCACGTCGGCAACAGTCTGATCTCCATCGATGAAGGCTCGATCGCCCACATCGACGGCGTCGTCGGCGTCGTCGCCATTGGTGATTTCGTCGGCGTCGTCGCAACGCGCGAAGAAATCGCCATGGAGGCTGCAAAGACGCTTGTTGTTGTCTGGCGCGTGCCGCCCGAACGGCCGGATCTGAATGCGCCGGAGATGGCGCTGCGCGCCAACCCCGCAACCCCGCGCAAGCTCATCGATCGCGGCAACGTCGATATGGCGCTGGACGGCAGCGCCGAGCCGATGAACCGCACCTATGTCTGGCCCTACCAGATGCACGGCTCCATCGGTCCGTCCTGCGCAGTGGCGGATTATGGCGACAACGGACTGACCGTCTGGTCCGGGACGCAGAACCCCTTTCCGATGCGCCGCGATCTGGCGCTGCTCCTGGACATGCCGGAAGACCGGATCCAGGTGGAACGTCTGGAGGCGGCGGGCTGCTATGGCCGCAACTGCGCCGACGATGTCACCGCCGATGCAGCACTTCTGTCCCGGGCCGTCCGGGCGCCCGTCCGCGTCCAGCTGACACGCGAGCAGGAGCATGCCTGGGAGCCGAAGGGGGCAGCGCAGGTGATGGACGTGCGCGGCGGCCTCGATCTGGAAGGTGGGCCATCGGCCTATGATTTCGAGACGCGCTATCCGTCCAATCTCGCGCCCACTCTGTCGCTGATCCTGACGGGCAAGGTGCCGCCGGTATCGGATGTGGTCCAGATGGGCGACCGCACGGCGATCCCGCCCTATGCCTACGGCAATCTGCGGGTCACCGTGCACGACATGCCGCCGATCGCGCGCGCCTCGTGGTTTCGCGGCGTCTCGGCGATGCCAAATACCTTCGCCCATGAATGCTATATCGACGAGCTTGCGGCCGCGGCCGGCGTCGACCCCATCGAATATCGTCTGCGCTACCTGCACGATCCGCGCGCGGTCGATCTGGTTCACGCTTTGGCGGAACGGGCCAACTGGGTACCCCACACAAAATGGGGCACGCTCGGTGGCGAAGGCGACCTGCTCTACGGGCGCGGTTTTGCCTATGCCGTCTATATCCACGGCCCCTTCCCCGGCAAAGCGGCGGCCTGGGCGGCCTGGGTGGCCGACGTCGCGGTCAACACCAAAACCGGCCAGATCGCGGTGACGAAGGTAACCTGCGCGCAGGATTCCGGGATGATGATCAATCCCGACGGCGTCAGGCACCAGATCCACGGCAACATCATCCAGTCAACCAGCCGCGTGCTGAAGGAGCGCGTCGAATTCTCCTCCACCGCCGTCACCTCGAGAGAATGGGGTGGCTACCCGCTCATCACCTTCCCTGAACTCCCCGATATCGACGTGCTGATGGTGCCGCGGCATGACGAGCCTCCGCTTGGCGTCGGCGAATCCGCCTCCGTGCCCAGTGCCTCGGCCATTGCCAACGCGGTGTACGATGCGACCGGCATACGTTTCCGCGAACTGCCGCTGACGCCGGAGCTGGTGCTGTCGGCACTGAGGGGCGATGCGCCCGCCGTGCCGAAAGCGCCGCCCGCAGTCAAGAAACGATGGTGGAATCTCGGCCTGTCTGCGGCCGGGGCCGTGGCGGCGATAGCCGGCCTGGCGACGATGGCTTCGCCCTGGCGCCCGTCCATCGCCACTATCGAGAGACCCGATACGAACGTCTACAGCGCTGCCACCATCGAGCGCGGAAGGCTGGCCGCTGCGGTCGGCGCCTGCAATGTCTGCCATGTCGGCAATGACGGAACGCCCTTTGCCGGCGGGCGGCGGTTCGATACGGCCTTCGGGACTGTCTACGCGACCAACATCACCCCTGATGTGACCAACGGTATCGGGGGCTGGTCCTATCCGGCTTTCGAACGTGCGATGCGCGAGGGCATCAGCCGCGATGGGCACCATCTCTATCCGGCCCATCCCTACACATCCTTTGCCGGCGCTGAAGATGCGGACCTGCAGGCGCTCTATGCCTATATGATGACGCAATCGGCGGTGGCCGAAAAGGCGCCGGAGACGAAGCTCAAATTCCCCTTCAGCATCCGGATGATGATGGCTGGATGGAACGCGCTCTTCCTCAAGGCGACGCCGATAGGCTACGAAAAGACGCGCGATGCGAGCTGGAACCGGGGGGCGTATCTCGTGGAGACGCTCGGCCACTGCTCCGCCTGCCACACGGAACGCAATGCGCTGGGTGCCGAGAAGACGGGAAGCGCCCATCTTTCAGGTGGCTTTGCCGACGGTTGGGAGGCGCCTGCGCTCAATGCCATGGGCAAGGGCCCCGTCGGCTGGACGGAAGACGCCTTCTATGACTACCTGCGCAGCGGCCATTCACGTGACCACGGCAGCGCCGCCGGTCCGATGGCCCATGTGGTGGAGGTCATGCAGCCGCTGCCGGATTCGGATATCCGCGCCATGGCAAACTATCTTGCCAGCCTCAACAAGGACGGCGATCCCGCCAAGGCCGCGGTTCAGAGCGAGGCCGCCATCGCTGCCAGCGAAGACGCCAGGCGCGATGCAGCGCTTGTCTCCCCGAAGGGCGAGCGGATCTTCAACGGCGCCTGTGCCACCTGCCATGCCGGCAACACGGTCCTCTCGTCCCTGGCGCTGAACAGCAACTTGCACGCCGATACGCCCGACAACGTCATCCAGGCAATCCTCGGCGGCGTCGAGGCGCCGGCGATCCTCGCCGCGACGACAGGGCGCGAGGCACCCGAAGTCATGTCGATGCCGTCATTCCGCAATACGCTGAGCGAGAGCCAGTTGAAGGATCTCACCACCTATCTCAGGGCCCGCTTTGCGCCGGACAAGCCGGCATGGAACGACGCTTCGGCCGCTATCCAACGCGCGGCTGCCACCGCACACTGAGGAAGACGCTTTGCGGGAAACAGCATCCATTGCGGATTTCGACAGTCGGACGCTCTTCCGGACGCCGACAGCTGCATTTCGCCCATCCGCCTACTGGTTCTGGCACAGCATTCCGGACAAGGCGACCTGCCGGACGCAACTTGTCGATTTCCAGGCGAAGGGTATCGGCACCATCCTGATCCAGGCGCGGCTTGCCCTGCCGCTCGAAGCCTATCTGTCGCCCGATTATCTGGCCGCCTACCGCGATGCAGCCGATGTCGCGTCCGAACTGGGGCTGAAACTCGGCATATACGACGAGTATAACTGGATCAGCGGCCAGGCCGGCGGCCGCACGGTGGAAGGGCGTGACGATCTGCGGGAACGCCACCTGTTCTGGTCGTCAGCGCTCCATAGCGAAGGGGGGATCAGCAGGATCCGTCCGTCCTTCACGCAGACGATGGGTGCCGACATCATTGCCTGGCAATACGAAGGCGGGCGCATCGGGTGGCGCGAATGGACGATCGAGGCGGCGCTACTGCATCCGTCCGCTGCGATCAACAGCCTGGATGAGATCGTCGACGTGACTTCGCGCGTCCGCATCGCCGGCTCCGATCCCACTGCCTGCACCTATGTATATGATGGCGAGATCGTACCAGGCTCGATGCTGACGGTTTTCGTCAGCGCACGCTCCTCGACCTCCAGGATCATCAACTACCTGCTGCCTGAGGCTGCCGAGCACTTCATCGATGTCGGCCTCGAGCCCCTTGTTGCGGCACTGGGCGAACACGTGCCGCACACGGTGGAATCCGTATTCTACGATCAGCCCGCCCCCGGTTTCTATCGCTGGAACGAGATGGTCGGCAATCTCGGAAACAGCCTGCTGTATGCGCCTGGCCTTCGGGACCATGTTGAAACTAATGCCATGACACCCTTCGCGCTTGTCCTGCTTGCGGTCGTATGTGACGTCGGGCCCGGGACCCTGCAACTGCGTGCGCGGTTTCACGCCGCCTATGCCGACCTGATGAATGAAGCCTTCTTCGGCACGCTGCGGAAATGGGCGGAGGAAAAGCGCATCGTCCTGACGGGGCATGAAGTGCTGGCCCATGTCGGCTCCTGGGCGCCCAATGGCGGCTTCACCAGCATCGATCCGCGCGTCGCGCCTGCCGTCGACTTCTTCGGCATCGATGCCTTCCGCCATCGGACGGCCGTGGATGCAAACAACCTCGACCCGCAGCTTTCCCCCAAGCTGGGCGATTCCGTGGCCCGCTCGAACGGGCGCAGCCGCTGCGTCGTCGAGACCTATTTCAGTGCCGGACGCACCGAGGTCAGAGCGGCCGGCCAGTGGGAGGTGACGCTCGAGGCAGCGCGCGCCGGGGCCATCCGCCTCGCCTGCCTCGGCGCCCGGCAGTTCCTCTGGCACGGCGTCTACCAGACGGACGGTCGCGACAATGACCCGACGCCCTTCACCAATCCGCGCTTCGATTTCGCCCCCGGCATCAATTTCGAGCCATGGTGGGCCTATCACGATCTTTTTGCCGTGGAGATCGCGCGCGTCTCCGCCTTCATCGAGCCGGCTACGCCGCGAACACCGGTCGCGATCCTCTATCCGCTGTATACAGCCTTTGCCGAAGGGCCACGGCACAGCCATGCCGCCCATATCGGAGCCTGGTGCGAACAATTGCTGGCCCAAGGCTGCGACTTCATGTTCGTGAGCGAGCGGGATGTCGCCGACGCAACGTTTGAAGACGGGCGACTGCTCGCATCCGGTCTTGCTTTCGACGCGGTTGTCCTGCCGTCCACCACCGTGTTGCAATCGGCAGTGACGATCGAGAGGCTCGATGCATTCCGGAATATCGGCGGCCAGGTGTGGTCCTCCGGCGAACGGCTGTCAGGGGTATGCGCCGGGCAGAAGCCGGTCGGTCCGATCGAGGTAACCAGGCATCTCGAGGCCGTGCCGGATGCGCAGGCAATGTCCGCGCTGCTCTCGACCATCGCTTCTTCAGGCCCACAGATACAGGGTCGCAAGCCATGGCACTGGGTCGGCTGCGATCGGGATGGCTGGTGGCGGATGGTTGTCTTCAACGATGGCGCGCAGGAGATGCGTTTTGACATCGCGCTTGGCGAGGGTTTCGACTACGAAATATGGGATCCGGAACAAGGCACTGCGGAACCGTTCGCTGGCGTCCAGCACCTCACTGTCCTTCTTGAGCCGCAAGAGGTGCGTTGCATCCGCCTTTGCGCAACTTCACAGGCGGTTGCCGGATCTGGCCAGCTATCGAGCCAGCCGCCGCTTGACCGAAGCCGAGCAATCGCCTTGGCGGTTGGATGGACGTTCGCGCCGGGAGAAGGCCAGGTTTCGGTATCCATATCCGTCGAGAATGGCTGGGAGGTGCAAGGCTTTGCGGCCTTCAGCGGAACCGGCATCTATCGCCTCTCCTTCACCACGGAAGCCGAAGGCGACTGGATACTGGAACTGCCGGTGGTGCATACGGCCGTGACCGCTTATGTCGACGGAGCCGAAGTGGGACGGCGCGGATGGCGGCCCTATTGCTTTTCTCTCCTCCGCCTCGCTGCTGGTACGCATCAACTCGAGCTTCATGTCGCCAATACGGCGGCAAACCGCTACTACCACAACACACCCTATCTCGGCAGCACCCTGGACAGGAGCGGGTTGGGCGCCCCGCCTCGCCTCGTGCCGCTGCGAAACCGACCGGAATGAGATCATGCTAAAACACTCGACAGTCCCCCTGATGCGCGCCTGGAACAGCTGGTCCGACCGACCCGCCGAAATGGTGTTCCTGCCGCTCGGCATGCGCATCACGCCCGTTCTCTATTCGACCCGCAGCCGGACGACATCCCTCATCGAGCCGCGGCGCGACACCGTGCGGCTCGGCCGCCACGCGATCGATGGATCACTGATCGAGCTGGAAACCGACCACAGCGGCACGACCGTCGCGTTCAGCACCGACAAGGCCGATCCTTTCGCGGTTCGCGGCAGCTGGGAGGGCAAGGCTGCCGGTGAATGGGGCCTGCGCTTCTGGTTGACGATGGCAATCTCGGCCGATAGCGGCGAGTTGGTCACTTACGAGACAGGCCGCGGCATCACCCTCGTCAAGATCGGCACGCGCTTCGTGGCCGTCGCCACGGCGGAAGCACCGGTGCATGTGACGGGCCATGATACGATCGAGGCGCTGAGGGGCGATTTCGAGACAAACGGCTATTTCTACACCGCGAGCCGGAAGAACGAAGCGCCGGTCATCGGGCTGCGCTTCAACCTGGAAATGATGCGCCAGGGCGCCTACGCCGCCGCAGTGGCCGACAGTGCGGAGCTTGCCATCGCAAAGGCCGAGGCTTGTCTCGCCGCAGGCAAGGCGGCCGCCGCTTCAAGCGCCCATGACGGCAACTATGAAGGTTCGCTCGATGCGATCCGCGATGTGGTTGCCTGGAACACGATCTGGGACGAGACCAATGCCCGACCCTACACGGCCGTGACACGCATCTGGAATCTTGGAAAATTTGCAGTCTGGTACAACGACCAGCTGTTTGCGGCACTGCTCGCCGGCGTCTTCGACGCCGATCTGGCGCGCGAGAACATGGCGACGGCGATGGCGAGCGCCACGCCCCAGGGCAACATCGCCTGCATCGTCACCTCGAACGATGCCTGGGTGGATCGCAGCCAGCATCCGAACGGCGCGCTCGTCGTCTGGCAGCTCTACCAGCGCACCGGCGAACGCTCGCTGCTGGCCGCAAGCTACGACGCGCTGGCCCGCAATCAACGCTGGTGGCGCGAGCATCGCGATCCCGATGCCTTCGGGCTGTTGTCCTGCGGCACATCCGATGTCGGCGAAGGTCTCTACAAGGGTACGCATTTCGCCGCACGCAACGAGACCGGCATGGACAACTCCGCCACGCATGACGAGGCTATCTATGATCCCGTGACCCGCACCCTGTCGACATTCGATCTGGGGCTGAATTGCGCCGCTGTTCTCGACGCGGAAATGCTGGCGAAAATGGCAGCAGTTCTCGGCAAGGATGACGATGCCCGTGAATTCGGAGCGATCGCCGAGCGGTGCCGTAAGCTGATCTCCGAGCATCTGTGGGACGAGAGCCGAGGCATATTCGCCAACCGCCAGCGCCACGGCGGCTTCGTCCGGTCGCTCTCGCCCACCAGCTTCTATCCCCTGCTGTGCGGCGCTGCCAGTCCCGAGCAGGCCGAGCGGCTGCTTGGGCACCTCAATGACGAGACGACCTTCGGCGGCGACTACGTCCTCCCGAATGCGACGCGCGACGATCCGGCCTTTGCCGACAACGTATACTGGCGCGGCCGCATCTGGCCGAACGTCAACTACATGGTCTGGCTCGGCCTGCGCCGCTACGGCTTTGCGGCCGAGGCAAGCAAGCTCGCGCGTCAGAGCTATGAACTCTTCATGAAAAACTGGAGCAACGACCGCATCGCGTCGGAAAACTACAATGCCGTGACCGGCGAAGCGATGGACCAGGGCGATACGGATCCCTTCTATATCTGGGCAGCCTTGCTGCCGCTGATGGCCGTCGGCGAGATTGTCGACTTCGATCCGTGGACCGGCTGGACACTGCACAACACGGGCGCCGATCTTTCGATCGGGCCGATGCTGTCTCCTTCCGGCATGATGTCGCTATCTGTTGCCGGCGGCCTGCTGGAGATGACGCTGGACGGACGCCTGTCGCTCACGACCGATCTCCAGACCAACCTGTCGCAGATCGCCTTCAGCGATGCACGTTTTGCCTGCACGATCGGACCGGTGGATAGCGCCGGTTTCATCAGCCTGCCGCACGTCGCTCATGGCAGCATCGTGGCGGCGCGGCTGGGTGGCGAGGAGCTCGCTTTCGAGGCGGCTGCGGACGGCGTCCGCGTCGAAATATCGCCATCCGCCCTAGGCCGGAAATTGAATCTCTATTTTTTTGACAGCGTGGACATCAATGGCACTTGATGGAACTTGACATGTGACAAATGCGCATATTACTTTGCATACAAATTAAAAAGACTGCCGGAAGAGCAAGAGGGTTGAACGGAAGTCTGTGCGTCGAAGCGCTCTGCTCGCGATGTCAGCATCCTACTGGCTGTGACTGATAGAATTGCGTTTATATTGGTGCCGTGGCGAACGGCGCTGCGAAGACGCTTGCCTTCAGATACGCATGTCCAGGTTGTTCGCCTTTCCTAGATTAGTTTGTGTACAAATCATATGGCGCGTTTTGTGAAACGCGAGTTGCCTTTGATTTTTATATCGCCTGGGTCGGCGGCTTCGGCCGTGAACACTGAAAACAGTGAATTTTCATGAGGGGTTACACATGACTGAAATCACAAGACGCAACGCGCTGAAGCTGATGTCCGGCGCAATGATTGCCGGTGCCGCATTCTCGGGCCTGCCGAGCCGTGCCTTTTCGGCCGGCAAGATCACGGTCCTGAACTGGCAGGGCTACGGCACCGACGAAGCCTGGTCGATCAAGGCCTTCGCAGAAAAGACCGGCATCGAAGTCGTCCACGACTACTACAGTTCGGAATCGGAAATGCTGACCAAGCTGCGCACCAATCCGGGCGCCTACGACATGGTCATCCTGAATGCCGCCCGCTGCGCGCAGGCAACGGCGGAAGATCTGCTGCAGCCGATCGATTTCAGCAAGGTTCCGAACGCCGCTACGATCGATGCCAATCTCCGCTCCAACGCCAATTTCCTAAAGGACGGCAAGGGCTATGCGGTTCCGTGGGTCTGGGGCATGACCTCGCTGGCGATCCGTGACGGCATGCCTGTTCCGGACAGCTACAAGGTCTTGGCGGATCCGGCCTACAAGGGCCGCGTTGCCATGGACGACGACGCGATCATCAGCGTTGCCGCCGGCGCGCTGATGACCGGCCAGGACATCAACAATCCCAAGGATCTCCGCGCCGTCCGCGATGCGCTGAAATCCATCAAGCCGAACGTAAAGCTGCTGTGGTCGACGGAAGACCAGTGGAACAAGTCGTTCGCAGCCAAGGAATTCGACCTTTCGCTGTTCTGGTCGGGTGGCTCCGTGCGCTCAAAGCGCAATTCGAAGCTGCCTGTCGATTTCGTCGTTCCCAAGGAAGGCGGCATCGGCTGGGTCGACGGTCTCGGCATTCCTGCATCCGCCCCGAATGCGGAAGGCGCGCTGGCTTTCGCAAACTGGCTGATCGACCCGACCTTCTATCTCGAATGGGCGACCAAGGTCGGCGCGCCGGCCTCGTCCAACTCGGCAGCACTGGCCGCTCTTCCGGCCGACGACCTGAGCCGCCAGGTTCACAAGCCGGAATACCTCAAGACCATGGGCATCATGTCGGCTCTCCCGGATGATCGCCGCGAAGCATTCAACAACCTGTGGCAGGAAGTGAAAGCCTTCTATGCGGAATGAGACAGGTACACTGACGTCGGAGCGCGGACCCTCGGGTCTGCGCTCACGACGCGCCCTTCCATCCTGGGTTTCGACGACGGCGCTGCTGATGCCGACCTATGGCTGGCTTACCCTCGCTGTTTTCCTGCCGCTGCTGACCATGCTGGTCTTCAGCTTCATGTCGGCCACTCCTATGGGCAAGGCGCCAATCGTCTTCACCCTGAAGCAGTACAGGGCCTTCATCGACCAGCCCTATCTGGTCGGCATTGCTGTCACGTCGCTGGTGATCGGCTTCTGGACGACGCTTTCCTGCGCCGTGATCGGTTTTCTGGCGGCTGTCGCGCTCACCCGCTCGACGTTCGGCAAGACGCGCGAAATGCTGCTGATCCTCATCCTCCTGCCGTTCTGGACCAACGGTCTCGTCCGCGTGTTTTCCTGGACGATGGTGCTGCGCGAGAACGGCTTCCTCGACACGCTCCTCCACATGGTCTTTCCGGATGCCGGCTCGATCGGCTTTCTCTACAGCCGCTACGCGATCGTTGTCGGCCTGGTGCATGGCTACCTGCCCTACATGATCCTCACCTGCTACATCGCGCTGGTGACCATCGATGAAGCGATCATCGAGGCTGCCTCCAGTCTCGGCGCGCGCTGGTGGACCATTCTCTTCAAGATCCTCGTGCCTATGGCAGCACCCGGCCTTGTCTCGGGCGCCGTGCTGACCTTCATTCCGGTGATCGGGTCCTTCATGGAACCTCGCATTCTCGGTGGCCGCGTCGGCGTGACCATGGGCACCGTTATCGAGGACCAGTTCACGCAGGCTTTCAACTGGCCGCTGGGCGCCGCGCTGTCTTTCACGCTGCTTGCCGTCGTGCTGGCTATCTTTGCAACGTTCTCCGGCGTCCTGCGCCGTGGCACGGCAGCCTAGGGAGGAAACACCGAATGAAATCGCTTGGTCGTTTCTATCTGATCGCCATCCTTGTCTTTCTCTACACGCCGATCCTCGTGATGATGGCCATGGGCTTCAACGCTTCGCCGCTCTACGAACTGCCCTTCACCTTCTCCACCCGCTGGTATGAGGCGCTCTGGAACAACAGCATCCTGCTGACTGCAGGCATGAACAGTATCTTCATCGCCGTCATCACAGCTGTTTTGGCGACCACGCTCGGCACGATGGCATCGGTTGCCCTGTCGCGCAGCACGTTCCGCGGCAAGAGCTTCCTGCAGATCATGCTGCTGCCGCCGATCGCCATTCCGTGGCTGATCACCGGCACGGCCATGCTGATCTTCTTCTACTGGACCGGCATCGGTCGCGGCATGCATGCGATCATCATCGGCCATGTCGCCCTTGCCATCCCCTATGTGGTGCTGGTGGTCGGAACGGGCTTCCGAACGATCCGGGCCGACCTCGAGGAAGCCGCCATGAGCCTGGGCTCCACGCCCGTCCATGCCTTCTTCTCCGTGACCCTGCCGCTGCTCTATCCGAGCATCTTGGGGGCTGCCCTGTTCGCCTTCGCGGTCTCGCTCGACCAGTTCGTGATCTCCTATTTCCTCGCAACGCCCGGCTTCACCACATTGCCGGTTCAGATTTACTCCTCGATTCGCAAGGGCTTCACCCCTGAAATCAACGCTATCTCGACCGTTCTTCTTCTCGGTTCGATGACCGTGATCCTGATTTTTGCGCGCTTCGCCAAGCCCGGAGACACAAGTGACAAACGTTAACGTCCATTCCGTTGCCAAGACCTACGGCGCAACGCCTGTTCTCGCCGATATCACCACCGAGTTTCCGGAGGGCTCGTTCACCAGCCTTCTCGGACCATCCGGCTCCGGCAAGACCACGCTACTGCGCATCATCGCCGGATTCATCAAGCCCGACCAGGGTGTCGTGACCATCGGCAGCAAGGATGTCACCAACGTGCCCGTCTGGGGCCGCAACATCGGCATGATGTTTCAGTCCTACGCGCTGTTCCCGCACATGACGATTGCCCAGAACGTGGCGTTCGGTCTTGAGCGCCGTGGCATCAAGGGTGCGGCGGCCCGCAAGGAAGTCGATCGCGCCCTGGACATGGTGCGCCTGCCCGGCTTTGCCAACCGCATGCCGAAGCAGCTCTCCGGCGGCCAGCAGCAGCGTGTTGCACTGGCACGCGCCATCGTCATCAAGCCGAGCGTTCTGCTGCTCGACGAGCCGCTGTCAGCGCTCGACCGAAGGCTTCGCCAGGAGATGCAGGTCGAACTGCTGCGCATCCAGCGCGAGAGCGGGCTTACGACAATCTTCGTCACCCACGACCAGGAAGAAGCCCTGACCCTTTCCGACAAGGTCGCCATCCTCGACAAGGGCCGCATCATCCAGGTCGGCGCGCCCGACGCCGTCTACGAAAAGCCGCTGACGCGCTTTGCAGCGGAGTTCCTCGGCGATTCCAACTTCCTCACCGGAACCGTCGTGGACGGCGGCGTGAAGCTCCCGGACGGCACAATTGTGCGCAGCGCCAGCACCCTGCCGGCCAACGGCACCAAGGCAACGCTGGCAGTCCGCCCCGAGAAGATGTCCATTGCCGCCGGCAATGGCGAAGGCAACAACCTGACGGCACGCATCACGACGGTGATCTACGCCGGAGCGGTGCTCTCCTATCTGCTCGAAACGGCCGATGGTATCCCCCTCAAGCTCTTCGTGCAGAACAGGGACGGTACCTTGCTCAGCGAAGGCGATACGGTGATACTGAACTGGTCGCCGGAACACACCGTCTGCGTACTGGATTGATGATGAGGGGCGCGCCGCTGTCCGGCAGCGTGTTGCTTGTCGTCATCGACATGCAGCGGCTCTTTGCCGAAGAGACGGCCTGGTTCACGCCTGGCCTCGCCGCCATCGTGCCGAATGTGGCAAAGCTTGCCGAAGTGCGGCCGGACAGGACCGTGTTCGCCCGGTTCGTCGTTCCCCAACAGCCGGCCGAAGCGAGGGGACAATGGCAGAGCTACTACGAGCGCTGGAAGGCGGTGACGCTGGACGAACTCGATCCGGAAATGCTGGATCTTGTCGCGCCGCTGGCGTCGCTGGCACGTCCGGGTTCGATCGTCGACAAGAAGACCTATTCCGTCTTCGAGACTCCGGGCTTCGTGGAGCGCTTGGAGGAACAGGGTATCGATACGATCGTCTTCACCGGTGTCGAGACGGATGTGTGCGTCTATGCCAGCGCGCTCGATGCGGTGGACCTCGGATACAAGGTGATCCTTGCCAGCGATGCCCTGGCCAGCGGCGACATGGTCGCCCATGATATGGTGCTGACGCGGCTGGCGCCGAGGTTCTCGGAGCAGATTGAAATTTTGACGACGGACGCCATTCTGGATCGGTGGTCCGCATGACGGCTTTTCATGGGTCGCCGGTTTTCGGCAGCCTTGAGCCCGGTTGAGAGAGAAGATGGACATTCCGCTCAAGGACAACGCCCGGGAATCGAACGGTGCCGCGACGCCGGCGCCGAAACGCGACCAGGCGCAGTATACGCTGGGCGAGCAGATCGGCTTCTTCCTGCGCCAGGCCAACCAGCGCCACGTGTCGATTTTCGCCAGCCTGATCGCCGAGAAGCTGACGACCACCCAGTGGGCGGCGCTCGTCAAGCTCAAGGACCTGCAACCCTGCTCGCAGGGCAATCTCGGCCGCGAGACGGCGATGGACATGGCGACCATCAAGGGCGTCGTCGACCGGCTCGTGAAGCGCGGCCTGGTGCATACGGCGCCTGACGCGGCGGATGCGCGGCGCCTCGTGCTGACGCTGACGGTGGAAGGCGAGGCCATGGTCGAGCGCAATCTTTCCATCGCGCTGGAGATCTCGCAGCAGACGCTTGGCCCGCTGACAACAGCGGAACGCATGATGCTGATGGAACTGCTCCAGAAGATCAGTTGACGGGACCCGCGCTGTCCCTCCCTCCTGCATGCCAACAAAGGAAAATCCGCCATGTTTCCCGCTGACGATAAGGAAATCCGTTCGCTGGTCGCGGCGATGACGCCGGCGGAGAAGGTCGACCTCGTCAGCGGCTCCGGCCTCTGGAGGACAGCTGCCATCGACAGGCTGGGGATCAAGTCGATCCTGATGACTGATGGAACCTATGGCGTGCGCTACTCGACGACGCAGATCGATGCCGACGACGACGAGGAGAATGGCCTTGCCGCATTTCTCGATGTGGTAAACCAGCAGGCCGACGACACAGGCGGAATGTTCGGCACGACGAGGCCCGCGACCTGTTTTCCGAACGGAAACCTTGTCGGCTGCTCCTGGGACCTCGACCTGCTTTACCGGATGGGCGAAGCACTGGCGCTCGAATGCCGGAGCCTCGGGATCCATCTCCTTCTCGGCCCCGGCATCAACACGCGGCGCACGCCGCTTGCCGGACGGGCCTATGAATATTACTCGGAAGATCCGGTGATCAATGGCGAGCTCGCCGCCGCCCTGATTTCCGGCTTGCAGGACAATGGCGTCGGCGCATCGCTGAAACACTTCGCCTGCAACAACTCCGAGATCGAGCGGACGACGACCAGTTCCGACGTGGACGAGCGGGCCTTGCGGGAAATCTATCTCGCGGGTTTCGAACGGGCGATAGCAAAGAGCGCGCCCTGGACGGTCATGAGCGCCTATAACCCGGTCAATGGCATCCATGCCGCAGAGAACCCCTGGCTGCTGAAGCAGGTGCTGCGCGACGAATGGGGCTATGATGGCCTCGTCTTGTCCGACTGGCACGCCATCAAGGACCGGCCCGCATCGCTGGCAGCCGGCAACGACCTCGACATGCCGGAAAGCAAGCCCCGCAAGGCCCGCCTTCTCGCCGCCGTCGAGGCTGGAAAGGTGGACGAAGCCAGGCTCGACGAGGCCTGCGCGCGGGTGATCGCCCTCGCTCGTCGTTGCCAGGCTGGCGCCCAGCCGGCTGTCCCGGTGGACCTCGATCTCCACCATACCCTCGCCCGCCAGATCGCGGCAGAATCCATCGTGCTGCTGCGCAACGAGCATCAGGCTCTACCCCTCGATGCGGCCGCTTCCGGCGATATGCTGGTCGTCGGGGACGGCGCCCTGGTGCCGACGATCCAGGGATCGGGCTCCGCGACGACCAACCCCTATCGGGTCGACAACCCGTTCACGCAGATCGCCGCGCGTGCCTCCCCCGATCTGACGGTGCGTCACGTTCCTTTTCCCAGGACGGACGACGTGTCGTTGGAGTTTGCAACGGAGGCCGTCCTCGCGGCCGCCTCTTCGGCTCAGGTGGTCATCGTCTTTGCCGAGAACCAGAAGGGTCGCAATGGAGAGGGCAATGATCGCGACAGCCTCAGACTGGCTGCCGGCCATGACCAACTCATCCGCGCCCTCGCCGGTGCCGGACGAAAGGTCATCGTCGTGCTCAGCATGCCGGATGCGGTCGAAATGCCATGGCTCGACCGCGTCGATGCCGTGCTTGCCTGCTTCTACCCCGGCCAGGGCGGCGGCGAGGCCATTGCGCGGGTGCTGTTCGGCGAACAAAATCCCTGCGGGAAACTGACGACGACAATGCCTGAGCGCCTGGAGGACATCCCCGGCTGGCACACTTACCCCGGCGAAAATGATCGGCACGTCTACAGCGAAGGAATATTCGTCGGCTACCGCTACTACGATTTCAAGGCCGTGCCACCGCTTTTCGCGTTCGGTCATGGCTTGAGCTACACTGAGTTCTCCTACGAGGAGATGGTGCTAGACAGACAGGACATCGGTCCTTCGATGAGCTGTACTGCCAGCATCACCATCCGCAATACGGGATCTGTGGCCGGCAAGGAAATCGCCCAACTCTACGTCCGCCCCATAAAGCCGGGCCTCCGGCGGCCTGTCCGGGAACTCAAGGCATTTGCAAAGATTGCGCTCCAGCCGGGCGAGGCCACGGTCGTGGCCCTGCCGCTCGCTCCGCGCGATTTCCAGTATTTCGATGTTTCCCGCGCCACTTGGGTGCTCGATGCGGAGGCCTTTGTCATCGAAGCTGCCGCGTCCTCCCGCGACATACGCCTCAAATGCCGCCTTGGCTGCGTCTCCGAGACCTATCCCCCGGCGCCGCTATCGGCGCTTTCGCCACCGTCGCTTGTCTTTGCAAACGCAAAAGCCGCCCCGGCGCTGACGGCACTGCTGATGGCAAAACTCGATATGTCCGAGCCAGATGCCATAGCGCTCCTGGACGAGCTCGACGGATCGTTCCTAGGCTTCTACGACACGTTGAGCTGGTACATCGGTGATGAAATTTCAGAGGCCGATATCGAGACACTCTTTATGGCGTTGAATGAAGGCAAGATCGATATGCCCGAAACCAGTGCAGAGTGAGGCCGCGACGGAAGCAAGGATGTCTGCAGGCCATGCCGTGGGATCGGTGTCATCCAGCTGGCATAACACTCATACTTCCCACGGGAGAGCCCGAGGTCAGGGTTCGCCACATCCTCACATGCAACAATATGGAAGCACTACACTGCGCCGTACTGCGCGGGTTGGGTATCGGTCGCATGCCGGATTTCCTCGCGGCCGCCTGGCACCGGACCGGGAGCTATCACCACTGTTGATCGATCATCTCGATGCGCCCGGCCAGTTTAACCCGATCTGGTCTTCGAGCCGGCATCTTTCACCCAAAGTGTGGGTTTTCGTCGAATTCATCGGCAAGAGGTTGTTTTCCAGCGAATTTCAGGTGGCTCCCATGGTTAATCAGCGGTCTTGAAGGGATACGAACTGCGACCCTGTAATTCCCAGAGCATAGGTCTGAAATAACTCAGAAGCGAATGTCAGCCTTGCTCGCATCGAATAACCGATACGGGAGCGGACCGCCCACTATGCATTTGATTTTACGGAGAGCTGCCTCTCTGCAGCCTGTCCCCTTGGGAATGCCAATCTCCAACAGCAATTTCCTAGCCCATTTGTGGCGTTTGGCACGGGACGTCAGCCGCACGATATGGACCGCCCGGCGAGGAGCGGAGCGTACGCGGTAAGTCGGTGGGATATGAACTCTGTGAACAGCCGCACGCGCTTCGTTTTGCGTGTTTCCCCCTGCGTGAGAAGCCAGATCGTTGCACGTGATTTCAGATCGACGCCCGGAACTCTCGCAAGCAGGTGATCGGCATCTCCAACGAAACAGGGTAGTCTCGTCATGCCGATCCCTTGCCTTGCAGCGGCGATCTGCGCCTCGGCGTCGGGCGTCCTGAACGGAACCCCTGTGGCGCGAACCTCCCCTTTGTCGAACCAGTCCGGAACAGCCTGACCGCCGATGACGATGGGCTTGATTGGATCAGCCGCACCCGCATGCCACGCGGCCAGTCTGTCGCGGGACATGTAAACAGCCGCGAGCAGATCCGGGCCTTTCAGGCCATGAAGATTGAGAGGCAGAGTCTTGCGGTCGGAGACCATTCGGATCGCCACATCAGCCTCCCGGTTGGTCAGATTCACGACCTCGCCGGTCGATACGATCTCCGTCTCGATGTCCGGATGCAGACGCGCAAAATCTGCGATATCCGGCATGAGCAGGTGTGTCGCAAGGAACGGGGGCAGCGTCACCCGCAGAAGCCCGCGTACGCTCTGATCGCGCCCGAAGACGCGCGTCTCCAGTTGGTGCGACGAGGCTTCCATCTGGTTTGCGAACTCGAGAACCTCCTCGCCCGCGGCCGTCAGGCGGTAACCCGAAGGCAGCTTTTCGAACATCTGCGCCCCGAGGTGCTCCTCGAGCTGAGCAATGCGTCGCAATACGGTCGCGTGGTTGACTCCCAGGTTCTTGGCGGTAGCCCGCACTGAGCCGCCACGCGCGGCGGCAAGAAAGTAGCGAACGTCATCCCAGTCGATCATGGTTCATTCCCGCGCCGCGTGGGGCGGCTTCCGAATACAAGTCTACCATACTCAGCGGGATTGAGCGTGATCGTCGCCGCGTTCGATCAGGTAAGTGGATCGTTTTCGCACCACGGATGCGCGCGATTGCGCACTCACCGCCTGACGCCGGCGAACCCATATCGAGGCTGTCGGAGGATGTCTCCGCAAAGCAATGACCCAAGACGCGACACAAGGAATGTATGACATGACCAGATTGAATGGAAAGACGGCCGTGATCACGGGCGGCGCCACCGGTATCGGCCTCGCCGCTGCAAGGCGCTTCATCGAGGAAGGTGCCATCGTCTTCATCTACGGCCGTCGGCAGCAAGCACTCGATGCGGCTGTGGCCGCGCTTGGACCCAACGCCCGCGCGGTGAAGGGCTCGGTCTCGGATGAGGCCGATCTGGATCGGCTCTACGCGGCGGTGAAAGCCGAGCGCGGAAGCCTCGACGTCGTCTTCGCCAATGCCGGGGCCGGAAGCCCGCTTCCTCTCGGCCAGATCACCGCCAAGCACATCGACGACACTTTCGACACCAACGTGAAGGGCACGATCTTCACGGTTCAGAAGGCGCTACCACTGATGGGCCCGGGCGGTTCGATCATCCTGACGGGATCGAGCGCCGGAACCACCGGCGCTCCCGCATTCACGGCCTACAGCGCCAGCAAGGCAGCCGTGCGCAATCTCGCACGGACCTGGGCGGAGGATCTGAAGGGTACCGGTATCCGGGTCAATGTGCTGTCGCCCGGGGCGACGGCCACCGAACTGGCAAAGGAAGCGCTCGGAGAGGAGGGCCAGAGGGCCTACGGCGCGATGACCCCGCTGCAGCGCATGGCCGACCCGGCGGAGATCGCAGCCGTGGCCGCCTTCCTCGCGTCAGACGACAGCAGCTTCATGACCGCAAGCGAAATCGCCGTCGACGGTGGGCTCGCCCAACTATGACCCCGGCGCGGTTCCGTGCCTTACTCACACACAACGAAGGACAAAGATTATGAAAGCACTCGAAGGTAAAATCGCAGTCATCACGGGCGGAAGCAGCGGGATCGGCTTGGCCACAGCCAAGCGTTTCGTGGAAGAAGGTGCGCAGGTCGTGATCATTGGGCGACGCGAGAAAGCCTTGCAAGAGGCCGCGGCCCTTATCGGGAAAAACGTGACATCAGTCGTGGGCGACGTCTCGCGCCTGGAGGATCTGGACCGGCTCTACGCCACCGTGAAGGAGAAACATGGTCACATCGACATCCTCTTCGCAAACGCGGGCGCTGGGACAGTTGCGCCGCTCGCGGCAGCGACCGAGGCCCATTACGACCAGACCTTCGATGTCAACACGAAGGGGATGTTCTTTACGGTGCAGAAGGCTCTTCCCCTCTTCAAGGACGGCGGTTCGATCATTCTGAACTCGTCGGTTTCGAACGTAAAGGGGTTGCCGGCCTTCAGCGCCTACGCAGCAAGCAAGGCGGCTGTCCGCAGCTTCGCGCGGTCCTGGACCATGGAGTTGCTGGATCGAAAGATCCGCGTCAATACGATGAGCCCCGGCGCGATCGAGACTCCCGCCTTGGCGACAACGACCGGCCTCACCGCCGAGCAAGCCGAAGCGGCGGTCGCCCAGTTTACATCCCAGATCCCGATGGGTCGCAGGGGCAAGCCAGAGGAAATCGCGGCTGCGCTCACCTTCCTCGCCTCCGACGAAAGCTCCTACATCACCGGTATCGATCTCGCCGTCGATGGTGGTTGGGCGCAGGTCTGACCCGGCGTCAACACAGGATCGGAGAAGCATTATGAGCTACGCAATCATCGGCTTCGGCAATATCGGCCGAGCTCTGGCCAAGGCCTTCGCACGCAACGGCATCGAAGTGACCGTTGCAACGAGGCGCGACCCGGAAAGCTTTGCAGCCGACGCGGCCGCGATCGGGCCGAAGGTCATTGCCAAAACACTGACGGACGCCGTCAAGGCGGACGTCATCTTCCTGGCTGTGCGTTTCGAAGCGCACTCGGACGTCGCAAAGGCGCTTCCCACCTCGCAGGGGAAGACGATCATCGATGTGACCAATGCCTACGGTGTGCCCCCCGAGGAACTCGGGGGACAACCGTCTTCGAAGTTCGTCGCGCAAGCCTTCCGTGGTGCAAGTCTGGTCAAGGGTTTCAACCACCTGGGCGCTGCCATTCTTGCCCAAGATCCAGCCGCACAGGGCGGCAGACGAGCCGTGTTCCTGGCGAGCGACGATGACGCTGCCGCAGACGAAATCGGTAAGCTTGCGGAACATCTCGGTTTCGCACCAATCAAACTCGGCGGGCTATCGGAAGGCGGGCTGCTGGTCCAGGCGCGCGGCGATAGCTGGGGCCATCTGATCTTCAAGGACCTGATGAAATTCGACGCATAAAGCGACGTCCCATGGACAGGGCCACGAGGTGCGGACCGGATCGAGCATGATCTGGTCCAGCAAAATGGAGACAGTCCTATGAGCATTCAAAAAAACATCCAGACCGTGAAGGACTTCTTCGCCGCGATTGGCCGCGGCGACCGGGAGGCTCTGCTGGCGCTGGTCGCGGAAGATATCGAGTGGATCATTCCGGGCAAGGACTGGCCGCTGGCCGGCACCTACCGGGGGCATGCGAGACTGGCAGATCTGCTGGAGACGGCCTCCAGGTCGATGGAAACCTCCACGGAACCCCGGGAGTTTGTCGCACAAGGAGACCGCGTTCTCGTGGTCGGTTTTGCCAGCGGGAAGGTCAAAGCCACGAACAAGCCGTTCGAGGACGACTGGATCTTCGCCATCACGATCCGGGACGGCAGACTGACCAGCATCCGGGAATATGTCGACACGCAAGCACTGGCCCAGGCCTCGCAGATGCGGCGCTCTATCGCGCGGCGAACACCTTCCGACAGTTCCGGATGACGCCGCAGCATCTCGCTGTAAACGGCGACCGCACGGATGCCAGGAGCGGCCTTGAGGCGACGCCGGTCGCGTGACGCCTTGCTCTGCGACGGAAGGTGCGCATCCTTCTCGATGCGGTAGGCCGGGGCGACCTAAATGGGGTTGTTTTGTCGGTACTTCATTAAAAGCCTCGTCTGATGATCGGTTACATGGCGTCCCGTAACAAAAATGATTCTCCATTCTTCGAAAATCACCCACGCTACCGGGCTAACCGCAATCATGAGAGGCAAAAAATTGCGCAGCGGCGGGATGTAACTCCAGTCGGACTACGCCCTCCCTTCGTCACATCCCTGCCGCCGAGTCTCATCCTGAATGTCGCCGCGCAGATGAGGGGTGAACATATTGTTAGACTGTAGGTCGGTGCGCCTATGGCCGCATTAAGCGAATTTCGCGGAGCGTTAGGATCCCGTCCTAATTCTGCAACGAATGCTTTGTTCAATTGCGCCTGCGCGAATGGTTTCGACAACCGTGAGGATATGGGCGCCCACTTCCGGCGGTTGTCCTACGCGGCTTTGATTCAATCGTGACGCAACATTCACTCCGATTTCTTCTGCTGCTTAGCCCCGCTATAAAAGCCTGTAAACGCTGGGCCTGGCGCGCCCGGTCATCGGCATGGCCATCACACTTGCAAAGCCGGTACATAGCTTTCCGATCTCGTGGGCACCTCCGCTCAACCAAGCGCAATCGCACCAAGCGGCACAAATCCGGCTTGGCGCTATAGGATAGGGTCGAGGTCGCAACATGGCCGTGAAACAGGAAAGCCTGAAGCAATCATGGGCACGTAAAACTTCACTGACCCCGCCGCGCAATACCAAGGAGCCGCGCTGTGCCTGACTTATTTCCCTTAAAAGCGCGATTGCTTTCCAATCTCTCCAACGAGGTGCGACTGCGACTGCTCTATATCATTTTGGACAAAGAGGTGTCTGTCGGAGAGATTGCACAGAGCTTGGGAATAAGGCAATCCGCGTTATCGCAACATTTGGCGAGGCTGCGAGGCGATAGGCTTGTCAGCACCCGTAAAGTTGCACACGGTGTACTACCGATGTGACAACCTCGGCGTGCGGCGCTTGCTAGAAACAGTAAATGAAATTTATGAAACGAGGACCGTTGCAGAGGCTGCATGAAGAACCGCGCGTATGGGACGCCTTACGCAATTGTTGAGCTAGAACCCAAAACGTCGCTGAGGAGGCTGGATAGTCTCATTGGTCCGTTGATCGGTTTACAACTCATACAGCTCGCGTTATCGAGGCGATACCCGCTATCCGCATTTCCATCTCTGGGAAGACGGAAGAACGTTGACATTCATACCCAAAAATTAGCCCACATCGCAATCGTCTCTAACTTCCTCCAAGCTACGCCGTTAGACAGGTGTTTTAGGCCATCAACGGGTTTGATCATGCACTTTCTTTAAAATCAGCGTCAGTAGAATCTGGTCCCCCCATCGACATATCGAGCATCCACCCCTTAACACGCGCTTGCTGGCTTGCGACCGAATGGCCAACTTTGAATGTTGGAGTTCTTGCTGCTTGTTTTACCGGGATATTGCTCTTCGGTCGAACTTTGGCCGGCTGACCCCGAGATGGCTGCATGTTGTCAGTTCCTGAACTATTGACTTTGAAGAAGGCGATAGAGGCTTGTAGTTCCTCGGCCTGTGCGGCAAGTTCTTCAGAGGTAGCCGACATTTCTTCAGATGCTCCGGCATTTTGTTGGGTCACTTTGTCGAGTTGTTGGATTGCTTCATTGATCTGACTGGCGCCGACATCCTGCTCGCGGCAGGCTGCGGAGATTTCAGAGACCAGTTCTGCCGTCTTGCGGATATCTGGCACCAAGCGGGTCAGCATCGCGCCTGCTTCCGTGGCGACGTTCACCGTTTCACTCGAAAGTCCGCTGATCTCCGCGGCAGCTGACTGGCTGCGTTCCGCAAGCTTGCGTACTTCAGAGGCAACGACGGCAAAGCCCTTGCCATGCTCACCTGCGCGCGCTGCTTCCACCGCTGCATTCAAAGCAAGAAGGTCGGTCTGGCGGGCGATTTCCTGAACTATGGAAATCTTCTCGGCGATCGTGCGCATCGCAGCCACGGCGCGATTAACCGCCTCACCGGAAGCTTCAGCATCCTTTGCTGATTGGCGGGCAATCTTTTCGGTCTGGGCGGCGTTATCGGCGGTCTGCTTGATATTGGACGCCATCTCTTCCATTGATGCGGCGGCTTCTTCAGCCGACGCCGCTTGTTCGGTGGCGCCCTGCGAAAGCTGCTCAGAACCAGACGAAAGCATCTGCGAACCCGTTGATACATTCTCACTGGCGGTCAATGCATCGGCAACAACTCCGCGAAGCCGCTCCACCATGGACTGAAGCGCGATTCCCAGTGTGTCCTTGTCGGAAAGCGGCTCGGGTTCCACCGTCAGATCTCCGCTGGCGATCTCGTTGGCAATGACCGCTGTTTTACGGAGGTTGTCTACCATATGGTTGATCGCGTTTTTCATGCGCTCGTGGTCGCCTTCACATGCGATTGCCACATGCTGTGTAAGATCGCCCACGCTCACCTGAAGAAGCACGCGATTACCCTCCGAGATCGGAAGAATAATCGCGTCTAGCATTCCGTTGATACCGGAGACCACCTTGGCGAAATCACCAACAAAACGATCGGGAGCGCCCCGCTCCGAAAGCCTGCCGGCCGTGGACGCAGCAATGAGCCGTTGAAGTTCCGTAATAATCGCTTTTAAATTTCCGCGCAGCGTTTCGATAGTCTCATTGATAAAAGCCTTCTTGCCGGGGAACTGCTCGAGCGGTGCCTCAAAATTACCCTGGCCGAGTTCCTTGATGCAGGCCATGGCCTTCTTTTTGACAGCTATATGACCGCTGACCATGCCGTTGATGCCCCTCGCCACCAAAGCAAAGTCGCCTTTAAATTTTTCGACCGGCACAAAGACATCAATGTCGCCCTTATCGTGCTCAATCGACATCGTATTCATTTCGGCAATCAGACCCTTGAGATTGGCGCGCAAGGTTTCGATAGTTTCATTGATAAAAGCCTTTTTGCCGGGGAACTGCTCGAGCGGCGCTTCAAAATTGCCCTCGCCAAGTTCCCTGACACAAGCCATGGCCTTCTTCTTCACCGCGATATGGCCGTCAACCATGTCGTTGACGCCCTTGGCCATTAGCGCGAAGTCCCCTTTAAACTCATCTGTGGACAACTTGACATCAATATCGCCTTTGTCGTGGTCGCTTGACATACGCGCGAGAGATGCCCCTAGCTTTTGCATTGGCTGCATGCTGGCGTCGAGTAAATTGTTGACGGCGATCAGCATCTCTCTCGCGTCGCCTGTTGCCCCATCGAGGTTCGCGCGTTCGGAAAGGTTGCCGCCCGAGACGCTGATACAGATCCGCTGCATCTCCACCAGAGCAACCTGAGATTTAGAAGATTTCTTCAATTGAGTGTAGAAAGACATTTTGTTTCCCCTGTTGGAAGCCGTTTGGGAGCTGGCGCACCTTTGAGGTCTCGGGCGATGTATGATCGCCGTGTTGACGTCAGGCTTGCTGAGAGTCTGGCGGAGACAAAAGCAAGAAATCGGCGCACGGCCACAAAATGCGCACCCCGCCATTTGGTGAGCCGCATTCCCCTAAGTGTCACGCTTTTTGATCGATGGCCCTCTGACGCCAAAGCTGAGACGATTGACGTGAAATATGTGTCGTATGAAGATTGAATGATGACGCTCCGCTAAGCAGGGCACCGACACTCTGCCCATATAAGCATGATATTCGTAGTCATGAGAATATCTGCAGAGTTGTTGACGGCGCGTGTATGACCGCATGCGCTTGCCCTTTTGGTAGAGTGAAGCGAGCCGTATTTTACACGCTTGCCGGGAATCTACGCGAATGATGCGCCGGTAGAGTTAACGAAGCCTTTCTAAACCAATGCGATTATACAGTCGTAAATCATAAAGGTCTGAACGCGATATTTGTAATGGAAGACTGATCCGCCGCTGCGAATGCCTTCAGAATTGATGAGAGCTCGGCTCAGGACTCGTTAAATCAGAGCCAGAAGATGAAGGCGGCTTCGATGCATATGCTTGAGAAGAAGGTGTGGGCGCAGCGATCGTATCGGGTGTGTATTCTGCGCCAGTCCTTGAGCCTGCCAAACATGTTCTCGATCTTGTGGCGCTTTTTGTAGAGAGTCGGATGTGAAATGCACCCCTCGGTATGAGGAAGAGGCTTGATGACCGAAGCGGTAGAGGCCGTCAACAGATGCGGCTTCACCGACTTTTTTCTGAACCGCATCGAGGCGTGGACCCTGCCAGGGAGCGTGGCGTCGGACCGTATTCTGGAAAAAGCCAGGTTTTGCTATGAAGGTACACTTCGTCAGAAGGCGTGGTTGAAAAATGTCTTCCACCATTTCCGAATGTTCGGCTGTTTAGCTGGTGAAGCGCCTATCCCGCCGCGCAAAGCCTGATTTTGTCCCACACTTACTCAGAACCAGAAGTCGGACGAAATGCAGGATTCGGGAACAACCATACGAGATGAGTGGCTGAGAAAATTGCATACACAAAGTAACGTAAATCTGAATTGACCATGTTTTACGGACTGGCTGAGGATAAATTTGTAACGGTGGGAGAGCGGAATGCCGTGGACCGTCCAAGCCTACATGGATACTGGAGCGCCAGACGAGTTCGAGACGTTTGAAGAAGCTATAGGAAGAGCGGCTTCACTTAGAGACGAAGGAATTATGATCTTTTTCCATGCACCGGCAGAGGCTACCGATGAACAACTTCAGGCATTTGTCGATCTTTTTGGTCCTGAATCTCCCCAGGTTTAAGATCTGGATGCGGAGCTGATTTTAATCTGCGGCCTCCAGGGTTGTCCGGGCAGTGGCAGGGCCCTTCATACCGGTAGCGTAGATTTGACCGCCGTCCCGTCGTTACCGCCCGGCCGCGCGTCGAAGCGAAGATTTCGACCACCAAATTTAACTGGAGATATTACGACTGTCGGCCAAAACTCGCGACACCCTCACGACCGCCGTCGACGCGCTAGCCAAACAGTGTGCCCGCTGCAGTCCGGGTCTTCGGCAACATGGGACACAACATCAAAGCCATTCCGGTCGAGCAGAATGCGGTATTCCTCAGGGTCGAGGCTTGCATGATAGAGGGGCTCTCCATTGAGCGTGCCTATCGCTTCGCCAAAGGCTGGACCACTCGTGAACAGCAATGGGGCCGCCGGTTCGGCATGGTCTCGGAAGATAGGGAACATCATCCGCTGATCCTGAGGCGCTAGGTGAAAGAAGCTGTCCCAAGCAATTAGCCCGCCGTATCTCCGATCCAATTTCAGAAAGCGCATATCCGCCACTTCCACTATCGCGCCGGGCAGATTGGCCTGAAATAGCGCGATCATTTCCGGCGAACCGTCCACACCGGTAACCGGATGACCTCTGCCGGCAAGATAACGCGCGATAGGCTCTCCTGATCCGCACCCAATATCGAGCACGTCCGTCCCTCGCCGCAGCATGTCGGCAAACCGCCCGATCCACGCGTGCTCGTGCAGCACCGTGCCGCGCGCAGTTGTCCATGCGGCAGCATGGCGACGGTAAAGATCTATGATGCTGAAGGAGGTGTCGATCATGGTCATACTTTGGGTTTCTGTCTCCAGCCGCTTTGTACGATATCGAGATAGCTGATGACCTTGCATAAGACAAAGTCTGTAACCTAATATGACCGCGGCCGCCCGGGCGCACCTGAACGTATTTCGCCTTCAACGGATCTGAACCGTCGATGCCGTTCCTGAACACGTTAAGTGCTTGATGAGAAGGAGTTTAGGCCATAAGCGCCCATTTATGGAACGTGTTCGACGTGCTGAGGGCAAGTGTATACGGAGTTATGCCTTTCACGTTTGATCCAGATTTTGTCAAAAAGATACTTGAGCTCGGCAAAATCGATCTTCGACCTTAACGTCATTGGCTTGGCATTGGCCATCATACCAACCACATGAACCCAACATCCGCGCCGGGACGAGGTCAGCGATCCGCGCCCTCAACAGCGTATGATTAGGTCGTCTGATGGTCTGCCCGGATCGGCTCAACCGTTTCTTTCACAGCGTCAGCACGCCAATGCCGCGATCGTGATGACAAAAGACGCGGGGCTCAGCGCCGAAATTGAGATTACCAACGGGGGCCTCCGCAGTGCTGGTCCACGTGGCGACGCGGGACGCAAAGTCCAGGAAGCTCTGGTAGCTACACCTGCGACCATTGCCCGGATAAGAGCGCCGGGAAGCCACTCAGACTCTTGGTACGCGGGTTGCTTTGCGAGCAGCATACGGAATGTGACGCAGGTCTCAGCCTCAGCTTCGTCGCAGGCAGCATGATCCTCCCACCATCACGAACAGCGATCTGCAGCGTGATATACAGTCCGAACCCCAGTCCCTGCTCAGGCGGTCGGGAGCGGTGGTTTTGAGGATTCAGCCCGACTGCTACTCTGCTGCGACCATTTCCCGGATGGCACTCGATACCCGTAAATGATCGTAGGCTTTGCTGAAAAACCTGCCCTGGACTGGCAGCTGGTCGTTACCCAATTGCCGATGCCCTGATGTCACGATAATTTGTACATGTGGCCATCTTGTCGCGTACCGCCGCCGCCAGCTTCAGCCCGTCCATTGTGCCTGGCATGTCGATATCCGTGAAAACGGCGCGAATTTCGGAGTGGGTGTTCAAAATCGCGGTCGCCTCATCGGCAGCCGCCTCATAGACCGTGAACTCCTCATCCTCAAGGAAAGTAGTGATATCCATTCGAATGAGCATTCCGTCTTCAACGACGAGAACTGCGTTCAGCCGAGAGACATCAACTAGGCCCAGCGGCTGGCCAGTCATTGGAGGGCTCCTCCGAACCAGCGCCATCATCGGTGCCTGACATGGAATCAATCACCTCACGAAGCTGCGTAGATTCCTTCTCAATCATATAGATGACCGCCCTTTTCTCAGCGCCTTTCGCGACAAGCTCCTCCACAATAGACACAAGGCGCGGTCTTACCTCTTTCAAAATATTCTCGTTGTTTGCCATTTTCACCTCCTGCGACATGAATTCCGCGCGTACCGAAGCCACTAACTTTGGGGCTTTCTAGGTGTCACATCTGCCGCCAAGACAAGGCTGACAGGCGGAGAACCGCTTGCGTCGCCTGCAATTACAGCGGACACGTAGGCAAGCGCGTTCTTCATTCCGTTCATCGTGTACGGTTTTTCAATTGCGCCGATCGCGCCGGCAAAATCCTGCGGGATCTTCTTGATGTTGCCACTTACAAAGACGTAAGGAATACCGGCGGCGGCCAGTTCGCGTCCGACATCGACGCCAGTCGGCCCGTCCGTGAGGTGGATATCGACGAACGCGAAGTCGGGTTTCGATGAACCAATCTGCTCCTGGGCCTGACTTCTGCTCATGGCGAGCCCTGTGACCTCGTGGCCCGCCATCTCCACTTCGCTCTCCAGCTCCATGGCGAGCAGCATCTCATCCTCGACGATCATGACTTTCAATGTGTATTCTCCTGATGATCGTCGACCAACAAAACCACGTTTACGATCGTTTTTCGACCTTCCTGCTTCCGTTCAATTTCGGCTCCAAGCTGACGAGCTGACGCCTCCAGTAGCATCTGGCCAAGCTCGGCATTTTCGATATCCGGCTCGACGGGCTCGGATGTATCCTCGATCCTGATCAGGAAATGCCCGTTTAGGCGTCGGACGACGACGTGAATATCGCCTCCTCCGTCACTCAATCCTCGGCGGACCGCGTCTCCGACCAACTCATTCACGATCAGCGAAAGCGGAGTGGCCTTGACCGCGGGCACCAGCAGCGGCGAAAGATCGAGGGTGAGGCGTATATCCTTGCGGCCGGTTGCATCGACGAGGTCGGTCACCAGCTCGCGCGCGAACTCGGATATATCGAACTTCGAGACGTCGTCGAGTGTGAACAGTTTTCGCTGGACGGTACTGAGCGCCTCGATTCGATTAAGCACGGACATCAGCGTGTGCCTGCGACCGTCGTCCTTGGTAACCCGTGCCTGCATCTTCACGATGGACGCCATCGTCAGCAGGTTGTTTTTCACGCGGTGGTCGACTTCATGGACCAGCAATGTACGAGCCTCGAGCGCCGAGCGAAGGTTTGCCGTGTGTTTGGCAACCTCGGCTTCAGCCGCATGCCGGGCGGCCGCTAGATCGGACTCGCGGCTTTTGACATTGGTGAAGTCGAGTTGTGACGCAAAGAAATAGATGATCGCACCGGTCTCATCTCGTACCGGGCTGATGAACACAGCATTCCAGAACTGGCTACCATCTTTCCGGTAGTTGAGAATATCGACGGCGACGTCTTGCCCGGCTGCGATTGCTTCTCGGATCTTCGAGATCGTTTCCCGATCTGTTTCCGGTCCCTGCAGAAAACGGCAGTTGCGGCCGATGACCTCATCGTCGCTATACCCGGACAGTCTTAGAAAAGCATTGTTACAAAAAATAATCGGGTTATCGCTCTGGTTCGGATCGGTGACGATCATTGGCATCCGCGTTGCCTTGAAAGCAGCGGCGAAGGGATCCTCGCTGACATGGCCTGCGAGAAGCCGGTTGCCCGCGTCTCTGGCGTCGGTTTGAAACTGATCCCTTTCCGGCATGACAGTCCTGGCTATGGTTTCCGCAAATGAAGTCGCGACAGCTAAAAGGGTTCCAAAGTATCCGTCAAACGTGAGGATGCAGCTGCGCTTCGATGTCACAGATCACGCCGGAAAAATCATAGACGATCGTCGAGCGCCCATGCATTTCTGCAGCCAACAGGCGTTCGACAAGACGGGATCCAAACCCTTTCCGCGTCGGAGGAACCACGGGCGGGCCATCTTTTTCTTGCCAGCGGAGGTTGAGCGCTCCCGTTTTGTCATCGTAGGTCCAGCTGATCGCGACCTTGCCTTCCGAAACCGAAAGCGCTCCGTACTTTGCTGCGTTTGTGCCCAGCTCGTGAAGTGCAAGTGACAGCGATGCGACGGCCTTTTGCGGCAGCAGCACCGGCACACCGATGATTTCGAACCGCTCCGGGGGATAGGGGGCGACGGCCTGTTCGACAACCGCCGTGAGTTCCGCACGTTGCCAGTCGTCCTGAGCAAGAAGATCGTGCGCATGGGCCATGGCTGAAAGGCGTGCCTCAAATGCGCTGACAGCTTCGCCTTCGCCATTGTCTTTTCCAAACGTCTGCCTGGCGATGGCAATGACTGTCGCAAAGACATTTTTGACGCGATGGTGTAATTCGCCGATCAGGACCGCTTGGAGACGCTCAGCCTCCCTTCGCGCGGAAATGTCATGCGCAATCTTTGAGGCGCCGATGATCTGGCCGGCGCTGTCAAAAATCGGCGAGACACTGAGAAGCACGTCGACCAAACGGCCGTTTTTATGCCGCCGCTTTGTCTCGTAGGGTTCAACCCGAAATCCCGCTTTGATCTGGCTAAGAAGAGCCGGCTCCTCGTCAAGACGATCCTCGGGGACAAGACCCATGACCGACCTTCCGACAATCTCTTCAGCTTTGAAGCCGTACAGGCGTTCAGCCGCTGTATTCCAGGATGTGATGGTCATCTCTAGATCTATACCTACGATGGCATCGTTGGACGAGGCAATGATGGACGCCAGCAGGCGTTCCACTTCCTGGTTCTTCTTTCTTTCGCTGATATCGACGGAGACGACAGCCACCTGAAGGATTTTGCCGACCTCGTCTCGAAGAGCCGACACCGTGTTGTTGACCCATAAGAGATTGCCATCCTTTCGGACGTAGCGTTTCTCGATGTCGAAGCTTTTGCCTGTTTCCGCCAGAAGCTTGTAAAGCCTGCTCTGCTCAGGAAGATCCCCAGGATAGGTAATGTCGCGGACGTTTTTGCCGACCAGCTCATGTTCGTCATAGCCAAGTATTTCGCAAAACCGGCCATTGACGTGCAGGATCTCGCCGTCGAGGCTGCCCTGGCCGATCCCAGCTGCTGACTGCGATACGACCGCCCGTAACCGTTCCTCGCTTTGCCGCAACGCGTGTTCGACGCGGATGCGATCGGTGGTTTCGCTCACGATGCAAAACACGCCCCGCACATTTCGATCCTCATCATGGATTGGGGAATAGGAGATGTCGAAATAGACCGTCTCGGGATGCCCATGGCGCTCGATGTAGAAGGGGCGATCCTTGGCGGCCACTGTCTCGCCGGTGTCAAGCACCTGACGCAGGAGAGGCCCAAGGTCGTCCCAGAGTTCGCTCCAGTTCTCCTGTGCTGGTCGACCGAAGGCTTTGGGATGCCGCAGTCCAATGCTTGGCGCATAGGCCTCATTGTAAAGTGCCACGAAATCAGGACCCCAGAAAAGCACGATCTGCGCCTTCGACGGCAACATGATGTCGACAGCGCTCCGGAGACAGCCCGGCCATGACGACGGCGGACCGAGCACGCTCATATCCCAGCCGCCGCTCTCGATCATTCGAGAGATTTCGTCCTGTCCCCAACGCGTCTTTCCGGTCCCGTCCGACATCGGCGCCCGCTCCACATTTCCAGAGCGACCTTGCCAGTGCCGCACTCGATTTAACCGGGAAATAAATTATGGAGTTGGCAGAATCTTGCAAGACTTTTTACCACCTCGGAAAGGCTTGGTTTTGTGATTGCAGTAGGCAGGTCTAAAGACACGTCCGGCACCTTAGCCCGCAGATCCAAAACACGACGCTTTATCCAAGCAAAAAAGGACTGATTGCGAGTTGGGAACTTCGACAGCCAAAAGAGGTTTCTACCGGCGACCTTACGGTCGCCATCTCAACAATCAGGAAGAAAATTATGACTCTCGAAGGCAAGAAGATTTCGATCCTCATCGCACCCCGCGGCACCGAAGAGGCTGAATTCAAGAAGCCCAAGGAAGCAGTCGAGGCTGCCGGCGCTAAAGTCACGGTGGTCGGCGTTGAGGCAGGCGAAGCCAAGACAAATAATAGCGACCTCGACCCCGGAAGCTCGTACACCGTAGACAAAAAGGTGACAGAGGTTGCTGCGAGCGACTTTGACGGCCTTGTCATTCCAGGTGGATGCGTCGGCGCAGATAAGCTGCGAGCCGACGCCGACATCATTTCGTTTGTTCGGTCATTCTTCGAGCAGGGGAAGCCCGTCGGCGTCATCTGCCATGGTCCGTGGCTCTTGGTGGAAGCAGACGTTCTGGAGGGGCGAACAGTAACATCCTACTCGTCGATCCGGAAAGACATCGAAAACGCTGGTGGAACCTGGGTGGACAAGGAAGTGGTCACCGACAAGGGACTGGTTACGAGCCGGAAGCCCGACGATCTCCAGGCATTCTGTGCGAAGATCGTTGAGGAGTTCGCAGAGGGAAAGCATCCGGAGCAGTCCCGCAGCGTCGTCGCCTGACCTGTCCAGCCAGCGGTTACATTTTCGTGCCCGCGATCACCGAAGGCTGCGGGCAACGCCTTGTTTAAGGCAATGGCGTCAAGATCGACACGCTGATCGGGGTAGCGGACCCCGCTTCTCCTGTTGCATGGCTGGCCGCAGACCAGGATGGCCGGGCGGCCGGGGCCCGTAAGGTATGGGTTCTCTTCGCATGAGCGTCTCTGCCTGCGGACGTGAGGCCCGAAAATCCCGCCCCTTGGGGACGTGCCCTTGTACTGAACGGCACGCAATTGACCAATGCTGGTAGAAGTCGACGACTGCTCGCCCGGGTCGCGGAACTTTGACGATGAGACATCGTTTTCTTTTCTTCATTGAAGCAAGAGGAGATGTTCCATGCCCCAGGGCGACAAATCCGCATATACCGACAAGCAGAAGCGCAAGGCCGAGCATATCGAGGAAGGCTACGAAGACCGTGGCATCTCCGATCAGGAAGCCGAACGCCGTGCCTGGGCCACCGTCAACAAGGAAAGTGGCGGTGGCAAGAAGTCAGGGTCTGGCCGCGGCCATGCCGAAAACCACGCCTCTTCCGAAAAGGGCGGACGCAAGGGCGGTGCCGCCGCTGCGTCGCGCACCAAGGAAGAGCGCTCGGCCTCAGCCAAGAAAGCTGCAGCCACGCGCAAGCGCAACGAGCAGCATGCGCATCATTGATAGGACACGGCGTCACGACAGTGGCGCCATTTCTTCTATGGAGGAACGTTCATGCCGAAGAAGAAATCGAAACAGAAATGGTCGCAGGATGTCACTGACAACAGCGACGCGATGGACCTGAAAGACGGTGTCTTCAAACAGCGCAGCGCCAAGAAGATCGCCGACTCGCTGAAAGCCTCGGCCGAACACAGCGACCGCCGCAAGGCCAGCCCTTTCCAGTCCGCCATGTCGATGCTGAATTTCGACATCAATCGCGCGGGCAAGCAGCTGTCGAAGTCGCGCCTGGCGACCCTTGATCGCGCCAAGGATGAATTGCGCAAGGATTTCGGGAAGTAGCCAAAACACTGATCATCGGGGCGGCATCGCCAATAGCCCGGCTACCGCCACGCGATCCGCCGACAGATGATTGAGCGTGTTGCTTTGGCGGTTCGTTTCAAAACTTGCTTTTGATCCCTTGTTGGTCGCAGCGGGCAAACGTTATGGGAGGGCGATCTTCATGCCGGGTAGGAACGCCCCGCCCCTCACCTATCCGGGCAAAGATGGCCGCCAGTATGTTGCGATTGCTGCTAGTGGGCACGGTGGCCTACAATCTCGGAACGGCGACGAGTTTGTCGCTTTCGCGGTACCGAAAGGATCTTAAAGAGCGTCTGATCCACCCTTCCAATACGCCCGAGTCGCTTCGGGAGCTCAGCCGATCGTGCTCCCTTGCCTGACGGCCCTGAACGCGAGCGACATTCCGTGAGGGCTGCAAAGGAGAGGTGGAATGCAGAGTACCGGCTCATTCAAATCGGTGTGAACACAAATGGATATGGATATCATGCCTGTCGTTCCGACCTGGACCGAAATTGCCTGGCGGCTGGCGTTGACGGTCGCCGCCGGTTGCCTGATCGGCCTCAACCGTGAAGCCGGCGGCCACCCAGCAGGCTTCCGAACGACGCTGCTGGTCGGCCTTGCTGCTTGCCTCGCTATGATTCAGTCCAATTTGTTACTCGGTACCACCGGCAAAACCGATCAGTTCTTCGCGGTTATGGATACGCTCAGGTTTCCACTCGGCATACTGACCGGCGTCGGTTTCATCGGTGGAGGAGCGATCCTGAAGCGGGGTGACATGGTCACGGGGGTAACCACCGCGGCGACACTGTGGATCATGACGGCGATTGGCCTTTGCATCGGCGGCGGCCAGTGGATCGTCGGCAGCACTGGCGCCATTATCGCTTTCGTCGTTCTTTCGCCATTCAAGATGTTTGACGAAGCTATTCCCCGGATGCAAAAGGCCCGCGTTGTCATCGAACCTCTCGAATCCAGCGACATCGTAGATTTGTCGGAATTTCTACCGGCGAGCAGTTCCTGCAGATTCATTGGCAGAAAACTCACAGAGTCCGAGCAAAATATCGCGCTGTCATTTAAAATCGGCTGGCGGAAAATGGACGCGATGGCGCTGTCTCGTCACCTGGAAGAGGTGGGAAGTAAACGGTTCAGGATACTGGAACTTAAGCTTCTCAACGCAACCACTTGACGGGATTCCCACCGATTGGCTGATTTGCCCTATCTTTTGAGGTCTACCATGACTGCTGGTATATTTCTTACGGATGATGAGCTCGACATGTTGAGCGATGCTGAACTGCGCTCCTTAAGAGACATGTGGATCCGCGCGGTGGAAGCCGAAAACCGCAAGCTTAATCATGACGGGCCTATAGACAAGGTCGACACAATGATCTGCCAAGCGCACAAGATTGCACGTATCTTGGAAGGCCGAAGAAATTCTTGAGCGCGAAGTATTTCAAGTTTTACGCACAGCCTCCGCGCCCTGTGGCGGTCCGCCTTGCCTTTGACGTGTAACCTTCTACGTTTGCCGTTGCAGCGGCCGGAACAGCCGCCACAATGTGTCTCAATCCGTATCCGTCGAGATGGATGGTGCAGCGGCACTTCAAGTCGAGCGTGCCAGCTTGACAACCAGACCATCCAAACGCTGGCAAATGTACGGGATCAGATAGATATCGATCCTGCCTCGGCTCGTGTGTAGGTCGGGCAGGAATCAGTTAAATTAAATTAGTCTACCGGCGTTTAAGTTTTCAACTCGTGAGGACGTGGAACCCGAAGGCGGGTCATCCGTAGTCTACCCATGCACTGGCGGGACTTAACCTGCTGAAAGAGTAAGTCCTCGCGCTCATTGGGAAGGCGCGAATAAAGTTGAAAGATATCTTACTCCTCGGATGGCTCGATCGTATCGGCAAAGATGGAGCCTGCGAGCACGCCGCGCGTAAGGTCATCTCTATCCCTATCGATCTGAATCACCGTATAAAGCTTTTCGCTCCGAAAAGCGCTGGCATTGGAAGTCGTCACATCCTCTGCCGGGGCAGCGTCAATTTTCATGAAGTCGCGTTCATGAGCAGATGCAACAATGCGGGCGTCGCCGGACGTTCTCGCCGCAACAACAACCTCTCCCTGGTAAGGAGAGTTCGCCCAGCGAGGGTCGTCCTGTTCAGCTATCGGCAGCAGCTTGTAGATGTTGAGTTTCTCGCCGTCGCCAATTTTGGGGGTCGGTATCTCAGCCGCGTCTTGTATCTGAGCCTGACTTTCCATCGACTTGCCGAATGTATTTGACGTCGTGGCGTTATTCGGCTCGGTTCCATGTGTCTTGACTACATTTGACATGCTTGCTCCTTGCATTTTCATAAGGAACGAATGTGCTGATGACTGAGTTCCGTCGCCTGTTCGTCATCTTAAATATACCGTCAGACGACAGGCACTTCGTTCCGCATGCGGTCGCCGCCAACCCGAATATTCGGCGTTGCTTCTTCGGCAATCTGAATGCACGCTTTGATCGGGATTGAAAGCTCGATCATCTCCTTTGAGCGGCGTTCATGGGCCACCAAAACCGCATTGTCGGTCCGGGAGCGGTTGGATTCCTCGAAGGCTGCCGGGATGGTGACTCCTGCCAAATAGAAACAGGGCTTGCCACTGCAACAGGCGTAAAATGCTGTCGTTGAAAAGCCGCCTTCGCGAAACGGTACCGGCCGCTGATCGTCTTGGCGGTGAAATTTCCAAAAACACATGGTAGTCAAGGTTTGTAACGGAGGCGGTGCGCCGCTGAATCCAGGATGAGAGTGCCTTGATGAGCAGACGTATTTCGAAAGTAGAAGGCCCACACCCTGTCGATGTATACGTTGGCCTTCGCCTACGAATGCGTCGCGCTCAGTTGGGCATGTCGCAGACTAGGCTTGCCGACGAACTTGGGATCACCTTCCAGCAGATTCAGAAATACGAGCGCGGCTCCAACCGGATTAGCGCGTCGATGCTGTACGATATCGCACGCGTGGTAGGGGCTCAGATCGCTTACTTTTTTGAAGGCTTACCTGATATGGAAAGTGCCAGCCTACTGACGACATCAGTTCCCGAGCGACACAAGAACTACTTGTCGAGCCCTGAAGGGCTTAAGTTGATCGAAGTCATGAGCGACCTTCCGAAATCGTTACACAGTAAGATATTGTCCCTCGCCGTCGCGGTCCGCAAATCCAGCGACGGTGGGTATGGCAACGAGGGAACCAGATCGCGCGAGGTTTCTGACCCGTAGACCGTCGCTGGAGCGTGCCTATAGCTGCAACAAGCGATTTCGCGGACCGTAACGATCAGGACCCCCGTGGTCGCCGACGGTCCCAGAAAGCCCTGATGGTTTGACACCGAAGGCGCCGTCACGCGCAGAAAGTCGAGGCAAGACCGGGACCTGATCGAACGCTATCGTCCGCCTTGAAAGTAGTCGAACCGTCGGCTGCGCCGTTGGGTACGCAATATTCTCATCACACATCGACCAACCGCCGTTCCCGATTTCCTTTGTGAAAATTCGCGCGGCCCTCGAAATTACTAAAGGACGTCGAGCAAATTCAATTGGATAAGACTTTCAACACTGGCGACGATTGCTTCTTCGCTTGTGCGTGGCTTCCACCCGAGCCTCTGCCTCGCCTTGTCACTGCTGGAGCGTCTATGGCTTGCGCTACGTGAGGAAGAGGCACCGCGACTGGGAACTCTGGCGACAAATTCCGGAAAGCGCTCGCGCAATATGGTGGCAACCGCCAACAGAGATACTGGCTCGCCGCTCACAGCAATGAAGCGCTCGCCCGCCGCGGACGGATCAGTAATGGCCCGCAGATGCAGGTCGGCCACGTCGCGCACATCGACAACACCGAACCACATATCCGGCAACTCAGGTGGGAAGGCTCCGTCCAGCAGTCCTTTGATGATCTGAATTGACGTCGAAAGCTGAGGGCCGAGCACGGGTCCGAATATTCCGGTCGGGTTGACGACACTCAGCTCGGGTGTTCCACTGTCCTTCACGAAATCCCATGCAGCACGCTCCGCAATGGCTTTCGACAAGATGTATGGCTGGTTTGGTCCATCGATCGGTGTCCAGTCTTCCTCGGTAAAGACATGACTTGGTGCCTCCGGGCCGTACCCAACTGCGGCAAAGGATGATGTGAGCACAACGCGCCTCACGCCGGCGTGACTGGCCGCACGAAGAACACGCAAGGTCCCGTCGCGCGCCGGCACAATCAAGTCATTCGGATCGTCCGGCTGGGCTGACGGAAACGGAGATGCCGTGTGCAGAACATAGTCGCAGCCCGCGACAGCGTCGCTCCAACCTTCGTCATTCCCCAGATCAGCTTCATAAAATGCGACCTCGTGCTTCGGATCGACACCAGCTGCCGCGAGCATGGCGCGGACTTCTCCTGCTTTGTCGAGACTGCGCAGCGTCGTGCGAACCTCATGCCCCGCGGCGAGCGCCGCTACGATGCAATGGCTGCCAAGGAACCCTGAGCCACCCGTTATAAGTATCTTGCTCATATGATTTTCCATACCTTCACTTGTCCTTGCGACCAGTCATTGCGAAGCATATGAAAATTGGCAAGTAGGATGAATTTCCAGAGGTAGTATGGAAAACCAGACCATAGAGCCGCGGATATATGGCGAAGATTGCGATGGCTGCACGGGACCTGAGCCGATCGACGTCATGCGCTTTCAGCGGACGATCCGGGCGATCACCGGTAAGTGGAAGATCGAGATCGTCTGTAGCCTGGTTGCTGGGCCGATGCGTTTCGGCGAACTGCGCCGAGCGCTTCCGGGTATCACTCAGCATATGCTGACCGAGCAGCTTCGCGACCTCGAGCGCAACGGCATCGTCATTCGCACCGCTTACGCGGAGATACCGCCACGGGTCGAGTATGCACTTTCGCAGGCCGGTATCGACCTCATGCCGACCTTTGCGACCTTGCGGGACTGGGCCTTGCGATATGAGAACCAGTTGGCGGGCTAGCTCCGTAGATGTGTCACCCGCGTCTGCTGAGGGCGTCGCGCGGAAAGCCGGCAGCGAGGTGGTCGATGAGCGCCCGGACGGCAGGTGACAGGCCGCGTCTCGTCGTAAAAACCAGATGCACGATACCTTGTAGCCCACCCCAAGCTGGCAACACGCGCACAAGCCTTCCAGCCTCCAGCGCCTCGCGACAGACATGATCGGGCAGCAGCGCAATACCCAGGCCATTGATTGCAGCATCGCGCACGGTTGCCATGTCCTCGCATCCCATCCGCGGCTGGACCCGAACGATATGCTTGTGCCCATCCTCAGCTTCCAAATGCCATTCGAGATCGTCCGAGGCATCGTCAGTTGACAATGTCGGGAAGGTGTTCAGATGCTCGATGTTGGCCACCTGACTGGCAAGTTGAGGACTGGCAACCAGAATGCGGATCGAGGCTCCCAGCGACCGCATGGTCAGGGCTGCATCCGAGGTAAGGCTGGCGCGGACGCGAAGCGCGAGATCAATGCGTTCTTCGATCAGGTCCACCGCCCGGTCGGTTGCCACCAGCTGGAGCCGCACTTTCGGAAAGCGTAACAGGAAGGATGACATCAATGGCGAAATGGGCGCGACCATCCCTGTTGGGCAACTGAAGCGGATGCGGCCATGCGGTTCAGCCTGCGCCTGCGCGACCAGCGCTTCCGCCTGTTCGGCTTCCGTAAGTATTGCTCTGCATCGCTCGTAAAATGCTTGGCCAGTGTCAGTCACCCGGAAACGGCGGCTTGACCGCTCGATCAATCGCAAGCCTAGCCGCTGCTCGAGGCCAGCAATCCTGCGGCTGAGTTTGGACTTCGGCTCACGCAGCGCCCGCCCCGCGGCGGCAAAGCCGCCATGAGCGACGACTTCGGCGAAATAGGCGTAATCGTTCAGATCAATCCGCATCCAGCGTTCCTCCTATGGAACGGTACGTGTCAAACTCGCTGACTACAAGCCTCATCGTTCGTCTTCCATATTCGAAAGCAACGGCACTTCGCCGGTTTTGAAGGAGAAAGACGATGACGAACAGGTTCAACAACAAGGTCGTGGTGGTGACGGGTGGATCCAGCGGTATCGGCCTCGCCGCGGCGAAAGCTTTTGCAGCAGAGGGTGCTTCGGTGTTTATCACCGGCCGCCGGCAGGAGGCGTTGGATGCCGCAGTGAAGCAGATCGGCGGGCGCGTGACAGCAGTGCGGGGCGACATGGCTGATCTCGCCGACATCGACAGGCTTTACGATGCCGTCCAACAGAAGCACGCACCGATCGATGTGCTGTTCGCCAATGCCGGCGGCGGCGAAATGGTCGCGCTCGGTGCGATCACCGAGGAGCATTATCAGCGCACGTTCGACACCAACGTGAAGGGCGTCCTGTTCACGGTTCAGAAGGCGCTACCGCTTTTGAAGGACGGTGCCTCCGTCATCCTGACGAGTTCTACCACCAGCATTTCCGGCACGCCGGCTTTTAGCGTCTATTCGGCGACCAAGGCCGCGGTGCGCAACTTCGCCCGCAACTGGATGCTCGACCTCAAGGATCGCCACATCCGCGTCAACGCGATCAGCCCTGGCGTCACGGACACCGCCGGCCTGGACGAATTGTTCGGTGGTGGCACGCAGGCTCAGGGCACCAGAGACTATCTGGCGAGTCTGATCCCCGCAGGCCGCGTCGGTCGCCCCGAAGAGATCGCCAATGCCGTGCTGTTCCTGGCTTCCGATGAGGCGAGCTTCATCAACGGTATCGAACTCTTCGTCGATGGCGGCCAGGCCCAAATCTAAAGTCCCATGTGTCGCCAGAAACCTCGGCACAATACCGTGCCGAGGTCGGTGGCCTCTCAAGGAAAGATGTCATGATACAGTCCAACGAATCCGCAGAGCGTATCCGCGAGTTGCTTGACCGGAACCTCCAGGAAGTCTTCGGCGAAGGCGACAACGACCGGCGGCGTGCCGCGATCGGCGAACTCTGGGCCGAGGACGGCGTCCTCTACGTTCCTCCCGGTGCAATCATCGGCCACGATGCGATTGACAAGTTCGCTGGCGACCTAAGCGCCACGCATCCGCACTATGTCTATGCGCCGCACGGCAATCCGCAGGTACTCCACAACGCCGGACGGTTGGCCTGGGGTTCGGGTCCGCGCGGTGAGCCGCCGGAATATACCGGCTGGGATGTGATCACCGTCCGTGACGGCAAGATCACGGCGCTCTACGTCTTCCTCGACGAGACCTCGGATGAGTTTCGCCGGGTCAGCAGCGTACCGTGAGCTGAGTTGATCTGCTGAGCCGGCATTCACGCCCGGCGAAGACGGCTGAGCGAGCGCGATCCTGTATGGGGACTGATGCGCTTCCAGGTTGCATATTTTCGCCGTCACACGCTATCGGCGCGGGCTCTGGCAGTACCATTGGCTCACTACTGGGAACAAGTATAGCGCTTGCGGCTATTCTCGGCATGGCCGGATACTTCGCCGGGGTCGTCCAGGCCCCGATGACAGCCTTCGTCATCATTCTGGAAATGACCGGCGATCACCAGGCCGTCATCCCGATCATGGCCGTCTCGATGCTTGGATATGTCACGTCACGCGTCCTGTCGCGAGAACCGCTCTATCACGGCCTGTCTCACAATTTCATCGCTGCAGCTGTGGGTGCCAGGCGCTCATAATAGCATTCGACAGCCAATCAGGTGAGCGACCCGTAGGCGCATCATCCGGGCGACAGTAAATAGCGCCACTCCCGGATGGCTTTGATGAATTGCAAGCTTGTCTGCTAATCCTTTTCACGCAGGCCTCTCTGAGTGATCAAGTGGCACCGTGCAAGATCTGCACCATTGAAATTACTGAGTCATCATCTCTTTGATCGACCGAACCACGACATCTGGATTGTATGGCTTCGACATGAAGCGCGCCCGCGCCGGGAGGCTGTCAACACCGACTGCACGATGACCGGACGTTACGATGATCGTAACGGGCGGCCATCTGTCCCGAACCGACGCTGCAAGCTTGAGGCCATCTACCCCGCCGGGCATGTCGATGTCCGTAAACATCACTTCTATGCGCGGATTGGCTATTAGTAACTCGATTGCAACAACTGAATTCTCGGCTTCGAACACCTCGAAACCCGCATCTTCCAGTTCGTCAACAATTCCCATTCGAACGAGGGCCTCGTCTTCGACAACCAAGACGGCGGTTCGTTGAGCAATCATGACTTAAATTTTCTGGTTGGCCGGATCCCGCTGAATGGAGGACAAAGCGAGACAGTTTCGCGTCGAGCTAGCCAAGTTTGGCTGTTAGTGTGCATACAACGCCTCCAGACGGGTAAATGATCCGTACGTCGCCTGAGAAATCTGCAGCAAGCACGCGGGAGATAAGCCGTGACCCGAAACCCTTGGTCTTCGGCTCGGACACGGCCGGTCCTCCGCTCTCTTGCCAGACGAAATTGAGATCCTGTCGTCCGTCTGAGGCCTTTGCGAGATGCCAGGATATTCTGACGCGGCCGGCGTCGTTTGAAAGTGCGCCATATTTGGTGGCGTTAGTGGCAAGCTCATGCAAAGTGAGCGCCATCGAGAGGCTCTGCTTCGGCGTCATCTCGAAGTGAGAGCCATCGATATCAAAACGTCCGTCAGATCCGCCATGGGGCGCAAGTGCCGCTCGCAGTGTGTCATGGATGCCCGCGCTTTCAAACGTCGTGGCCATGAGCAAGTTCTGGGCCTGCGCCAGAACGTGTAAACGCGCGTTGAATATCTCTCGTCGGTCTGCGATGTCATCGCCACGCAATGTTTGTGTCGCTATTGCACTGACCATCGCCAGGAGATTTTTGATCCGGTGCTGCAGTTCGCCACTGACCAACTGCTGGCGCGCCTCATCATCCTTTCGGTCCGTGACATCCCGCACTGTGCCCACGAATTTCGTCAAGCCGTCGAACGTAACAGTTTTCGCTCTGGCATGAACCCAGCGGCTCGGCATGCCGGGGCGTTCAAGCATTCGATACTGGACGTCGAGAATACCACTGCCACTTGGATCGAGGGCCTGCGCCGCTGACTCGGCAAGAGCCAGCCGGTCATCGGGATGAACGCGGGATGTGAAATTGTCGAAAGTCGCCTCTTCATCAGCCAAACGATGGAGCAACATCCTTGCCCGTTCGTCCTCCTTGATATCAATGAAATGGCCATCGACCACAGTGCATTCCCAAACGCCCATTCCTGCCGCGTCAAGCGCAAGCTCGAGCTGAAGATCCTTTCGGCGAAGCGCGAGTTCGACATTTTTCAAGTCTGTGACGTCGCTTCCCTCCACAAATATCCCGGTAACGACTCCATCCGCGCTGAATATCGGCTGATAGACAAAGTTGAGGAATGCTTCTTCATAAGGGCCGTCCGGTGACCGCTGGATTGCAAAGCTGACACTGCGACCAATGAACGGCTCCCCCGTCACATAAACCTCGTCCAACAGTTCGAAGAAGCCCTGCCCTTCGATATCAGGGAATGCCTGGCGGACCGGTACACCAATCAGGTCGCGATGCCCAACAAGCTGAAGATAGGCCCTGTTGGTAATCTTGAAGAAGTGATCCGGCCCTTCCAGAACACACATGAAGCTCGGCGCATCGAGCAGCATCCGCCTTAACGTGTCGGCCTCGGCTTTGGCTGCTTCCTGTTCGGCCGCAATCAGTTCTGCAACCTTCGCCTCTGCGGCATGACCCTCGCTGATATCACGAGAAATCGAGAGGAGTTGGGTGGGCCTGCTGCCACTATCGACAAGCGGCAGGACTTGAACATCCCAGAATCGATCGTTACCACGCGCCGTCTTGGCAGAGCCTGTGAAGCGGGCCGGACGCCCTGAGGCAGCGATTGCGACGGCATTACGGGCGGCGACATTACTCTCGTCCGCCCAGAAATCAGGCCACGGGCAGCCTTTCAAGGAATCGAAGTCATCCACCTCCATGACGTGCTTGCCACCTTCGGACATAAAAAGAAGATGGCCTTCAAGATCGAGGACCTTGATGCAATCATCTGAGGCGGAAAGCACTGCTTCCAACAGCGCCACCGGGTTCACATGCTCGGTTGCGAGGGCTTCAGCGAGTGTTTTAACAGCCCCGTCATTGTTGTTGGAACTGGACATAGAGACGAGCACGGCCTTCTAGGAGAATCTCACGCAATCTCGGTAGCAGATGCAGTTACACAAAGACAGGCCGCTGGCTTGGTTGGGCTGCTGGCACGGCTTCGCTGAGAACCAGGCTAGCCATTTGCAGCTCAACCTGCTGATCGGCACATCAAATCTCCGACGCATTGACAACAACCTTGTACGCTGGCGAGTTCTGCCGTCTGCTGAGATAGAATAGGTAAGCATGGACGGCTGTCGGCATCGAACGCCTTGAAAGGACTCGAACCATCAACACCAAACTGCGCGCCTTAGGTCATTGAGTATTCATCATTTTTCCATAAATCGCATGACGCAACCTTAAGGATTATAAAATCCCATCATCAATCATAAGCCGTATATTGGATTCATTTTCAAGAGGAACTTCCTGCGGAGATCTACGGATTCCCGCGCATGTTCCGGCGTATCGTCCTCGCCACCGCTCAGGACAGCATCGCAGATCATCAGCGCGGTCACATACGCATTGCCGTCAGTCGGTCCCGGCCATTCCCGCACCAGGCACTCGGCAATATCCGTCACGGATGCCAGCGTCCGGAAGCCGCCCCATGCGATCTGAACCGGGAGGATGTGCAAATCGGACGGCACTCAGTCTCTCCGGCGTGATCGATATTCATCAATCTGGCGTTCGATCTCCGCCTCGGCCGCCGCGCAGCTATCCCCGAGATCCTGACGGAACTGCGCCGTCTCATTTAGGAAATCCATATAGGTCGCGACAGCCAGGTGCGGGTTACCCTTCGAGCGCAGCCGCGTGACCCTCCGTCTCCATCCCGGTATCGGATCCTTCTTGATCTTCAGGGGGTACTTCTGGCCCAGCCACGCGACGAGATCGCGGATGGAGCCGCCGGAGAAGCCATTCTCCCGAGCGAACTTGTGGCCCTCCGGGGCGAAGGCCAGCCGCCACACTTGGCAGTCAATCGTCGCCTGATCGCGGGTGATCCCCTTCCCGCGCGGATACGCGCCAACCGAAATGACACCCATGTATGCGTCGTTCTCGGTAATGATGAGTTCGATGTGGTCAGCCAGTGCCCCGATTGTTGTCCCTTTGACGAACGGACAGCGATCCTTCAGCGTCCCGCACGCCTTCGCGAAGTCTCCGATCTCGGCCGGACTGCGCTTGCTGCTGTTGAAATACTTCTTCGCCCGGTCGGGGATCACCGTAAGATTGCCGTAGCTAAGGCCAAAACCGGGGAACGCCTTCAGGATGTCGCAGGCAAACCAGAAATAGAAGGGAGCGATGGCTGGCAGGATGGGTTCGTGCTGCAGGCCGACGTGATATAGCTCATTCCTGAACTCGTGCATGATTGCCACTGTCCGCGCCTGCTCTTCCGTGACCAACTTCTCGATGCGAGCATATTTCAGCTTCGCATCGAATGAATGGCCTAAGGCATCGGCCAGCTCCTGCTTATGAGGATAGCTCTCTTCCAGGCGGTTCCAACTCTTGTGGTGAGCATACTTGTCTGTCGCAAGCTTGTGGATCGCGAGCTCAACGGCATTATCGGTCAGCATCAAAGCGAACCGAGCATCGTGCACGCTGCCCTTATCCAGATGTTCGAGGGCGAGGTCCATCTGGTCGAGAAGGGCCGCATAGAAGCTAAGGGCGGTCATCCCAGATCAATCTCGTCCGCGGCTTTGCGAGCGTGATCGTCTAAGAATTGGTTCATCGATCGCTCTTGGCTTCCTTCAATCTGAGCTGCCATGTCGAGCACGTCCTGCATCCAGTTGCCGATACGAAACCCGCTCACGTCCACGAACTCCCACTGGGCGAATTCATCCATTAGATCCTTGGAGACGCTGAACTTAGCGACACAGATTTCGCCGGAGAAGAATTGAACCTCCCCGCGATAGGTACTGTCTCCAGGCGCTGATGACAGACCGCGATCACGGAAGACGAGGCGATATGGCCGATGCCTGAAGGTGAAGTCGTTGGTCGTTACCTCGGTGCGGCTCGAACCGATCTCTTCCGTCGTTCGCGAGGACGAAATGTTTGTAGCCTCGAACTTAACCCACGTCTGAAAGTCGTCGCGCTGGCTCCACGCGTGCCAGTGGGCCATATGTTCAGGGAGGTACCGACCGAGAGCGTATGCCAGTCGACCTTCAGTGACGATCTTGCGCGACCTTTGGACTTTCTGGTGAGCGGCCCTGATCTCTTCATCGGGAGCAGCCTGCTGTGCGGCGTACGATGCATCAGCATATGATCGGAGCGAGTTCGCCAGCTCCTTTGCGGCAGCATCAAGCTCTTCCTGTTTTGACTTCGCTGGCTTGATCGGCTCGGCCGCCATTATAAGCTCTGCAGCGTTCCGCCGCTCCTTTCTCTTCCAGAACATCGCATCCCCCTCGTTTCCGAGACGATATCATCAAGTTTTCGGAATAGGCAGGGGGAAGAAGGCTCTTGAATTAGGCTCGACCGACCATGGATGTTGCGGAGATGGACCCCGCGCCTGCAGATATTCCGGACGGCAAGCTTACAGGAGGCAGTCAGGACCCTCGGTTGAAGACGAGACCACACGTTGCGCAACAAAAAGGCGGTCTGCCGGAGGCCGGAGGCCCTTTTCTTAGAGAATGACAGATGCTCTCGGAACTAAGCGACGCGCGGTGACACCTCCGCCCTCGCGAGCAAGGATCTCAACGAGAGCTGCATTCGGGCCATTTACGAATAGATTTTGGAATACTGGCTCGAATTTGGGGTGCGAAGACGTCATTTCAGGCAGCTTGATATCGGCCAGCGTGCCAGCGAGATAGTCAGCAATCCGAATGAGCTCCGCGTACTCGTTTTTGCCGTCCCATCCAGGTAGCCCGAAGAGGAACTCAGGTTCGAGAGCGTCTTGGCCGTTCATCATCCGATAAAGATGGAAGTAGAGAAAGACGAGGTCGAATGCTACCTTGTCGTGCTTGTCGAACATGGCATCACGATCACTGATCCAGCGGACCATCTTCGGCCTCTTCTTCTGAGCCAGATGCCTGCAAACGACTGACGCGAAGGCTGCGCAGAGGAAAATTTGCCGAGCCAGATTGGAATTGCTGGATCGCCTTTTCATCTCCGTTTGGAAGCTTTTGAGACGCTTGTCCACTTCCCGGTAATGCCCGACTTTTTCGGGGATCAAGACAATCATCTCCGCGACGACTGCACGCATGTCCTCAATGGCCCCGCGGATGTTGTTGTCCGTCATGTAATCCCGCAGCAGCTTAGATTTCCTCGGAAGAAGGTAACTGATGCTGAAAACCACAGGGCTTCTCAGATACGAGATGAGACCTTCGGATGGTGAGCGGGATCCCTTGATATCGCTTGGAGCTACCGCCGCGATGTATTCCTCAATATTTGCCTGAGTGTCATGGTTGAGGACGATCGCGAATGCGAAAACGTCATTGGCCTTGTTCTGGTCCCCGATGCAGTAGTCGGAGAAGACGTTCCAAGCCAGCCCTTCCGGATACTGCTTAAACCAAGCGTCGAGATCGGCCGTGATGGTCCCGTAGACGGTTTCGAGCAGTCTGATCAGTTCGAACATGCCGCTCTCACTTGTCGCCGGAAGGCTCCGATTTGTGACCTGGCATACTCCTCAGGATCCGATTTGTCAGGCCATTGACCTCGTAAGAGATGGATTCCGGCGTTCTGAAGCTGTCGTATGTCCTCACCAGTCCCAGAGCTTCGCAGACTTTTGCGACATAGAGCTTGTGCAGCTCGTTCTCGTCGTCGATATCGAACGCCGTGACCTCGCCAGCCGAGATGCGGAACACCTCGTGAGGCTCAAGGCCGCTGTTATCCATCAGCAGCGCTTCGTCCGCATGGGTCAGCGCCGCCCCGAGCTTATCTAGGGATCCGACATATCGCCTGCGGATGTCATCGTCAGGAATGTCGTGGCCGCCTGCCTCAACACGCTGTCTGACGCGCTCGATGTTCGTCTCGACGGAATCCAGTGCGACATAATAGAGGCCAACCGAAAACCCGGCCGCCTTGGCATCGCGCATCAGGTTGATGGCCTGCTGGCTGCTCAAGGTTGTTTCGTAGACGAAGGATGTTCGGGTCTCGATCATCTCTGCGAGCTTGCGGATCGCCGCCCTGCCCGCTGCCATGGCCGCTGCTCGGCCGTCACTGGCTCCGGTCAGTTCCTTGGCAATTTCATCGGCGTTGATCCACACGCCTTCGAGCTTCAGCTTGGCATAGGCGGAGGACTTGCCGGACCCGTTGGGACCGCCCAGAATGATGCACGATGGCTGCGACAATTACCGCCCCACGGCAGCATGAACACGAACGTCCTCGTGTTCGGCGCGATCCTTCGCCTCGTTGGCGAGATCCTTGGCAGAGATCGGCAGACCCAGACGACGGCGCTCGGCAATAGCTTCCCGGCCGATTTCCTTCAGGGTTTCCTTGTTTTCGTCGTACTTCTTCAAAAGCATCGTCGATCTCCTATGCCTTCAATATAGCGCCGATCAGGCCGGACGGCAAATATCGCTTGTCTGAGGTTCCGCCGACAGCAGCACTTGAAGTCATCAGGTCGCGGGAGACGGCCTCTTCATCGAAAGCCATGGCATCTTCCGCGTTCCTGTCTCTGTAACTGACCCCGGCCCATCAAACGGTCGGGGTTCTTTTTGCGCCCTGCAGGCCGATCTCGATGTCGATAGGTTCATAGCCCTCAATGTCTTCGCCAACGTCGAGATCCATGCCGTCAATGCCTGCGCGAGATGCAGGACAACGCCGAGGTCTACAAGCTGAACTGACCATCAACCCGGATTGGTCATTGCCTTTTGCTTCTGCTCGATAAAGCGGCGCTTGTAGGCGAGTTGGAATTGCCCGTACGACATCAGCAGGGGAACCATGGGATTTGCCTTGTAGTCCTCTGGTGTCGCCGGCGGCATAAAGAGCGTGATGGCTAGGTCCAAGTTCTCCGATATCGGTGAGACCTTGACCTTCGTCAGCTTCAGGAGATCGTCCGCGTCCTTGATCAGGATGAGGTCGGTCTTCGCTTTGGCCTCGCGGAGTGTCTTCGCTGACGCCCTTTCGACAGCAGCGGCGAGGAACTTGAACCCTTCCCGTTTCCAGTGTTCCCGGATGCGCCGGAAGGCTGCAGCGCGGGACACATCAAATTTGAAAGTCAGGGGGAAAAGCTCCCGCATCGCGATCGGCAAATCCTTGCTGTTGCCGCTGGCTACGATCAGGTCCGCGATGACATCCATGTACTTGTCATAGCCGGATCCGAACGGACGACCTTTCTTCATTCCTGTCATTGTGTTGTTCCTCGTTTCCTTGGAGAGAAATCTACCGCGCTCGGGAGCAGCCACCAACAGGCATTAAATGGTCGTAAGTCGGCCAGAAGCGTCTCTCGTGTATTTTATCCAAATTGCATTTGCTTCAATGCGGCGGCTTCCCGAGGTCGATCAGCGCCCCGAGTTCACGACCTTGTCCGACCCGTTGGCCCAATGCCGGGCGGAGTGTCAACCGACATCGTTGATCAGGATTGGGGAGCTCCGGTTTTCATGTGTCCTAAGAGGGTCAACAGTGTGACGAGCCTCTCTTCATCCTCGGGGGTACCGTCCCATAGGGCACAAAGGGCTCGCACTAACCTTTGGGGGGCGACAGGCTCGGAATCTCTGACAGAAAGCCCCAGAGAATTGCAAATTTGCACGACACTCGGATTCATCGTCCGAAAGTGGCCATGGCAAACTCTGTTAACCTGGCTTGCATCGACGCCCGACAATGCAGCAATCTCGGTGAAACTAAGGCCCAGCGAGCGACGCTTCGTCTCGATCTCGGCGGCCAGCTGCAGGACGTATTCGCGCTTGATTTTCATGCAAATTTGCATAAAAGCTTTTTAAAGTATTTTCAAAGTAAAATTTAACCATGAGCGACGACGCAGAAATACGTTTTTACCGAGCCAATGAGAGGCCCTACGGGGCCTTCAGCAATTTGTATCGGCGAGAGATTGTGTTCGAGGGCGAGACCTTCGTCACGTCTGAGCACGCGTATCAGGCCGGAAAAGCGCGCAAGCCGGAAGTCCGTCGCTGGCTCATGCAAGCGCCATCGCCAGCTTTGCTGGCGATGGCGGCACATGGTCTTTATTACTGGGACATTTCTCCCGGCTGGTCGAAAACAAAGTTCGACCGGATGCGTCGTGTTCTCCACACGAAATTCACCCAGCATGAGGATCTTCAGGAATTACTTCTGTCAACCGGTGCATCGCGCCTAGTGGAAACTGCTGTGACCGATAGTGAAGTCAACCGTCTGTGGGGTGAGGTCAATGGCGTCGGTCAGAATATGCTTGGCGTGTTGCTGATGGAACTGCGTGATCAGTTGCGCTGTGAAGTCTCAGCCGCTCCACAGGTTGAAGCAGCGGAATGATGATGAGCGCGCGCACCCCGATATCTGTTCGCTAACAGATAAGCTCTTCGCCGCGCATCATTGATTCGCAAAGACCATCGTTTATTGATACGACGAGAGCCATGACAATCTTTGCTGAAAAACTCCGCCGGTTGCCGGAAACCGTCGTTTTGGCGAAGGGCGGGCCGATTGAAGAATTAGCGGCCGCCCTGCACAGCGGGAAAGGGCGGGTAGTGATTGCCGTCGGCTCTGGCGGATCCGCGGTCACGGCTGACTACCTTGCCAGATGCAGATCGACGCTGTCGCTTGGACCGACGATCGTATATACCCCGATGGAATATGTCCTGTCGGCCGAAGACTGGGCCGATTGCGAGGTTTGGCTCTTTAGCGCCGGGGCAAACAACCCGGATATCGCTGCCGCTTTCGAGACGGCGGTGCGAATGAAGGTGGCAGCAATCAGGCTGGTGACCACGCGTGCTGACGGAAAAACGGCGCTCGCCGCCGCAGCAAGCAACACAGGTGCTGTCTATGTGGTTCCGGTTGCCGATCCCAAGGACGGCTTTATCGCCACACACTCAATGACGGCGATGATCGCGGCATTGCTTTACGCCAGTGATCGGCTTTCCGAGAAGCCGTCCGCAACAGATTTGGCTCAGGCTTTTGAGCAAGCCGCGCAGGCGGCCGTTGATCCTTACGCTGATACCCAATCACCTGTTAAGGCTTTCAAACGCGGCGATACAATAATTGTCCTGCATGATCCGCAGGCCCGAGCGGTCGCTACTCTGATAGAGACCTCGCTTTGGGAGACGGGTATAGCAGCGGTCCAGCGGGCGGATTTCAGGAATTTCGCGCATGGTCGCCACGTTTGGGCGGCAAAGTATCCCGACGCGATGTTCATTCTGGCACTCACTACCGCCGAGACAAGAAGCATTTGGGCTGCGCTCCTCGATGCCCTGCCCTCTGTTGGGAACGGTGCCAGCGATGTCGGGTTTGCGGGGCGTTTTCAGATTGCCGTGGCTATTTTGGAAGGGTTACGGCTTATCGAGGTGCTTGGTAACAGTGTCGGCATCGATCCCGGCCGACCCGGCCGCGGTCCGTTTGCAGAAGCAATATATAATCATGATGGTCTTGAGGTCATCTCTCGTCAAATGACGCCCGGCGTTCGCCACAAGCTCAGGGCGGTCCTGCTTCACGATCCGTTGGGACAAGAACCCCTGTCGGTCTGCGCCGTCGGCCAAAAGCGGCTCCATGATTTCGCAAAGGCGCGATTTCGTGGGCTTGTCCTCGACTATGACGGAACGATCGTTTCCACGGATGATCGGCTGGCGGCACCGGCCGATAAGATCGCAAAGCAGTTGCAGAGGCTTATGGACGCTGGTGTGCTCATCGCCGTCGCCACCGGACGAGGGGGGTCTGCCGGCGAAATGTTACGCGACGCTCTGCCCACTCGATATCATCCGCAGGTGATTATGGGTTATTATAATGGTGGCCATATACGGACCCTCGACGTCGATATCGCGATCGACCAACCGGCGCAAGATCCCGACATTCTCGAGGTTGCCGATTGGATTGAAGCGCATGAACTGCTCGCGCCCGGGGTGCGTCTAAAGCCCGGGCGGGTGCAATTGATGCTGAACCACAAGGACATTCCCGACCACGCTCGCTTTTCCATGTCACTTAACGCCTGCCCAGCGGTTGTGGCCAGAAGAGTCAAAGTCCTTTCGTCGCACCACAGCTTCGATATCCTCCCGAGGGCAACCACCAAAAACCTTGTCGTTGATATTCTGACCGAAATGGCCGGCGACGCTCGAGCCACGTTTCTTGCGATCGGAGACAGTGGCTCGCCAATCGGGAACGATTTTGATTTACTATCGATCAAGCACGGCGTCAGCGTCGACAGTGTCTGCGGAAACCTTCAAGGCAGCTGGTCGTTGTTCGGGGCGGATACGACCGGCCCAGACGCGCTTTTTCGCATTCTGCAGGCGATCGACGCCGGTCAAAGTGGCGCCTCGGTAAACCTTGAAGCATTGGAACTCGACAGTTGACGGTAAATGTAGTACAAAACAAGAACGCAGTTTCGAGCGAGGCTAGACCCGATATGATCGATGTTGCTGGAACCGGCTTTACCGTTTTGGATCGCATCTACGTTGGCATTGAAAATGCCTTCTCAGAAGAGCTCGGCGGATCATGCGGCAATGTTCTGTTATCTTTGGCGATGCTCAACCGTCACGTGGCGCCAGTCCTCAATCTCGGTGACGACGAAGTTGGAGAACGCCTGACGGGCGAGTTCCGTGGTGCCGGCGCTATTACGCGTTACATCCGACGCCACGAGCACACCCGTTCGCCTGTTTTGGCTCAGCACCTCGATACTGATTCCGGCACGCATTTTTTTGCGTTCACCTGCCCGACAACCCATGAAGCCTTGCCGCGTTACGAACCTATCGGCCAGGCGGACGTTGAAGATGCACGGCCGATCCTGGAAAATTGTGCGGTTTTCTACACCGATCGCGTTTCCGAGTCGATTGTTGAGGCCATGGAGACCGCCGCATCGAAGGGCGCGATTGTCTATTTCGAGCCGTCCGACATCAAGGATCCGTCGCTGTTTCGGCGCGCAGTCCTGTCGGCAACCATTCTGAAATATTCTGCGGACCGGCTAGGCGGAATGGTCAAAGATGCAATGGTCCCGGCTCATACGATTTCGATCATTACGCATGGCGAGTCCGGGCTGGAAGTTTCAAGCTCCAAACACCGCTATTGGTCGAAAGCGATCGCGGCGCCGATCGTTCGCGATACATGTGGCGCCGGTGATATGGTAAGCGTCGGGCTGATTGACTGGTTGATTTCGCTTGGTCAATCCAGAAAACTGGGCTTGGAGGCAGATGAAATAGCGCCCGGCATCGAAGCTGGACAACGGCTCGCGGCCGAGAATTGCGCATTCGTCGGCGCGCGCGGGCTTTTTCAGCATCGCGGGGCCGAATATGCCAGATCAATCCTATCTCCATCAGCCGTGCATTCACAGAAAATTCGCTGAGCGCTTAAGCACTACAAAGCAGCGGTCCACTTATAACCACAGAAATACAACGGATAACACCCTGAAGCACCTTGCTTGGGCGTGTGGGATTGCGCATAGCTTTCGGTAGGGTTGTTTCAGTCTGCATCATTGCCGGCTTACGCAGGGGGGCGAGGTCACGTGAAGAAGGAGCTGGCCGAAGCCCTTCTTGCGAAAATTATGGACTGGTCGGACGCTGAAAAAGCGACCGAACGAGCCCGCCTCGAAAGTTTCGCAAGCTACAAATACGACGAATATCAGCAATTCTCGCCGGGTCGACGTTTCGTCGAAAGTCTGGCGCTTTGGCTTGGCCAATTCGACCCTGGGGCCGAGCGACGAACCGCGTATGATTTCATTTGCAATCGTTTGGTTTTCGTATCGACGAACGAAATGAACCATCTTGTACAGCTGACCTTTCCGACTATAATCAGGCCGCGCATAATTGCCGATGTTGCGCAGGAACTGGGGATGAACCCGCAACGCATAAAGGCGATCGTCGAGACGCCTGAATATCGAATGCGATTGCGCAGAACCCTGGTGCTCGGTATGAGCGATGGCGCGAGAACGGACTGGTTCCGACGCGCCAATCCGCAGGATATGTCGAACGAACAGGTTTTCCACGCTTATGACGTCTCGAACGCAAAAGCGGAAAACATGCGTTCCAAGCTTCGCAAAGACCTGAGGTCGATCCTCGACCATGAGCCGTCAGAAGACCAGGTCTGCTTCCAATATATTGTACTTCTCGACGATTTCTCTGCCAGTGGCACCAGTGCCATCAGGCAGGATGAGGAGACGCTTGAGTTCGATGGCAAAATTCCCAAGATTGTCGAGATGCTTGAGTCACGCGAAGCATTGGGTGGCGCTGTCGCGGAAACCGGCCTCGTCCTGATCATCGTCGTTTATATCGCGTCCGACCAGGCGATCGATCACATCAAGAAACTCCTGCCAAAACTGACCTTCTCCAAGGGCACGATCGTCTTTGAGGTTGTCCACCGGCTGGGACCGTCCCTTCGGCTGGACGATCAACGGGATGCCGGCATTCTAGCGCTCGCCAATCAGGATCGGTATTTCGATCCTGATGTGGACGATGAGCATGGTGCCGTCGGCGGCACTTCGAAGCGGCTCGGATATGCGGACGGTCGGCTGCCGGTGATTTTAAGTCACAACACTCCGAATAATTCAATTTTCCTGCTCTGGGCCGAAGATATCCAGCGGGTCCGCGGGTTGTTCCCGCGGGTCAGCCGTCATAGGAAGCGGCAATGAGAAATCCGTTTCGTCTGCGCGCATCGCAGCGCTCCGTTAGCGATGAGGAGTTCGTCAAGCTGTTTGGTGCCGGCGCACTCGATCTGATGTCGCCGATCAATGACCCTTGGGGTGGCCTCGTATTTTTGCGAAGCGCGCCAGGCGGCGGGAAGACGACGTTTTTGCGGCTGATGACACCCCGTCCCCTGCGACTGACGAGCCAGCTCGCCGACGCCAACCCCCAGGTTAAGGCCACGCAGGAAGGTTTGCGGGAGGTTGGTGCCCTCGGGACGGATGGCCCGGCCCTTCTTGGAACAATGGTGAGTTTCACCCGCGAGTACAAGGATCTTGCCGAATTCGATAAGGGCAATGTGCTATTCCGTGAGCTGGTCAATTCCCGGATCGTCATTGCCACTTTGCGAGCGGTGCTTGAGCGTGCCGAGCGACAGTTTCCGGACGACCTGGAACGGATTCATTTCCAATGGCAACCGGAATCGGGAGCGACCATTCCAGCCAAGGCATCCGGAAAAGAACTGTTCGATTGGGCGTCGCAGATCGAACGCGGCTTTTACGACCGGATGGACGAGCTCGGCGACCCGGCGCCCGTCAAGGGCGGACATGCCCGGCTCGACGGGCTGAAGTGGTTCGCGCATGCGGAGATCATCGACAATCATGGGCGTGTCGAGGCCAAGCGCGTCCTTCTGCTTGATGAACTTCAGACGCTGGCGGCATCACAGAGAACCAGCCTGATCGAGTTCGTGACCGATGCCCGTGAACAATGCGGCGTTTGGATAGCAGAGCGTCTTGAAGCACTGACCCACCGTGATCTCCTGTCGGAGGGCGCGCTCAAGGAACGCGACTACGAGGGTGTCATCCAGCTCGAACGCCGCTGGAGCGGCGCGCGCACCAAGACATTCGGCAAATTCGTAGAAGCGATCGCCAATCTCCGCGCTGAAAAAGCCGATGGTTTCGAGGGCCGCGATTTCTTCTCACTCATCGCCGAGCGAGACGACCTTTCAGAATGGGAGGAACGGATCGAGACGAAGATTGCCAGCATGGAAGCGGATATTGTCAGGGCGAACGGGTCCGGCAACCGCTACGATGTGTGGATCGACGAGGCTCGTCAACACCGTGGCTCCGTCATGGACCGGGCGTTGCGTTGGCGCACGACGAAAATTTTGATCGACCGCGATTCCACCCGTGCCCAGGGCTCTTTCGACTTCGATTCACTCACCTCGGCCGAGTTTGACAAGCGCGGGGGCAGCGGAACAGAGCGCGCTGCAGAACACTTTCTTCGCACCGAGCTCGATGCGCCTGTCTATTTCGGCCGTGATGCACTAGCCGCAGTCTCGTCGTTCAACGTCGACCAATATCTTGAAGTCGCCGGTGAACTCTTCGAGGAAATCACTGCCAAAATCAGGTTTCATCGCGACAAGCCGATGCCGCTTTCTCCTGAACGGCAGGACACCCTCATCAGGGAGGTCGCAAAATCCCGCTGGGACGGGCTGCCGCGCCGTCTTCCCAGAGGATATGAAGCGCGCCGGCTACTTGAGGGCATTGGCAGCTTCTGCCAGCATCAGACATTCCGCAGTACCGCACCTTACGCGCCTGGTGTCACCGGAATAGCGATCACCATGCAGGACCGCGCCACGCTGATTGATCGCCCAGATGACGAAATCAAGCATTTCCTCGCTCTGAGAGACGTCCTCACCTCGCTGGTCGGGATGAACCTGCTGGTGCCTCGGCTCGATCATCAAAACAACAACAAGTCGTATGTCGTCTTTTACCTGAACAGACTTCTCTGTGTGCATTTCGGCCTTCCGCTTGGATATGGCGGCTGGAGGCCGAAATCGCTCCGCGATCTCGTACAGTGGCAGGACCGGGGCGCCGCAGAAAAGTCACCAGAGGGACCGACGCTTGTCTGACGAAACAATGATGCGCTGGGATCCATATTCCCTCACCCGAGATGGCGATTTCGACACGTTCTGGAAAGCCCATGTGGCCGCGCGGCCGCGCAAGATGCTGCTGGTTCTCGGCCGTGGGTTCGATGTCCGTGCGCTCGCAACCGCCAGCCGACTTCAAGCGGCGGGGGCGGTTCTCCAAATCTGGCTTCTGGCATTCGACAACGGGCTAGCCGACAGTCCCTTGCGCGCCAAACTGACGCTGGACAATTACAACGGCTTGGTCGCACTCTTCGGCAATGCAGCCATCAAGCGCATCGACATAAAAATAGGCGGCCCGGCGGGATCCGCAGCAACATCGCGGAACACGCAAGCCGCGATCAAGGGCGCAGGAAGCTGCTCCGGCTTTGACGATGTCGTGATTGACATAAGTGCCATGCCGCGCATGGTGGCGCTGACGGCCGTCGCGCAGATCCTCTATAATCTTGATCAAATGGCCAAAACAGGCGGACCTAATGTCAATCTTCACGTGACAACCGCAGAAAGCGTTGCTGCCGACCTGGGCGCCCAGGGCGGCAGCCTGAGCGACGCCGTGACGCTGGTCGCTGGATTTTCAGGGCAATTGACAGCGCAGGGAACCGAAAACTGGCCCCGGGTCTGGTTTCCGGTCTTGGGAGAGCGTCAGCACGAGCGCCTCGACCTAATCCGCGCGGAGGTCGACCCAGATGAGATTTGCCCGGTCATACCGTTCCCCACCCGCAATGCCCGCCGCGGTGATGAGATCGTCAATGAGCACCGGGCAATCCTGTTCGACGAATTTCAGATTGAGCCGAAAAACGTCCTCCTTGCCTGCGAATATAATCCGTTCGAAGCTTACAAACAGCTGTTCCAGGCCATGGACCGTTACCGTCGAGCCCTGAACAAGCTCGGCGGTTGCAAGGCATTTGTGTCGCCGGTCTCTTCGAAACTGCTGTCTATCGGGGTTCTTCTCGCCTGCTACGACCATAAATATGGTCAGATCAGCGGCCCCCCACTCGACGTTGGCATTCCGTACGTTGAGACCGCGGTCTATGGAGATCCGGATCAAGGCATGGAGCCGGAATTCGAACTTTATTCGATGTGGATCCGGGGTGAGTGGGAAATTTAATCAGTACTGAACCGCAGCCGGAGAATGGCGGGTCACCCTATTTGAACAAACCCGGCTTCGTTGCACGACCGCGCACCGTCCATTGACCGTTTTTGTCGGTCTTTGTCTCCACCTCGCGTATTTTCTTGGCGAGTTCCGACGCTTGCCTGCCGTGGTCGGTGGGCGCCGAAGCATATTCCGACGATTTGGTCCGCACTGCCTGCCGCACTGCCTCGCTTGAACCGGGGGTCGGACCGCCAGTTGGACCCCGCGAAAGCATTTTAACGGCCATGGAGCAACTCCCTTTCGACATTCTTCAAGAACTGGAACTCCTGCAATATAAGTTCTTCTAGGGCGTTCAGCAACTCCTGTTGGGCATCCTGGTTAAAAGCGAGCGCCTTGTCGCTGTCCAGGGTGATGATAACCCTCGTTTGCTCGTCAATCTTTACGGGAACGCACAAGACCCAATTCAGATCCTTCCAGATCAGCTTGCGAAGCCATCGATCCTGTGGAGCCGTCAGGCTCTCGTTCCAGACTGCGGGATCGCTTTTTGATGCATAAAGCGTCTCATTTTCGTTCCAGGATCGTCCGATCAGGGACCGCTCCAGGGGAAGCGTGATGCGTTCGTCCGAAAGATCGGTATATCCAGAACTGAATTCGAGCCGGACGGTCCGGTATCGAGGTGCGACAGGGATCGCTATGGCAATGCGGGTTGCGAATTCTGCTTCGTCCAAACCGGCGGCAGCGTAGGAAGCAGATATCAATCCGTGGCAGCGCCTTGAGACACTCTCGCAATTGTCGTTGATGATCCGCGGCAGCTCTATCATCCGAGCAATGAGGCTACCCTCGCAATATTGCTCAGTCTCGGAAATGATCTCGGAGGCTCTCTCACGGCCGACATCGAAGTCGAGGAGTCCGATGTTCACGGTCAATCGCTCGGCGGTCAGTCTCTCGACACCACGCTTGTTGAGAAGGCCCGCCCCGAAGATCATCGTTCCGAGCATCGATCCGATTGTCCAGCCTGGCGTCCGATTTTTGCTGGGAGTGACCCCTATTTCAATTGCCGCTGTCAAAGCATCGCGATCGATCGACCGCTCATCGTCAAAGGTCCAGGCCGGCAGGTTCGATACCAGTCCGCCATCCATGAACCAGTTGTTATTAATGCGCCGTGGTTTGAACACGCAGGGGATTGCAATTGAGGCACACACTGCATCGGAAACCGCGGCGTCCGGGGTTGTTTCCGCCGAGAACACCATAAGCTCTTGTTCGGATATGTTGGCCGCGACGATCTTCAAGGGTGGAAAGCCCGCCATAGCCAGATCGCGAAACGTCGGAGGGCTTCCATCACGCCGTCCCCGGCATTTCATGGCAATGAGCTGATCGAGCGCGCGCTTCACGACGTCGAGGCTGACAAAGCCAGCAACCGCCATGCGGGCTGCCAGCCAGAGTGCGGCGAATGACGCCAGCACCGCGATCAGAGCAAGCTGCGGATAAAAGATCAGGCCTGCGACTAAAAAAATCAGGCCCGCGATCGCCAGGAACACGCAGATTTGCCGGCTTTTTAAAACCAGGCGGACCAGCTGCAATCTGTACCAGGAATCCCTGCCGAAGAGGTTGGCCGGCGTTCCGGCCGGTTGTTTTGTCGAGGAGACACTGGAATTGCGGCGATCAAGGTCAAGGCGATCCAGGATGTTCGTCTTGTGGGCGACGGAAAACAACTCCTCACCTGAATAACCGCAGGCTGCAAGCGTTGCGACAATGGCGCCGGCAGATGTTCCGGCAAAACCAACGAACTCGACGTCCTGTTTCGACAGCGCGCGGAAAGCGCCAACGTGGCCCAAGCCTCTCGCTCCAGCTCCCTCAAAAATGCAGTAGATTCTTTGCTTAGGTTGCATAGGGGTTATCAAACTTGTTTTAAAGCTTCATGGCCGTAATTCGGCAACTTCCATGGGAACCGGGAAAGAGCGCAGCCTTCTACCAGATGCACTTTCAAGGCGGAAGCCCAGCTGCGGCTGCGACGTGAGGTTAGAGAAGGCAGGCCATACGTAATACTCGCTTGTTTAGGCCTTATGTTCATCAACACATGGCATCGAATGGGGAGTGCTGTTAAATCGGTGTGGAAGTGAAAGAAACCACTACCTCCGATGCTAGGCCGCTTCTTTGGCCCTCCTCATGCGTTTGTGGCGTAATCGTCGCTGCGTAAGGCGCAGTTACTCAAGTCCGTGACAATGCGCATGAGTTTGAAAAATCGGTTGAGCAGACTGTCTACTTACACCGTAGATATTGCCCCAGTGGCTCAACTAAAGCATGGTCGGACGATGATAAACACGCTTGCGCTAAATTTGATCGCCGACGTCATGAAGTGGGACAATGAGGTCGCAACGCAAGAGTATGCGTGGCTTCGACTCATGTCTGCAATGAAGTACGATGGCTATGCGGACTTCCGTGCTGGCGTTCGATTCCTTGAAAGCCTCGTATCTTGGTTGAGGCAGTTCGAGGACGCTGATCGCCCTACGGCATATCATTTCATCAAAACCCGTCTAGTCTACATCTCTGGACTCGAAATGCATCGCGTCATTGAGACGTTCATTCCGGAGGTTGTCACGCCGTACGTTCGGCGGGCCGTGGCAGGCGAGTTGGGTATCAAGCCATATGAGGTCTGGCAGACAGCGGCAGCAGCGAGAACTTTCGCTCATCGGCTAAGACGATGCCTTTTCGTTGGCCTAAGCGATGGGAGCCGCATCGATGTTCTACGCAGGGCAAATGCTGGTCGATTGTCGCAAGAACAAGTGGTCCCAATGATGAATGTCGATGACGAGAAATGGAAGAGCCTCGCAGAGGACCTTCGTAGCGAAGAAGGCCCTGACGCCGTTTTCGATGACGTTTATCTGATCGACGATTTCACCGCGTCAGGGACAACGTTTATCCGCTTTCCAGAGGGTAAGCCGAAAGGGAAGCTCGCGAAGTTCGAAAAAATTGTGCAGGATGCGAGAGGTCGTCTCAAAAATGATTTTCCCCTGGCTGCCGGATACACGCTTCATATCCATCATTATGTATCGACTACCCAGGCACGCGAAGCTCTCTTGATGCGGCTCGATGAGGCAAAAGTGCAGCTTAAGAACAGAAGTTTCGGTGACGTCGTGATCACTGAGGGAATGCGACTTCCTGTGGACTTGGCATTGGGTAGGGTTAATGCTGGAACTGGCGCAATGACGCCAGTGCGCGCTTCAGACCCGCCGGTAGTCGACATCTGCAGGCGCTATTATGACCATGGGCTTTTCATCCGGCTTGAGAAACATTGTCGTGAAGCCGGCCAGCTTGACATGAAATTCGGTTATGCAAATTGCGCATTGCCAGTAGTTTTGGAGCATAACACCCCGAACAATTCCATCCCGTTGCTTTGGGCCGAAACTGCAGGTCAAGAAGGGTTTCCTATGCGACCTCTTTTTCATCGTCGTGACAGGCACGGTTGAACATGGCAAATCCATTTTTAAGAAGAGCAACAGAGTATGTGCGCGAAGATGAGTCCTTCTTGTCGATCGTCAGTCCCGCGCCGCTTACTACTTTCCTAGCCACCAATAAGCATAAAGACGATATGTTCGAGGTGCCGGTTAGAATCATCGGCGCACCTGGCAGCGGCAAAACAATGCTCGCGACACTCGCCGAGTTCAGAATGGTAGAAACCATTTTGCAGGATGAAAGTAATCCCATCAATCGTGCGCTTGCAGATGCATTAGGACAAGCGGGGTTTCTAAAGGAAGGAAAACCTCACGTTGCAGCTGTTCGCATTCCGATGGAGTCGGAATACCGCGACTTTTGGGAGCTTCCGTACGAACCTGCGGTGAAGACGAAACTTGCTTTTTGGCTAGTTCAGGCGAGGGCAATGCTGGGTTTGATCCGTAGTCTCACGGCCAATAAGACACGGGACATCGTTGATATTCAATTTATACCCCGCGCAACCTATGAAGCTCATCTTGAACAGATCGGAGGTCTAACCGCCATCGGAATTCGTGATCGCGCGCTCGCCGTACAGCGCGCAATTTACTCCGTCGGTGCAGGTCTTCGCGCGCCAAAGCTTGAGAACCTTCCCGCCGACGCTATAGCGCCCTATGCTCCATTCGATGCTATCAGCAAAATTCGAATTGATTGGATGGGTGAGGAAATCGAGTTAAGTCCCCTTGTAATGCTCGACGACGTCCACGCGCTGCATCATGAACAGCTCCAAGCGATGTTTGAAATGCTGTCTCACAGAGAGATGAAGTTCGGCCGCTGGATGATGATGCGACTTGATGCTTTGAGTCCTGGTGCTGTTCTTCGCTCCACAGGTACCCAGCCAACCCACAATCGTGCCAAGGGTCGTGACTTCGTCGATATCCGAATGCAGGGAGATGAAAAGAAAGAAGCTGCGAGAAAACAGTTTAGAACCATGGCACGCGATATGGCAAAGCGTTACCTTCCGATGATCGAAGCCCTCCGAAATCGTAACGCAACTGACGTCGATCGCCTACTTCCTGCAGAGCCTCCTAAGCTCACCCCGGGACAGATCAAAGAACTTTCTTTAAAGGTCGATAAAGATCAAGCCAAGCTGTCCATTGGCCCGTCTCGGCGTAAGGAGATTGACAGCCTCGTCGATGAATACATCAAGCGGACAAAATCCTACGATGATCGGCCAGAAGTTGCTTTAGCTATGACTAGGATCTTGCTTCACCGCTACGCTATCCGCATCGCGAGAGCTACGCCCTCATTGTTTGAGGAAATCGACCCTGATCCTCGCACGCCGTTGAAAGCAGACTCCGATGTGGCTCATGGCGCACGCCTCCATCTATATCACGAGTATGACCGGCCGCTCCACTATGGTGTAGACGCGATATGCGATGCAAGTAATGAAAACGCTGAGGTTTTTCTTCAGTTCGCTGGCGAGCTCGTGGCCAACATCGAGACCCGGGCAATTCGAAACAATCCTTTACCGCTTCCTGCCCGAAGCCAGCAATCGATCCTCACTAAGAAGGCAAAAGCAATGATGGACGCTTGGGCGTTCCCCAATGCTCAGCGCGTCCGGGATCTTGTGGACGCGATGGGGCAGGAATGTAGGGAGGAGTCCCTACTACCTAATGCCCCTCTTGGGCCCGGAGCAAATGCTATAGCTGTTTTGGAAGAAGAAATGGAGGCTTTGTCCACTGACGATGAAGTTGGCTCGGTTCTGAAGCATGCAATCGCCAATGGCGCGGTCACGATCGAACGAAACTATGGTCAGGGTGGCAAACAGTGGGCACTCGTTGAATTGACCGGAACGGTTAATCTCGCATACGGCTTAACGTTCAATCGCGGCGGTTTTCTACCAAAAACCCTTGACTACATTCGCTTTGTGACAGGCGCATCAAATGCGTAGTCACTGGTCGAATTGTATTGCTAATTTTGATACCGAGGTCGAAGGTTTCGTTGAGGAATACTTCCATGATCCGCAGAGAAGGGTACTGCTCGTCGCGGCCGCTGGCTTCGATCCAAGATCAAGGCGAATCCCTCAGATGCTCTCCTCGACATTGGGCAACCGCTTATCTGCATTGTTTATTCGGGAAGAAAGACCAGGGCCGTCGCATGAACTCTTGGACAAGGCGAACGCGAACGAGGTCTCCTTACGTGCCATAGTCCAAAATTCCAAGATTGTCAGCATCGATGTGTTTGCAGACGATGGTGCGCCTGTAGGCGGTGCCCGGATCATCGCTAGTTTAGAGCAGAATCCAGTTGGCGACGATATCACTGATGTCATCCTTGACCTTAGCGCATTGTCCATTGGGATAGCTTTCCCGGTAGCGAGAATGCTGCTTGAGGACTGCGAGCAGACAAGTAATCGCTCTTTCCACCTAATGATGGTGTCCAATCCTGAGTTGGACGATCAGATATCGAGTATCCCTTCGAGTAGACCGACAATGGTCCGCGGCTTTGCACCTTCTGTGCAAGACGAAAATCACGACGTGGCTCAGGTCTGGATTCCTCAGCTCGCGCCGGGCCGCTCGTCTTCGCTGACTCAGATCGGCATTGCGGTGGGGCGGTGCTACAAAATTTGCCCCCTCCTACCATTTCCTTCGCGCAATCCCAGGCGAGCTGACGATTTGCTTGCCGAATATCGGACTGCGTTGGTGGATGAATGGGAGGTTGACCCCCGTGATATCGTGTACGCTTCAGAGCGCAATCCTCTAGACTGTTACCGAACATTGACAACATTGAAATCTCGGTTTGATCGCACCATGCGAGGAACATACGAGCCGCGGATGATATTGACCCCAGTTGGTAGCAAGGTGCTTGTCGCGGGTGCCTTGATGGCAGCGATAGAACACGACATGGCGGTCCAATATATCGAGACCGAAAGCTATCTCTTTGATCCTCAGGAGCTTCCATCGGCTGAGTCGCCGGATATGACTGTTCATTTGATCCTGTCTGGACCTCTATATCAAAATTATGAACACGGCGGAGTGGCGTGATCCGATGCATTTTGACAATGCGGCGGAGTCCGTAGCTCTCATCGATAGGCCGATCCCACGTCGTCTTCGACGTCTCCGCCGCGCCGGGCGGTGACTCTTCTAGGCAGATTGCTGCTGAGCAGACCTGCATCCTCATGCGCCTCAATGTTCGGCTGGGCTCGCGCAATGTCTCCACGCCGAAGGCAAAGAGAAATGAGGGTCGTCACCTAGGGACAGGGCGCCGCGGAGTTGGGTTGCGTGGCGCTGACGCTATTAAGACTGCGCGACGGAGGCAGCAATCGTGACGTGGCGCCTCCCATGCTGAAGACTTTCACAGTTCGTTCGCGTTATCGGCTGGAAATATCCCACTGCCCGGATACGTAGGATGTCGTTCAGCAACCCTGTGGCCGTTTCCTGCCGCAAGGCAAGGCTGCGCGGCTGGCGAAAATACTGAATCAAGCCTGGGAAACCCGCGGCGTAGAACAGGGCGTTGGAGTCACATCACGCCCCATGCCCGAAACCTCCCCCTCCCCGTCATCTCTCTCAAGCCGAGCTCCAAAACGATCCGCCGCGCCGCCTGTGGCGTGACGTCGAGTGTCTTCGCCACCATCCCGGCCGACACCAATGGCGTTGCCATCACCAGCTCGACCAGCTCCGGCAGCTTTGAAGACGTCCGGCGTCCGTCCAGCTTTCGCTCGAACATAGTGCGCGCCAACGCGAGCCGGTCATGCTCTTTCAGACCGAGCTCGGCGGCCGCCAACAGACCGTGGGCAATGGCGAGCAGGCGGGTTTCGCGGTCGCGATGGCGGCGCCGGTCGACGGGGATGGTTTTCAGGCCGAGATTGACGGCGGCGAGATGCGCGCCGGTGGTGAGACCGGCCTGGCGCAGGATCGAGGCGGAAAACAGCCGGCCAAGCCAAGGGGCATGCTGAAGCACGAAAAGCTCGTTCCAGGCATCGAGGGCGACGATAGCCTGCAGCACCGCCGGCAAGTTTTCGGCCTGCCGCAACACAGCGTGCCATTCCTCGAGCCGCGCGTCCTCGTCCCAGTCGAGATCGTAGATCATCGCATCTTTTTCCGCCGCGCCGGCGCGACCGGGCCGTGTTGCGTTCTCGATCGCGGCCTCCGATCGGGCGAGCACCGCATCGATGGCGGCATAGTCGACGCCGGGTAAATTCTCCGCGTCATCACCATCGTCCCCCTCCCCTTCCGGAGTTATCGGCGCCACCGGGCGAATGACGACGGCAGTCTTCCCCTCGCCCGCGCCGGCCGAATTGATGTCCGATGTTTGTCGCAAAGTCCGGATACCCTCGGCCGACAGTGCCCAATCCGGCGATTGCATGGCGATGCGCCTGCGGGTTCGCAACACGTCGCGAGCAATGGTCAGTTCGTGGGTGGGCGTACGGATGTCGCGGGTGGCGTCGTGAAGGACGAGGTCTTCAAGATGGACGAGCTCGCCGTCGATCCACAGCGAGGCGCAGGCGTCGGTGAACTGGGATCGTTCGAGGAAGCCCGCGCCGACGGGCGAGCGGGCGATGCGCTCGTCGAGACGCGCGAGCGCGACACAGGCGTCGAAAGCCGGCCGCATCAGAGCTGTCATGCTGATTTTCGTAAGATCGTAAGCCATTGAAATTATGGTAAATGATTTGCTAAAGGAACTCTATCTCAAAGTTAGTATTCCTCACATAGTATGATCGAGCGTTGGCATCCTAACCATCGATAAGTACGCCTTATCGGAGGTGAGCAGACCAACTGCTTGACCAACCTTTTCGGGGTCTCTGTTTTGGTGCTTCAAGCCAAGTTGAGAGGTTCGAGTAGATGACGACGACCGTGAGAATCTTAGAAGCAAAGACCCATCTGTCCGATCTTCTCGCTCGCGTCGAGGCCGGCGAAGATTTCGTCATCGCCCGCGGCAACGACCCGATCGCCCACGTCACCCGTATGCGCAAGGAAAGCGATCTTCAATTGCTGCTCGCCGAAGTCCGCGCCGCGCGATCGAAGGCGGCAGCGGTGACGCATGACGAGATCCTGTCGTGGCGCGGCGAAGGCCGCCGCTGATATGGCGTTCGTTCTCGATGCCTCGATGGCGGCGGCCTGGTTGCTGCCGGAGGAGTATTCTGACGCAGCCGAGACAGTGATCGCCACGATCGAGGCCCCCAGCCCTGTCCCGTCGCGGTTCTTCTTCGAGATCCGCAACATTCTTGCCATGTCCGAACGCCGCGGTCGCATCGTCGTCGGGGGTGCTCTGGTCAACATGGAGCGTGTGCGCCGTTTGCCGCTGGATGATGCAGGCATTGGCGGAGATGGTTATGTGCTGCTTCTGGCCGCCAACCACAGTCTGAGCGCCTATGATGCTGCCTATCTGGCGCTCGCCCTTAACCGCAGCATTGCGCTTGCCACGCTTGATCGCAAGCTCGCTGCTGCCGCCCGCAAGGAGGGCGTCACGGTTCTCGGGCCCTTCGCGCATGGCGACTGATCGGCCAACCGGTGACGCAGTCGATCGTCGGCCCATGAACTCACAAGATCGCTGCTGTCCTTCCGCTCGATCGGCGCGACGAACTCGCCGAACTGTTGATTGATCAGAAACGCTGCGCCATCTGGTCAACGAGGGAATGGGCGAAAACACTCTTTCGGGCTCTGACGTCTGATCTGGCTTATCTTCAAGCTTGGTGCCTGGCGGCGACGGGAAGATCTCTACCCTGGCCTGCACCCGAAGCCCTTCTCCTCAAATTCGTCGCCCATCATTGAAAGCAAAACACCAAGCGAAACTGATCGCCACACAAAATATGACTATTTTACTCAACAATGACTAGACGGGACCGTCCCGTTTGATTATAAGGTGGCCGAGAGGTTGGTACACACGGTCGAAAGAATGCGGACGTGCCCTTGCCCCCTCAGATTGGACAATCGCCAACGCCCATTCCTTGCTGGGAGTTTTCCCGGACTTTGCACCATCGCCGCACAGCCCGGAAGTCAGTTCAAAGGCATCAGAGAGGCTTTATATGCCGAGGATACAACAGCGCATCGAATCCGATCATTCGAGAGGTCGAGCATCGAGGGAACCCGTTTCCGACGAGGTAGATATCCTCGGAATTGGGTTCGGCCCCGCCAATCTGGGCCTTGCGATCGCCATAGAGGAACGCAGCCGGGACACGGACGGCGAGAAGGCGTTGACGTCGCGCTTCGTCGAGGCAAAGTCGGAATTCTGCTGGCATGACGGGATGCTCCTGCCGAACGTCACCATGCAGATCAGCTTTCTCAAGGACCTTGTTTCCCTACGAACCCCCACAAGTCGATACACCTTCGTGAATTATCTTCATGAAAGGCAAAGGCTGTCCGACTTCATCAATCTCAAGACGTTTTTCCCATCCCGCAGGGAATTCCACGACTACCTTCGTTGGGCCGCCGACCGGATATCCGTCCCGGTTTCCTACGGCGCTGTAGCGCGGGGTATTGAATGGCGCGGCGGTCGTTTCGCGGTGAGCGTTGCGCGGAGCGCCGACATCAATGTGCCCATCGAGACGATTCATGCCCGCAATATCGTCGTCGGGGTAGGCTATCGGCCGGCACTGCCGGAGGGCATCGTTCCCAGTCTGCGGATATTCCACAATTGCAACCTTCTTCCGAACCTAAAGAAACTGCCGTCCAAGCCGAACCGGCGGTTTCTCGTGGTGGGAGCCGGACAAAGTGCTGCCGAAGTCGTGGCATATCTCCATGAAACCTGCGGCGATGCCGAGGTCCACGCATCTCTCAGGCGCTTCGGCTACTCGCCTTCCGACGATACGCCCTATGTCAACCGCATCTTCGATCCTTCATCGGTAGACGAATTCTATACGGCGCCTCCCGAACTCAAGAAGAGGCTGCTTGCCTATCATTGGCCGACGAACTACTCGGCCGTCGATGCGGACCTGATCAATGATCTGTACCGGCGGGAATATGACGAGACGGTCGGCGGGTTCAGGCGTCTGCACATACACAGGACGACCGATGTCGAACAGGTGGTCGAAAACGAGGACGGAGTCTCTGCCGTCATCCGCGATATCGGCGGCAGACATCACTCGCAGTTGAAATTCGACGCCATCGTCTTCGCAACAGGCTTTCAGCCATTCGACCTGCGGGACATGCTTGGATCGGGTATCGACGCGGACAATGCCTTCGATGGTCCCCTTCCCCTCGTGAACCGGGATTATTCGCTTGAACTTCCGACCATACCCGGGCGCATCTATCTGAATGGCGGCGTTCAGCACAGCCACGGATTGACGTCGTCGCTGCTGTCCAATGTCGCGATGCGATCCGCCGACATCCTGGACGCCATCGCGGCCGACACGAGGTGCGAGCCCTGCGAACAAACAGTCGAACGCAAGACCTTGGGAGCCCTATGATGTCCGTAAATCCATTCGATGACCCGAACGGCGTTTTCTATGCCCTAGTCAATGACGAGGAGCAGTATTCGCTCTGGCCGACCTTCAAGGCCGTTCCCAATGGCTGGAGCGTCGTTCATGGCGCGCCCGACGGCGCACCGCGCCAGCAGGTGCTCGATTGGATCGACAGGACATGGACGGACATGCGGCCGAAATCTCTGCGCGACCAGCTGGCCGCCTCGGCATCGGGTCCGGGCAGCCTGTAGAAGGAAGCTTCGCCATGACGCTTATCACATCAGGCATAGCGCAACCGGGAACGACGCGCATGGTGCCTCTGACCGTGGATGTCTTCACCGCGGCAGGCGCCCTTGCCCGGGCCGTGGACGGCAGCGTTTCGCACGTGCCGGAAAGACGGCAAGATGGTACCGGCGCGGAGCCGCAGCCTTACATCCTCTACGAAAAGGCCGGGGAGATCGTATTTGCGGCGGGTTGCGCGACGGAGATCCGGCTGGATCGGGCGGGCCTTCATTTGACGACGCCTGCTGGCTCTCGAACCGAGCCTCTTACCGACCGACCGCTGCATCAGGTTCGGGCGATGGTGGCGAGCGTTCTTTCCCATGACAAGGGCGAACAGCTGCGCATCTTCGGCTGGGCGGCGTTCGAACTCTCCTACCTGTTGCAAAGCCTGCCTATCGGCGATCATGCCGGAACGCTGCTCTATCTCGTTCTGCCGCAACATGAGGCACGGATCCGCGCCGGCGAGGCAAAGATCGTTGTCTCCGATCCTGACATCGCCGATCTTTGGGAGGCGGCGCTGCGCGAGGCAAGGCTGGAGGAACCTGCCAAAATCGTGCAGGTGGACGAGATCAGCGACACTAGCGGTTATGTCGATGCGGCCCGCGGTGCTATCAGGTCGATCGACGGCATCAGGCTTCGCAAGGTCATCCTCTCGCGTCGGGTGTCTGTATCTCAGGATATCGATCTGGTCGCCAGCTACCAGATGCTTCGTCGCCATAATACGCCAGCGCGGTCCTTCCTGCTGCGGCTTGGCGGCATTGCGGCGGCGGGCGTCAGCCCGGGAGCAATCATCGAGGTCTCGGCGACCGGCGCCATCGCCGCGCAGCCGCTTGCCGGCACGCGTGCCTGGACGGGTCAGTCTAAACGCGATGCCGCGCTGCGGGAGGAACTCCTCTGTGATCCCAAGGAGATCTATGAACACGCCCTGTCGGTCAAGCTGGCGCAGGACGAAATTGCCGAGGTCAGCGAGCCGGGAACGGTGTTCGTCGAGGATTTCATGGATGTCGTTGCCAGGGGCAGCGTTCAGCATCTGGCCTCGCGTGTCCGCGGCCAGCTGCGGAAGGACGCCAGCTGCTGGGATGCCTTTGGCAGCGTCTTTCCGGCAGTGACCGCATCGGGAATTCCCAAGCGCGACGCGTGCAGGGAGATAGGCCTCCGCGAGGATACGCCCCGAGGGCTCTACAGCGGCGCCGTTCTGTCCATAGACAGCCAGGGCGGACTGGATGCGGCCCTCGTTCTGCGATCGGTCTACCAGGCCGGGGGAACCACCTGGCTTCGCGCCGGCGCCGGCCTCGTCTCGCAGTCCGATCCTGAACGCGAGCTCGAGGAGACGCGCGAGAAGATGCGCAGCGTCAGCCGCTTCCTCGTCGCACGAGCCGGGAGCGTCGCGTGATCACAGCTCAAATCAACGGCATTCGCATCGCCTACGAGGATACCGGCGGCTCCGGCCACACGGTGCTGCTGGTGATGGGAACGGGAAGCCCTGCCCGCGTCTGGCACGTGCACCAGACGCCGGCGCTCACGGCTGCCGGCTTCAGGGTCGTGTCCATGAACAACCGGGGAATTCCGCCAACGGACGAATGCCCCGACGGATTCACGATGGCGGACATGGTCCAGGATGTCGTCGGGTTGATCGAGCACCTGGGCTGCACCAGGGTATCGCTGATCGGCACTTCGCTCGGCGCCAGGATCGTAGTCGAGACGGCGCTCGCCAGACCCGATCTTCTGTCCAGCGTCGTTGCGCTTGCCGCGCATGCCCGTCTGGATCCCGTGCAGCAGGCTATGACGCGCGGCGAGATCGCACTCGCCGAAAGCGGCTTACCGCCACCCGCCGACTATCGTGCCGCCGTCATGGCGTTGCAGTACCTGTCGCCTGCAACCCTTTGCGACGAAGGTCGGGCCCAGGACTGGCTTGATATGTTTGCATTCGATGACGGACGGATCACCGCCGGACACAAAGCGCAGCTGCTGCTGTCGCAGTTCCTCGACGATCGCCGCCCCGACTACCGGACCATCTCCGTTCCGATGCTGGTCGTCGGCTTTGCAGACGACGCCGCCATACCACCCCGCCTGAGCCGGGAGGTGGCGGATGTCGTCCCGGGCGCGGAATACGTGGAAATCGCCGATGCGGGCCACTTCGGGTACCTCGAAAGACCTGAAGAGACGAACCGCCTCATCATCGACTATCTCAGACGGCGGCCCGCTCGGGCCGGTGCGGTCGAAGCTTCAGCGGATACCGGGGTGCAACATGCCTGAAACGACTTTACGGACGTGGCCGCTTGAATTGGCCGAACGCTATCGCGAACTGGGCTACTGGCGCGGGAAGGACCTCACGGCTTCCGTCCGCGAGCAGACGCGGATCAATCCGGACAAGATTGCGCTCATCGATACTGCTGGACGGCAGCTGACTTATGCGGAGCTTGATCGGACGACGGACCGGGTGGCATCGGCGTTGCGCAAATGGGGTCTGCAGCGCGGTGACCGGTTCATCCTGCAACTGCCCAATGTTATCGAGCTCGTCACCCTGCTGCTCGGGTCGATCCGGGCAGGCGTGATCCCCGTCATGGTGCTTCCGACCCACCGGGAACAGGAGGTCAGCCATCTCGCCCGGGGGTCGGGAGCCGTCGCCTATGCGGTCGCCGACGTCGAGGCGAGCTATGATTTCCGATCGCTTGCGCGCCGCGTGAAGCAGGCCGCGCCGTCGCTGCGCCAGATCCTCGTCGTGGGCGACACCGGCGGTGATCCCGCGTTGAAAAGCTATGGCAAGCTTGTCGGTCTGGAAGCCGAACCTGCGGAAATCGAGGATATTGATGCCTCGTCTGTCGCGCTCTTCCTGCATTCGGGCGGAACCGGCGGGCTTCCCAAGCTCATTCCCCGAACCCACAACGACTACGAATACAACGCGCGCGCCAGCGCCGAACTCTGCGGCTTCGACGGCGCCACGGTCTATCTCGCAAGCCTCTCCGCGGCGCATAACTTTCCCCTCGCCTGCCCCGGCATACTTGGCACCTTCATCGCCGGCGGCACCGTGGTGCTTGCGCGGGAGCCCAGTCCGGACACCGTCTTCTCGCTGATCGCAAGGCACCGGGTGACCGTCACGGCTGCGGTTCCCACCTTGGCGGCACTGTGGCTGGAGGCGCGCGAATTCGATGATGCCGATCTGTCCAGCCTGCGCGTTCTCCAGGTCGGCGGCGCAAAGCTCGCCCCGTCCGTCGCCGCCCGCATCCATGGTTTCCTGGGCGTGCGCGTCCAGCAGGTCTTCGGAATGGCGGAAGGACTGCTGAATTTCACGCGGGACGAGGATCCGGTCGATTTGGTGGAAACGACCCAGGGCCGGCCGCTGTCGCCGCATGACGAGATCCGCCTGGTGGACGAACTGGGCGCCGATGTGTCGGACGGCGACGTCGGCGAACTCTGGACGCGCGGTCCCTATACGATCCGCGCCTATGGGGCGGCGCCCGAAGTCAACTTGCGCGCCTTCACCGCCGATGGTTTCTATCGCACCGGAGATCTGGTGCGCCGGCTTCCCACGGGCCATCTGGTCGTCGAAGGGCGCGCCGGCGACCAGATCAATCGCGGAGCCGAAAAATTCTCGTCGGTCGAGATTGAGGAGTATCTGCTCGATCACCCGGCCGTGCGGGATATCGCCGTGATAGGCGTGCCCGACGTCAACCTTGGCCAGGCGTCGTGCGCCATCGTGCGCCCGGTCGAGAGGCCGCCAAGCCTGCGCGATCTCAGGGATTTTCTGAGGAGCCGCGGCGTGGCGACCTACAAGTTTCCCGATACCATTCGCATCGTCGATGAAATCCCCCTGACGCGCTTCGGCAAGATCGACCGGAAGCGTCTCCTGGAATGGTTCGGCGAGGCCTTGCCGGACCCGACGGGCGCGCCGGCCTAGGCCGCACCACCCTCGACGACCAGCATACGCAGCAACTGTCCAAGATGGGTGCAGCCGCCTACGGCGCTGCAGCCAGGACGATTACGCCCTCCAGACATGCCGCCTTGGTCGGGACCGATTGACGGACGCGTGGGTCGCAAGGGGCCGTAGCTGGACATGAACAACGTATCCCCCCGATGATTATACGGAGATAGTCATATGAATGCCCGGTTCGATCTGACAACGCCTGAATACCGGCTGCGCACCCGCGGCGTCGCTCAGCGCATATGCCCAAAAGGTTCGGACGGCGCTTCCGTCGCGGCGGCCGTCGCGGTCGCTATGACGGCCATGAACGACAAGACGCACAACGCCACCAAGCCAATCGTCGTCGGCCTGGTGCCCTTCGACGCCGGCGCGCAGGCTGTCTTCTACATTCCCGAGGAAGTCGAATTCAGCACGGACTACCAAGCGACGCCGCTTCCGCAGGACGCACGGAGCAACGCCTTCGAGGTCCATGGCGACGACCCTCCCGCCTATCGGGAGAGCGTCACGGAAGCGCTCAGGCGGATCGAGTCGGGTGACTTGGAGAAGGTCGTACTTGCGCGCAGCGTGACGGTCGATTTCGGCGCGCCGATCGATATCGATGCAGTCTACACCCGCCTGTGCACCCGGAACGGCAGCGCCTATGTCTACCGGGTGGATCTGCCGGATGGTAACGAAAGGACATCCTCCGTGTTGCTGGGCGCGAGCCCGGAACTGGTGTTAAGCAGCGACAGAGGCAGGATACGCAGCACGCCCCTGGCAGGCTCCATACCCCGCGCCGTGAATGCACTGGCGGACGAGGAGGCCGCCCGCGGACTTTTGCGCTCAAAAAAGGATCTGGCGGAGCATTCGCTGGTCGTCCAGTCCGTTGGCGAGACATTCCGACAATTCGCCGACAAGGTCGACGTGCCCAGTGAACCGCAACTGGTGCAGACGCCGGTCATCTGGCACCTGGGAACCTACATCACCGGCATGCTGCGGGAGAATGTATCGCCCATCGCCCTTGCCTACGCTCTTCATCCGACGCCCGCCGTCGGCGGTTGGCCAAAGGACGCCGCTCGGCGGGCGATCGCGGAATTAGAGGAGTGCGACCGCGGATTCTACGCCGGTCTCGTCGGATGGATGGACGCGGAGGGAAACGGCGAGTGGGTTCTCGCCCTGCGATGCGGGATCGTCAACGGAAACAGGGCGACCGTGTTTGCAGGGGCTGGCATCGTTGCGGGCTCCGATCCGGAAACGGAATACCTGGAAACCAGAACCAAGCTGCAAACCTTCATCAATGCGCTGGGATAACGCTGTCGTGGATAGGTGCGCCTCTAATATATGAGAATTTTAGTCAACATTCGCTAGACGGGACCGTCCCGTTTGATTATAACTCGTCTGCATCCTGGCGCTACCGAGCGACGTCAAAGAGCAGAGGAAGCGATCGTTCTTCGCTGCAGCGAGGGAGGACTTTGTGTTGTCGGCACCCGTCAGTAAGCCGGGTGCTGTTCAAGAGGTCGCGTCGCTGACGCGACATGAAAACCCATCATTTCAGGCCATCAAAGAGGCTACGCATGCCGACGATACAGCAGCGCATCGACCATGCCGGTCCGGCCGGAATCCACCTTCCCCGGGAGGGCGAGATGAGCACTCTTCCGGAAAGATTTGCGCATTTCGCTGTCCGCTATCCCAAGGCGATTGCCGTCACGTCCATGGAACGATCGCTGAGCTACGCGGAGCTCGAAGCAAGCGCGAACCGGCTGGCACGAAGGCTGATCGCGGCAGGTGCCGGCCCGGATCGCATCGTCGGCGTCTCCCTGCCGCGTTCGACCGATCTGATCGTCGCCCTTCTCGCCGTCCTGAAGTCCGGTGCCGCCTACCTGCCTCTCGATCCCGCCTATCCTGCCGCGCGCCTCGACTATCTCCTGTCGGACGCCAGGCCGGTGACGATCATCAGCGCTCTCGGCGTCCCGATCCCGGAGAATGACCTGCCTCGGCTCGATCTCTTCGCCAACGAGGAGGAAGGGACATGGGATGCCTCCCCCATTCGGGATAGCGAGCGTCTTTCAGGCCTGCATCCCGATCAGCCGGCCTATGTCATCTATACCTCCGGCTCCACGGGCCGTGCAAAGGGGGTAGTCGTTTCGCACCGGTGTGTCCTGACGCTTCTCGACGCCACGATACCGATGTTCGACCTGGGTCCCGCCGATGTCTGGACCGCATTTCATTCCTACGCATTCGACTTCTCGGTCTGGGAGATCTGGGCGCCGCTGCTGACCGGAGGACGCACGGTCGTCGTTCCATCGGAAGCGACATGGTCCGGCGATGAGTTCCTGGCGCTGCTGGAAGCCGAGCGGGTCACCGTCCTCAATCAGACCCCGTCTTCCTTTGCATCGCTGGAGCGGGCCGACGCCGATGGCGCGAAGGCGCTCGACGCTCTGAGGCTGGTCATATTCGGCGGCGAGGCGCTGGATCCGGCAAGACTGTCCGCCTGGTTCGCCCGCCGTCCGTCCCGACCGCGCATGGTCAACATGTATGGGATAACCGAGACGACCGTGCACGTCACTGCGATCGATATCCTACCGGAGATGAGCCTCGCCTCCAGCGAAAGCCCGATCGGCCGGCCACTGCCGGGCTTTCGCGATCATGTTTTCGACGAGGGATTGCGTCCGGTCGCCGACGGCCAGGTGGGCGAACTCTATCTGGGCGGTGCGCAGGTATCGCGCGGCTACTTCGACCGTCCCGCCCTGACCGCCACGCGCTTCGTGGCCGATCCGGACAGCCACGGCGGCCGGCTCTATCGGACGGGAGACCTCGTGCGGCCCCTTCGCGGCAACCTGAATTTCATCGGCCGCGCCGATACCCAGCTCTCATTGAGGGGGTTCCGGATCGAGCCGAACGAAGTTGAGGCAGCGCTCGATGCCTATCAGGGCGTCACAGCGAGTGCGGTCACCGTCAAGCCGGATCCTGACGGAAACGAAGGTGAGGACTGCCTCGCGGCCTATGTCGTCGTGGCCGGCGGGACGCTCGACGAGCGGGGTCTGCGGGTACACCTGGCGCGCCTGCTGCCGGCGCATCTTGTTCCCAGCCACATCATGCTGCTGGCAGCACTTCCCCTTACCCCCAACAGAAAACTAGACCGGGCCGCGCTGCCCCCGCCTCCGCCGCGAAAGACGGGTAGGGCGAATCTTCGCGAGGAATTGCTGCGCCGCCGCCTGGGCAATCGTCCCTAGTCATCACCGAGGAAACAACAGATGAACATAAGCAACGAGCGGTGGATACGTGATGTCGTCGTCGAAATTCTCGGCGAGGAACCAGCGACCATTTCCGATGGCGAAAACCTATTTGAAGCCGGGCTGGATTCGGTCGGACTTCTGCGGCTTGTCAATCGCCTGCGGCGTGGCGGGCTGCAGGTCAGCTTTGGGGATTTAGCGCGGGAGCCGACCCTTGCGGCATGGGACAGACTGGTCGGCAGCGAAAAGGCCGCAGACGACGGCGCCGAACCGGCAAGCGGTCATACGGCGGATGCCCCCGATGAAGGCGGGGCCAATAGCGAGCCGACACAGCTGGGCGTGATGCAACACGCCTATTGGGTGGGACGAAGTGCGGGGCAGAGGCTCGGTGGCGTTGCTGCCCATCTCTATGCGGAGTTCGATCATCCCCCCACCGGCACCGATCCGGCAATCGATGCGAACAGGCTGAAGGCTGCGCTGGAGCGTGTGCTGGAGCGCCATGAAACGCTGCGCACCCGCATCACCTCGGACGGGAGGCAGGAAGTATTGGCGAAGCTTTCCGCCTTGCTTGCCGTGCACGACATGCGCGGACATTCCGAGGCCGAAGTGCAAGATCATCTGTCCCGCATGCGCGATGCCTTCTCCCATCAGGCCCTCGATATCGACAATGGCGAAGTCATGTCGGTCGCGCTGACCCTGCTGCCCGATGGCGCGACGCGCCTCCATCTCGATGTCGACATGATCGCCGCCGATGCCGTCAGCTATCGGATCCTGCTCGCCGACTTCGCGGCGCTCTACGGCTCGCCTTCCCTGAACCTTCCGCCCCTCGGCCTAAATTACCGGGACTATCTCGCAGGCACGCGATCCGGCCACGCACAGCGCGTACACCAGGCCGCCGAAGCCTGGCGAGAGCGATTGCCGACATTACCGGGGGCGCCGATCCTGCCCGAAGTGATCGAAGCGACGTCTCGAGATGCAACCCCCAGAGTTGCGCGCCGGCATCTCTGGCTGGCACCCGGACAAAAGCAGCAGCTTACCGAAATTGCCCGTCGCAACGGCGTGACCGTGGCCATGACCGTGGCGACCGTGCTTTCCGAAGTGGTCGGGCATTGGAGCACGACGGATCACTTCCTGCTCAATGTCCCGATGTTCGATCGCGCGGCTAACCACCCCGATATCGATCGGATCGTTGGCGATTTCTCCAGCTCGGTCATGCTCGAGGTCGATCTGCGGCAGCCGCTGACATTTGTCGACAGGGTCCGGGCGCTGCAGGCCCGCATGCATGCCGATGCAGCGCATGCATCCCATACCGGTCTCGATGTGCTGCGCGATCTCGGCCGCCAACGGGGCGAAACGGTACTGGCGCCGGTCGTGTTCACAAGCGCGCTGGGGCTTGGCGAGCTTTTCGCGCCTGCTGTCACCGCCGTCGTCGGCCGGCCCGTCTGGGTCATCTCGCAAGGTCCGCAAGTTCTTCTTGATGCGCAGGTCACCGAATTCGAGGATGGACTGCTGGTGAACTGGGACACCCGCGAAGATGCCCTGGCGCCGGGCGTTGTCGATGCCATGTTCACCGCGTTCGAACAGGTCTTGCGCGAGGTTATCGACGAACCCGCGGCATGGAATCGACCCATTCGGATTTCCACCGCAAACGCGCAGCGTCGCCGGTCTGGCGATCGCGATGTCCGGATCGTTGATGCCGCGGGATGCGATCGTCCCGATCATGTCGCGGGCCGCCTGCTGTTTGCCGGCGAAGACGAGCAGGGTCGCCGGCCATGGGGACGCGCGGACGAAAGCGGAGGGGTCAGGCTGCTCGGTGACGATGACGAGCGCGTGGACGTCCACGGAATTCCGGTATGGCCCGTGGAGGTGGAGGACGCGATACGATCCGATGGTCGCATAGGCGAGGTCGCCGTGGTGCGGCATGACGAGAGCCTTGTCGCTGTGGTCGCGTTTGAACCGTCCACGGAAGCGGATACCAGAATGACAGGCAAGGCGTTTCGCGCCCAGCTCGCAAGGCGGATTCCATCGCATCTCCTGCCGAGCCGGATCATCGTCGTCGACCGCTTGCCGCGTAACGCCGATGGTGGGGCGAACTCGGACGCCCTGGACCGATTGATCTCGGCCAAATCAGAGCGATCCGACCATGTCGCGCCCCGCACCGATCTCGAGCGCGTCCTTGCCGGCGCATGGGAGGAAATTCTAGGTCTGGAAAATATTGGCGTGAACGAGGAGTTCATCGCGCTGGGAGGCGATTCCCTGCTGGCGGCAAGAGTGGTCTCGAGATTGCGGGAAGAGCTCGACACAAACGCGGTGACGCTCCGCGCCCTGTTTCGCTCTCCCACCATTGCCGAGCTTGCGGAACAGCTCCGCAAGGACGGCGATCCCGCCAGGCTGGACGAAGTGGCGTCCATCGTCCTCGAAATCCGAGCCATGTCCGATGACGAGGTCGCCAGCCATCTCGGCGAGACGGCGTCCGACACGAGCTCCCGGCAGAGCGGAACGGCGGCATGATCGCGGACCGCCAAACGCTGCTTCGGCAGCGGCTCGCATCGGCGGGGCTGGGGGGAGCGGCGAAAGGCGATGGCATTCCGCGCCGGGCCGATCCTCGCCAGGCCGTTCTCTCCTCTGCCCAGCAGCAAACCTGGCTGTATCAGCAGGCGTTTCCAGGGAGCGTCAGCAACAATCTCGGTCTTGTCATCACATTCAATGGACAGGTGGACGAGAACAGGATTGCAGCAGCCGTCGATCGCATCGTGGAGCGGCACGAAATCCTTCGGACCACCTACCATGGCGGCCCGGATGGCGTTGCCTATCAGCACATCAGGCAATCCATGCGGGTTCCAAAGTCGTTCGCCAATGTCTCCGGCGAAGAAGCCATGGCGCTGGCCAAGGCCTCGTTGCTCACGCCGTTCGACCTGGAGACGGAGGCGCCTCTCAGACTGCTGTTCTTCCGCACCGGTGTCGACGAGATCATGTTTGCGCTCGTCGTGCATCATATCATCTGGGACGGAGCCACCTTCGACTTGTTCTCGAAGGAACTGGAAAGGGCTTACGAGGCGGGCGCGGCCAACCCTCCGGCGCTGCTCGTTCACTATGCCGACATCGCAGAATGGGACCGAAACCGTCAGCCCCGGATTGCCGACGATGACAGGGAATACTGGATACGCCGCCTCGCCGCTCCCCGTCCGCCGAAGACATTGAGGACGAACACCGGCGACATTGCAGCCGACCCGGAATCGGCCGGCCGCGTCGATTACCGGCTGGCGTCATCGCTTGACCTGACGCGCCTTGCCGCCAGCCACAGGGTGACGCCCTTCATTGCCTTCCTGGCCTGCTGGGCCGCAGTGCTCTCCAGGAAAGACGCCGACGAGGTAACGGTTGGCACGACGGTGCTGACCCGCGATCATATCGAGGCGGAAAACCTCATCGGCAATTTCGCCAACCACATCGTGCTTCGCCTGCCGGTCGGCAGCGCGTCGGCCTCCCGAACGCTGATCAGGGCAACCGCCGCGGAATTCGACGCAGGCTTTGCCCATCGCAATCTGCCTTACGAAACCGTCGTCGAAGCCCTTGGCGGCCAGGAGATCGCGGCGCCGCCCAACCTGTTCGATTCACTGGTCGTCTTCATTCCGAGCGGAACGGAAGGCCCGCGCCTCCCGGGCATCGCTACCCGATGGCAGCGCCTTCACAACGACGCGACGCAGTTTCCCCTCGTTCCACTGGGCTTGGAAGTCTTCGTGCGCGGCCGCGGCGCGCAAACCGTCATCGATGTCGAGGCCACCTACGCCCGGAACGCCTTCTGCAGCGAAACCATCACCGAACTCCTTTCGCAGCTGGACAACACCATCCGCGATGCAGTCCAAGAGGTCTGGTAAAATCCATGAATTCGCGAATTGAACTCCTGCACCGACGGCTCGAGCAGAATGGCGTGAAACGCACGGCGATCCGGAAACGCCCGAACGCCGATGCGGCACCGCTATCGGACGCCCAGCACAGGATGTGGCTGCACCAGAAACTCCATCCCGCCAGCGGCGCCTACAATGTCTGCATCCGCATCGACCTTGCCGGCGCTCTCGATGTGTCCCGGCTGCTCGCCGCGCTTGCCGCCGTAGTCGATCACCACGAAATCCTGCGCACCACCTATTCGACGGACGCAAAAGGCCAGCCCTTCCAGCGAATTCACGCCCAATTGTCCCCTGAGGTGCATATCGTCGAACACGGCGACCCCGAGCGCGTGGCGCGCGACAGCGCCTGCGCGCCGTTCGATATCGCCTCCTCCGGGCCGCTCCGTGCGCATCTGGTCACGATAGATGCCGCCAGATGGTCGCTGGTGCTGACGGTACATCATATCGTCTGGGACGGCGGATGCTTCGGTATTTTCAGTCGGGATCTCAGCCTTGCCTATCGTGGGCTGGCGATCGAGCCCCTGTCGATCCAGTATGCTGACATCACGGCGCATCGGAGCTCCCCCAATTCCGACGCAGACCTCGAGGCACAGCTCAGCTACTGGCGTGAAACGCTGACGCCATTGCCGCCGGCTTTGCCCCTGCCTACCATCCAATCGTCCGGCCCCCGCACCAGCGAAAGGGCAAGCCGCCTGGATCGCGTCATGCCGACCGACTGCGCCACGGGCCTGCGCGCGGCCGCCGCCAGCCTCAAGACAACGCCTTTCGCCGTTTTCATCGCCGCCTATGCGCTCCTGCTCCATCGCTGGACCGGAGCATCCGATATCACCATCGGCACGACAGTCGCCAATCGGCATGAGCCGGGAAGCGGCGCGCTCATCGGCAACTTCGGAAACACGGTCCTGCTGCGTCTCGAAGTGTCTGGAGACGCAACGTTCCGCCAACTCGTCGCGCAGACGGCGCGTGTCGTGACAGACGCGGTCAGCCATGGCGACGTCTCCTTCGAACGGATCGTCTCCGCGCTCGCGCCTGTGCGCGAGGCCGGCCACGGCTACTTCACCGACACGCTCGGCCTGTTCCTCGACCGCGACATCGGTGGTCCCGACCTGCCCGAGGTCGAGGTTCGATGGAGCAATGTGTTCAACGGCTCCTCTCCGTTTGCCCTGACCTTCCAGGGCTTTCTGACAGGCGACGCCCTGGAGGTGGAAGCGACGTTCCGCAGCGAGCTTTTCGCGACCGCCACCGTGCTCGACATGCTCGACCACCTGGAATCGATACTGCTCGCGGCGACTGCCGACCCCGCGCAGCTTTGCTCGACCGTCAGCCATCTGCCGGCCCCGCAGCGTGACCGCCTTCTTCGGCTTTCCCGCGGAGCCGAGATCGATCGAAACCCGGTTTCCGTCCTCGACCACTGGCGCCGCCAGGTAAAGAGCAAGCCCTCGCGAATTGCGCTCGTCAGCGGCCCGGATCGTTTCCGTTTCTTCGAGATCGACGAACAGGCCAATCGACTGGCAGCGCACCTGATGGCGCGCGGTATCCGGGCGCAGGATGTTGTGGCTGTCGCTGCAAGCCGCGGATTGATCACCGTCGTCGCGCCGCTGGCGATCTGGAAATGCGGTGCGATCTTCCTCCCGCTCGACCCGCGCCATCCCGAAGCCCGCTTGCAGAAGCTCGTTCGTTCCGCAAATGCAAAACTCCTGATCTGCGATTTCGACGTCGCGATCGATAATCTGCCCGTCGTCTCCATCGATGCATTCATGGCTGCGGCAACCGAGCCTGCCATCGATCCCGGCCACAGCCCCCATCGGCTTGAAGCAGCCCATATCGGCTTCACATCGGGATCCACCGGCCAGCCGAAGGGCGTCGTGACCACACATGGCTCGCTGGCGGCGCGGACCGTCTGGGTGTCGGACCATTGGCGCGGGGGCGTGGGCGGCACCCGCCTTGCCAAGAGCGCACCCACGGCGATCGATGCAACGGCAGAGCTCTGCGAAGCCTTCGTCACTGGCGAATACATCGTTCTTGCGACGGATGACGAAGCCAGGGATGCGGCAGCGCTCGCTCGCCTTCTGAAAACCCACGGCATAGGACACTTCATGGCGGTACCGGGGCTGATCGGGGCCGTCGCGATCGCCGCGCCGGACGTCATGTCCGACATGGATCGGGTTCTCTCCACCGGCGAGCCCCTCCTTCCCGGCGTTGCGGCCTCCATCTACCGGACAGCCGAAAGCGTGCCGCTCTACAATTCCTACGGATGCACGGAAACCACCGGAGACGTCACGGCCGGAAGGATAAGCAGCAAAGATGCCGCAAACGGCGTCATATCGATCGGCCGGCCGCTCCCCGGGTCCTGCTGCTACGTGCTGACCGCAGATCTGACGCTGTCTCCGCCGGGCGCGCTCGGCGAACTCTATGTCGAAGGACAACAGCTCGCCCGCGGCTATCTTGCCCAGCCGGCATTGACCGCGACCCGGTTCATTGCCAGCCCCTTTGCCGGGCACGACCGCTTGTACCGCACAGGGGATCTCGCTCGCTGGCGCGAAGACGGGCTGCTTGAGCTCGCCGGCCGCGTTGATGACCAGGTCAACATACGCGGCTACAGGGTAGAGCCCGACGAGACCGTCGCGGAACTTTATGCCGCCCCCGATGTGAAAGAGGCGGCCATTCTGGCGCGCAGGATCGGATCCACAATGGAACTCGTCGCCTATGTGTCGGGCGACGGCCTGCGACCGCAGGACGGGCCGAGGCTCCGCGCACGGCTGGCCGATCGCCTACCGGGCCCGCTTGTCCCGGCCGAGGTGGTCGTGCTGCCGTCATTGCCGCGGCTCGAGGGCGGCAAGATCGACCGGCAGGCCCTGCCGCGGGGGGTGGTCGCGCCGGATGTTTCATCGAGATCGCCGCGAAACGATCGCGAGAAAAATCTGACGCGCATCCTGGCGGAGCTTCTCGGCTGCGGGTCCGTCGGCATCGACGAGAACTTTTTCACGCTTGGCGGAGATTCGCTGATGGCCTTGTCCTTCGCGGCGTGCGCCAACGCTGCCGGATTCGAATTTCCGGCGGCGGCGGTGTTCCAGTATCCCACCGTCGCCCAACTGGTGGAGCAGCTCCCGCCATTGGTCGAAGAACAGGCGAAGCCCATCTCTCTTCCGGCGCAGGTACATCGCTTCCGGCTTTCCGGCTTGCCCCTGTCCGAATTCGTGACGTGGGAGCCACTTCGAGGTCCAGCCAAGCCCGACCGTTTGCGCGCGGCGCTGGCGGAAGCCATTTCGAGCCATCCGACGCTTCAACAGGGGATTGCCGTCAGGGGACGACTGTGGCGCGCCGCGCGGATGGCCGGGGCCGGGCGTGACGCCAAGGTCATCGAGATCGCGAGTTCCGACCCAGCCAGGGTGATAGAGGCGGCGCGATCGGCGATCGATATTGCCGCGGGCGCCGTGATTGCCGTAGTCCTCACCCCCGATGCCGCCCTGCTGGTCGCGCACGCCGCCGCGATCGATGGCCTGTCGCTGAGGCGAATAGCCGATGACATCTATAGACACCTTGCGGCGGAACACATGACGCCGACGCGCGCCGATCACGCGAGCGGTCGCGGTCAAGCCGCGATGCATCCTTTCGCGCCGGTTCCAGCAACCATCCACCACGACTGGCAATCGATCATTGACCTGGGCCCGAAATGCCCATGGTGGGTCGGACCGGACGAGATCCTGTCAAAGGGACCTGATGTCAGGGTTAGGGCCGCGATGGACCTCGCCGCTGAAACTCTTCACATGCATGCCCTGCTGTCTGCTGCTCTCGATGTCTCCAAAGGCGATCTCGTCGTTGCGGATGTCGAGGTCGAGCCCGACGGGATCGGCCCACTTCTTGCGGCGCCCGTGCTGGCGCGCGCTGGCGCCCGGGACGCACCCGGCGACGGGGGCTTGTATATCGCCTTTATCGATCGCCGCAGGCCTGTCGCGGGTGGCCCCGGCCTTCTCGTACGGCGTACCGTCACGCCGCGATCGTGGCCGGACGCCGGCATGGTCCGGGGTACGGATCGCCTTTACCGGATTGTCGCATCCTGGCAGGAGATCGAAGGCCAAACCGAGTTGGAGATCGCGGCCGGCGATGCGGACATGGCGCGGGCACTGCTGAACGCGTGGATCGCTGCAATCTCACGTCAGGATTCAGACCGTGCGTAGTGGCGACCTCAATACGCCGCTGGCAACACATCTGGCACAATTCACGCGCCATGGACGTTGCCACAATTTTCACGCGGTGCCGTGGCCAGCCATCCTTGAGGCTGCATCCCCGGAATTCGCACAGCAGTATCGCGCAATACTCGGCGCCGACCTTTCGCGGATAGACGCAAGTTGGTCGGGCAGCGCCGTTGATTCGTTCTTCACACCCCACGGGCCGCTTGCCGACGCACAACAAAGGACGGCCAGGGCATTCGGCGCGGATGCAACGTTCTTCGGCACCAGCGGCACGACGACCAGCAATCAAATCGCCCTGGAATCTCTCCGCTTTCCCGGCGCTGACGTGCTGATAGATTGCACAGCTCACCAATCACTGCTCTTTGCTGCCGAGGGAATGAACGTCGTGTCCTCGCCTTGCGCCGGCACGGTGGAAAACCCGTGCATCGACATTGAGGAAACGGCGAGGCTGCTTGCGCGACGCGCCTCCGAGGGTCGACCATTCGATATCCTGGTGCTTTCAGCCACAAGTTACGATGGTCGAAAGCTGCGTCTTGATCGCGCTCTGCCGGTCATGGTCGAATCGTCTCCGACGACGGCAATCGTCATCGATGAAGCCTGGTCGGCACTGCACGCGTTTGTTCCTTCGCTTGTCGATTCCACCGCCCTTGCCGTTGCTTCCCGTCTGCCACTGCTCGCACCCGTCCTGGTGACGCATTCGGCGCACAAGACGATGGCAGCGCTGCGGCAGGGTTCCTACCTTCACGTCCTCGGCTCTTCCTCCGATATCGAGAAAGTGCGCCTGGCGCGGTATCGCATTCACACCACCTCCCCGTCATGGCCGATCCTGACCTCGCTCGATCTTGCGCGCGCGCATGCCGAGCAATTCGGCGCCACCGAGTTTGCCAATGCCGTCGTCATCAAGACGAAACTCGAAGCAATGCTGCGCCAAGACCCTGTCACCGCCGACATTCTGGCGTCCCCGTCGCTTGGCCCCTACTACGAGCTTGATCCGCTGGTGTTATGCCTTCTTGTCGGGCCGCGCTCGCGTATCATCAGGGATCGGCTCTTAAGCGAACACCACGTGCTCATCACGGTAGCCGGCGATCATCTCGTCGTGCGTCTGCATTTTGGCGTTACCGAGTTCGATCTGCTTGCGCTGATGAAAGGCCTGTCGCTGCTGGCGTCGGAATTCAGATCGCCACCACCCGCTCCACGACCGGCCGGCCCGCAGGATTTCGTGCCCGTCATTGGCTCGCATAGCCGGAACTATATCATTCCCTATCCTCCCGGCGTTCCGCTAGCGAGGCCTGGAGAGCTCTGGACGGACCGGCACGCCAAGGCGCTTACACAAGAAAGAGCGCGAGGGTCTGAAATCTATTGCCTGGCAGCAGGCGGCGGCGGCGCGCGTCGCGCCACGGGTGCGGTCCCTGTGGCGCTCGACCCGATAGTCAGTCCGGCCACCGAGGACGAGCCCATGTGACCGAGGCTTTTTGCGACAGTTTGCCAGCAACCGCGAAGCCGCCCTTCATCCCATGCGACGCCTAGCCGCAAAGACGACTGGCCAGCCGGGTCTCGACACCCCATTCGACGGCCTTCGCCGTGATCAGACAGGAGAAATGAAATGATGTTTTCGGATCGCAAGCAGCAGCTTTTGCTGCAACGGCTCGCGGGCGCAGGTCTTCTGCACTCGGAGCAATCCGTCGCCAACGATCGCCCGCGGCGCGAAGAGCGCGACGGGCCCGCTGTCCTTTCCAACGCGCAACGGCGGATGTGGTATCACTCCCAGCTTGCCGAAGGGTCCGCGGCCTATAATTTCTGCCTCGTGCTCCGGCCGGACGAAGACGCATCCTTTTCCGTCCCGGCTCTGACCGCAGCGCTGGAGCAGGTAATGCTCAGACACGAGATATTACGGACGAGGTACCGGACCGGCGCCGACGGTGCGCCGCAGCAGGTCATCGAGCCCTATCTTGCGCCGGACGTGACGGAGATCGATCTGACGCCGGCATCGAACGAGTTTGCCGGGACGATCGAGGAAAGGCTGGACGACCTCGCATGCCGGGCCCGCGACCAGCCCTTCGATCTAAAGGTTGATGCGCCCCTGCGCGCGCTGGTGGTGCGAAGCGGCGCGGCTGTTATCGCCATCATCCTCGTCCTGCCCCACATCGCCGGAGACGGTGGGTCATTCGGAATCGTGCTCGCCGATCTGGAGCGGGCCTATGGGCATGGCGCCGGATCGGATGCGTCGCCGCCTGCGTCCAGCATCCGCTATTCGGACTATGCCTTGTGGGAGCAGCGGCATCTGGGCGATCCCAAAACACCGGCGAGCCTGCATGCCCGCCAACTGCGCTTCTGGGAGACCCAGCTGGCCGACCTTCCCGCGGAGATCCCGCTTCCCTTCGACCGCCCTCGCCCGACTACACCGAGCTTCTCCGGCAGCCAGGTGAGGGAATGGCTCGGGGAAGGGTTGTCGGCAGCCCTGCGGCGAATGGCCGGAACCAACGGCGGTACGCCACTTGTCGCGCTACAGTGCGCCGTCGCCGTTGCTCTCGGCCGCGTGGGCGCCGGACAGGACATTCCCCTCGGCGCCGCAGTCGACCTACGCCATGATTCCTCGCTCGACCAGCTCGTGGGCTTCTTCAGCAATACGGTGGTCGTGCGTGTCGATCTAGGGCGGGATTCCGAATTCTCGGAGCTGTTCCAACGCGTCCATGACACCGGCCTCAAGGCCCTCGACAACAGCGATGCACCCTTTGAAAGCGTCGTCGAGCACATCAATCCGCCGCGCGCCGTCGCGCGAAATCCGCTCTTCGGCGTCATGGTGACCGCCACCAGACCCTGGCCCGTTCTGCGGTTCGGCGATACGACCCTGCGTCTCGAGGAGCCGCGGCAGACCCAAGCGAAGTTCGATTTGACCTTCGTCGTCCATGACGAAGGCGCGGGCGGGCGGATCGGCGTGTCGCTGCTCTATGCCCGCGATCTCTTCGATGAAACCACGGCGCGACATCTGCTCGATCTGGTGATCGGCATCCTCGGGCAGGCAGCCCATCACCCACAGTTGCGGCTATCGCAATTCGCGGAATTCGGACACCGGTACTTGACCCCGCAAGCCTCCTCCCTTGCAACGATACTGGCGGCGCGTCAGGGAGCCTCCTCCACTACGATGCGCTCCATCCAGCTGGTCGACGGCGTTCGGCAAGCCGATGTCGTTGCGGCCCTTGTCGGCCTGCTCGGGCGGCACGACGCGCTGCGCCTGCGCCGCGACGCGGAAAACGGACAATGGGACCTTGCCGCCACCGCCCGGCTCTGGGACGCCCCTGTGCTGCTGGAACAGCCGGCAACCGCCGAGGATGCGGAGCGATTCGTCGCCTGGCTCGAGGTCCCTCCGGGAAGCGATTCCGCCACGCCCAAGCGCCTTCTGAAGCTGCAGGCGCCGGGGCGATGGATAGATGACGAGTCGTGGAGCGTGCTGCTGGCGGAGCTCTCTCCACTGCGGTCGGATGGCAGGCAAACGGTCCCAAACAGGGCCGGATCCTACGCCGACTGGTTGACCCGCACCGCCGACTTCGCGGCGGAGACGGACATGGTCGCCCATACCGAATCCTGGCTCGACATGCTGGACGAGGCCGCCGATCGCGCGCCGACGGGCGAATTTTCCGACAATTCCTTCATATCGACCGAGCGCCGCATGGCACTCCCTGGCCTCGGGGAGAGGCCCGATCCGGCGGCGCTCCGGGTTGCCGCGATGGCGGCCCTCATCTGGACAAAGCGGCGGGCTGCCGCTCCGCTTCTGCTTGAGATCGATGAAGCCGATCGAGATCGCTTCGCCAACACCACCACGGGAACCGCCGCCGGATGGTGCAGACGACGTTTTCCTCTTCTCGTAGCGGCTCCGCAGGAAGGCGCCGCGGAAAGCCTGCTTTCGCCGCAGCGCATCGAAAGCTTCATCCGCGCCGCCGGTCATGTTCTCGGGCTCGATAACCCCGAGCCGGTGAGCGGCGACTTCGCCGCAAGCTACTTTCTCGCGCGCGACGTCAGCGCCGATGTGGCCGGCGCGCTCGATGATACGCCCCGACCCGACCTGACGCTTGCCATCATCACCACCGACGAGGGCGATGCACCGATCTCGCCTGAAGCTGATATCCACGAGGAAGGAGAGCGCTGGACGATCAGGATCGACCTGCGACGCAAGCAGGCATGGCTTGGCATTCGTGCGCGCCGCAGCGCCTCCGAAATCGACGCCCTCATCGACGCGTGGCGGGGCGTCCTTGCGGAATTCCTGGCAGCGGCCGCTCCCACAGATAGCGGCGGACGATCCGAAGACGATGGAATCCTGGAATTGTCCCCCTGGGATCTGCGGCGTCTCGAGGAATCCTTCGGCACCGTGCGCGCGGTGCTGCCGCTCTCGCCTCTCCAGGAAGGCCTGCGCTTTCACGCCGTCGGCGCAGCGGAAGGCTCGAACGAGGTCTACATATCCCAGACCTCGCTGGATCTCCTTGGCGAAATCGACGCCGATCGTCTTCACCGGGCCGTCGAAAAGGCGATCAAACTGGCGCCGACCGTTACCGCGGGCTTCGCGGAAATCGGCGGCAGGATGGTGCAGGTCGTGCCTGCCGATGTGAAGGTTCCCTGGCGCTTCGAAAGGGCCGCCGACGAGGATCGGGCGAGGCTGATCGCCGACCAGGAATATGGGGCTCGGTTCGATGCCGCCCGTCCGCCCCTGATCCGGTTTGCGCTCATCGGCATGCCGGACGCCGGCGCCGGCGGTCTCAATCGGCTTTTGTTGACGGCGCACCATATCCTGCTCGACGGCTGGTCGATCCGCCTCCTCTACCGCCTCATCGTCCAGCTCTACCTGGACCCAGCTGGAGCGGCGCCTCCACCGTCCTTCGGGCGCTATCTGCGATGGTTCACGGGGCAGAACATGGCCGATGCCGAGACCGTATGGCACCAGCTGCTCGCCGGAAGCGAAGCGACGATCCTCTATCCCGCCGCCCGTGGTCTGGAGGCAAGCGTCGAGCACAGCCATGAGCGCGCACGCTCCATTGACGCCGGAACAACCACGGCGCTGTCCCGGCTGGCCCGCTCGGCATCCACGACCCTCAGCACCGTCCTCGAGCTTGCGTGGGGCACGCTCCTCATGCGGCTGAGCGGCGCTTCGAATGTAGTGTTCGGAAACGTCGTATCGGGCCGACCGGCGGACATCGAGCAGGTGAGCGAAATCATCGGCCTCCTGTTCAATACGGTTCCCGTGCGTGTGGAAGCCGCGGGTCCGCAATCGGTAAAGGCGGCGCTCGGCGCTCTTCACGCGCAAAAGGCCGTTTCCCTTCGTCATTCTCATGTCAATCTCACGCGCCTGCAGCAGATCGCCGGGCATAGTCCGCTCTTCGACACGCTCTTTTCCGTCCAGAACCTGCCCGTTTTCGAATCTCCGAGAAACCAGGCCATCCGGATCGGGCATGCCAGTGTTCGCGACGCGACCCATTATCCCCTCAGCATGTCGGTCACGCCGACGGGCGAGACGATCGACCTGCGGCTGATGTTCCGCAGCGACATCGTCGGGCGGGAGCAGGCCGAGGCGATCATCCATGCCTACGAGCACATATTGAACGCCTTTGCCCGGGATGCGGACCTACCGCTGCTCGCCGTGAACGCCTTGCCGGAGACCAGCCTCCTGCTGCCGCGATCCATCTCGGGAGAAAACATGGAGATCGGCTCCCTCTCCGTTGCCGATCTGCTCGTCAAACAGGCGCTGGCCACGCCGGATGACAATGCCGTCACCTCCGGCGATGCCAGGCTCACCTTCGACCAGTTGGCGACAGCGGCGCACCGACTGGCGCATCTCCTCCAGGCGCGCGGTGTCTGGCCGGAGCATCGAGTCGCGCTGCTTTTGCCCCGCTCGGAGCTGATGATCGTGGCGCTGTTCGGTGTTTTTGCCGCCCATGCGGCCTATGTTCCGATCGATCCAGAGACGCCCGTCAATCGGGTCCGCTCGATGCTGGACCAGTCGCAGCCAACCGTCATTCTCAGCGTCAGCGAGATGACGGCGCTTCTGCCCCCCGAATATGCTAATGACCCGCGGGTTGTGCTGCTCGACGACCCCGCCACGAAGGCGGAGCTTGAACGCCTCCCGAATACTCTGCCGGAAAGCGAGCGGCCGGCAGGCCTGAGGCATCTGGCCTATATCATCTTCACTTCAGGATCGACCGGAGAACCGAAGGGCGTCGCCGTGCCCTATATCGGGCTCACCAGCATGTTCATCAATCACAGGAAGGCCATCTTTGCGCCTGTTCTGGCCGCCCAGGGTGGCCGCCGGCTGAAGATCGCGCATACGACTTCATTCGCCTTCGACGCGTCCTGGGAGCAGCTGCTGTGGCTGCTGGCCGGGCACGAGGTGTATGTGATCGACGACGAACTCCGCCGGGATCCAGACCGGCTGCTGCCGTTATTCGATCGCGAGGAGATCGACGCCTTCGACGTCACCCCGACCTATGGCGGGTATCTTCTGGAGCACGGACTGCTCGAACGGGACCGCCCGCAGGGAAGGGACGGAACCGGCGTCGTCTTCGTCTCGCTCGGAGGCGAGGCGGTCGGCCAGGATCTGTGGACACGGCTGCGGGAGGCGCCAGGTGTCGGCGGCTACAATCTCTATGGTCCGACCGAATATACGATCAACGCACTTGGGGCGGACCTTGCGGAAAATTCCGAGCCGACCGTCGGCCGGCCGATCGCCAACACGGACGCACATATTCTCGACCCGGGACTGCATCCGGCGCCTGTGGGCGTCACCGGCGAACTCTATCTCGGCGGCGTGGGTCTGGCCCGCGGCTATGTCGGGCGGCCCGCAATGACGGCGGATCGCTTTGTTGCAAACCCCTTCGGCAATGCCGGAGAACGGATCTATCGCACCGGGGATCTGTGCCGCTGGCGGCCGGATGGAGGCATCGACTATCTCGGCCGGTCCGACAATCAGCTGAAAATTCGCGGGTATCGCATCGAACCGGCCGAAGTCGAAAACGCGCTGGTCGCGCAGACGGGGGTGAAGCGCGCCGCCGTCGTGGGAAACACCACCCCGGACGGTTCCGTGCGCCTCATCGCCTATGTGGTATCCGACGCTCAGGTGGCCGACGCGGACAGCCTGCGCGAGCGGCTCCGGCTGCAACTTCCATCCTACATGGTGCCCGCCGTCATCGTTTTCGTGGAAGACCTGCCTAGAACCATCAACGGCAAGCTCGACATCGCGTCGCTCCCCAATCCGGCGACGGCGGAGGTCCGGACTGCGCTGCCGATCAACGAGACCGAGCGGATTATCTGCGATCTCTTCGCCTCCGTGCTGGACCGGCGGCCGATCGGCCGCTTCGACGACTTCTTCGAATCCGGCGGCCACTCCCTCCTCACCGTCCGGCTTGTCGGCCTGCTTCGCGATGCGATCGGCCCGGGCATCAACGTCCGGCAAATATACGATCACCCGACGCCCGCAGCCCTCGCCCTGTCCCTTGGGACGACCCACGGGATCGCCCCTGTGCAGGCAGGCTCCGCCGATGCGGATCGCGAGACAGCGCTCATGCTCGCGGATCTGGTCCTGCCGGCCGACATTGCCGTCCCCGATCATGGGGGCATTGCGCCACGGCTTGCTCTGGCAACCATCAACTCCGTGCTGCTCACCGGCGCCGCTGGCTTCATCGGCTCCTTCATCCTGGCCGAGTTGCTGCGGAAAAGCGACGCCAGGATCCATTGCCTAGTGCGCGCAAGGGATGAGGCGGGTGCCACGGCGCGGATACGCCAGTCGTTGACCCTGTATGGCTTGTGGGACGATGTCTTCGAGCATCGGATCGTCGGGCTTCCCGGCGACCTGTCGCAGCCTCGTCTCGGACTGACTGAGGAGACGTTCGCCGCGCTTACCGACGACCTCGATGTCATCATCCACAATGGCGGTGCGACGAACGAATTCGATCCATATTCGCGCCTCGCGGCGATCAATGTCGGGGGCGCGAAGGAGATCTTGCGGCTGGCAGCCGGGGGAAACCGTGTCACGCCTGTCCATTTCGTCTCCACGGCTTCGGTCGTCGCGCGGCGTGGGGCAAATCCCCCCGTCATCGGGGAAAGCACCCGCCTGCCCATCGGCGAGGTGGAGAGTACCGGATATGTCCAGAGCAAGTGGGTGGCCGAAGAGCTGATGCACGCGGCCGCGGCAAGGGGCCTGTCCGTCACCATCCATCGGCCCGGTCGCGTCAGCGGACACACCGTGACGGGAGCCTGCAGCACCAGCGTCGGCTTCTGGCATTTCATCCGGTCGATGCTTGTGCTTGGGGCAGCGCCCGCCTTGCGATCCGATCGCCTCACCCTTGCGCCGGTCGATTACGTGGCCAAGGCACTCGTTGCGCTTGTCGAGCGCGGGGATCCCGGCGCCACCTATCATCTCTCCAACCGCATGCAGACCAGCATCGGCGCCATTGTGAAGGCGGCGCAAAGGGCTGGCCATCATCTGGAAATCATGCCCTTCGAGGCTTGGCGCGAGCGCCTGGCACAGGCGGTGGAAGAGCGGACGAGGCGGGACGACGACTCCCTGTCGTCCATCATGCTCCTCGTCGAGCACCTCGACAAGTATGACGGTCCCGCAGTGGAATCAGCGCTCGGCCAGGAAGCAGTCGAGGCCGCTTTGGCCGGTCTGGACATTGCGCCGCCGCCGATAACGGATGCGGTGCTCGACCGCTACGTCGAACATTTCATCGCCACGGGCTTCTTTCCTGCCGCCGATAATGGGCGGGCAAGGTCTGCCCTTGCCTAATCGGTGCGATCGGACCTCTGCGCCGTCGACGGACGTGGACGGCGCAGGGACTGGAACAGCACAGCCGAGCCGGCGCGCGGTTCCAGCATATGGCGATCCAGGATCGCCCATGTCCTGGCAAATCCGCCGTCGGTCTCGAAATCGATCCGGATCTCCGCGTTTTTGGGCATGCATTCGTCCAGCGACTGCACAATCGAAAAGCGCAGACGATCATCGTCGCCGATACCGTTGAAGATGGCGGCGTCGAACCCGAAGAATTGCCGGACGACGGGATGCAATGCCTTGAAGATGGTTTCCTTGGCGGAAAAAATCAGGGTAGCCAAGAGAGCGGCGTCAAACCTCGTCTGCCAAAGAACCAGGTTGCGTTCCTCCGCGGACAGCGCCTCTTTCAAGATCGCGTCGAGAGCAGCGCCCGTCGCCACCTTTTCCACATCGATGCCCACCAGTCTATTTTCATCGGCAACCAAGAGGCAGACGCATTTCCCGTGCGAATGGCTAATCGACCCGGATATCCCGATCGGCCAGACGGGCGCGCCCTGGTCACCAATGGCGATCGGAACGTTGCCGCGACGGAGGCACTCCAGCGCGGCGCGGGCGAGAACACGCCCCGCCAGAAATTCGCCTTGGCGTTTCGCCACCGCGCCCGCCAGCCTTGAGGGAAAGTCGATATCGCAGGCCACGAACAGCGACGGGCTGTAGGCTTCGACTTTGTAGTCCGCCTCCAGAGCGATAAGCCTGTCGGTCTCCATGCCGAAGACAGCGATCGCGCTCAGGAAGGGGTCTGCACATGCCGGCAGCTGAGAGAGATATCCCGATACAGGCTTCACATCCATGTTTCCGTCATCACGCAGCGTCCCGCCGGAATACCGCTACGAAGTCCTGTTGCCACCCACGCCGTTGATGAGCCAGCGCCATGTCCTGTCAAAATGCGCTTCCACATCTTCACGTGCGCTGAATTCATTGCTGCCCATCATTGCCGCGGCCGTCGGCAACGCGACCATACAGTGAATGAGATGGTTGGCGATATCATTTGCAACCCCCGCGCAGATCGCCCCGGCCTCCTGGGCTTCCTCCACCGTCCTTATCAACTTCGCCATGATCGGATCGGGCTGCGGCGGTATCGGTGCGGTCTTTTCGAACACGACGGTTTCGCTAAAGGTGATCCGCTTCAGCGCGATCAGCTCCGGCTCCATGTTGACGTGCAGAAGCTGCAGCAGCAGGGACTGCAGCCGCTTGAGAGGATCACCAGTGACCAGCGGCAGTTCCGCGATCTTCGCGACGGCACTCCTGTGGGCGTGCTCGACCACGGCCTCGAACAAGGCCACCTTCGAGGAGAACCGGCGATAGACGGTGTCCTTGCCCGCGCCGCAATGGGCCGCGACCTGCTCCATGGACGTGCCCGCAAACCCCCTGCCCGCGAAAAGCTCCGTTGCGGCAAGAATGATCCGCTCGGCCGCCATATCCTGGAACGCTTTCGGGGGACGGCCCGGCCGCACCACTGCACTCACACTTTTTTCCATTGCCTTTTCCTGCGTTTAACCCCGTCCGACTATTGTGAGAACATCCCTCTGACATCAACAGATAAAAGTTGAGTGATGCATTCATATTAACTGGACAGGACGTACCCGTTTGATTATTAGATGTACCATAATCGGATTGCTCGGGCCATGGGGAACGTTCGTGAATCGTCATATTTCTGTTGCGCAAATTTTGCTGGTGTCTACATTTCTGGTTCCGGCGCCGCAGGCGGCTTCCCAGGAAAAAGCCACGCCCTTGGTGCCCATTGTCGTTCAATCGCCGGGCAAGGACGATGACACGGCAAACAAGATTCTCGCCAAGTCCACTCCATCCGCCACCAAGACCGCAACGCCGGTAATCGAGACGCCGCAATCGGTGACGACCGTCACCCGCAGACAGATCGATGAGCAGAACCCGCAGACCGTCAGCGAAGCGCTGCGCTATACCGCCGGCGTGCTTTCCGACAGGGACTCCAATTCCCGCTACGACTCGCTGTTCATTCGCGGGTTCGGCGCCTTCGGCACCGCAACCAGCTATGTCAACTACTTGGACGGCATCAAGCTGCAGCGTGGGCAGGCTTTCGCCACACCGTCCATCGATCCGTTCTTCCTCGACCATATCGATGTCCTGAAAGGTCCGTCCGCGCTGCTCTACGGACAGGTCAGCCCAGGCGGCCTGGTAAACCAGGTCAGTCGCGCGCCATCGGATGTCCAGGCGAACGAGATCAGGATCGAGGGCGGAACCGATGGTCGCATCCAGACCGGCCTTTATTCGACAGGGCCGATCACGACCGACGGGACGTGGCAATACGGGCTCGCCACCGTCGGCCGCTCCTCGGGCACCCGCTACGACGATGTCGACGAGAAGCGGTTCGGCATCGCGCCGGCTCTCAAGTGGCAGCCCGACGCGACGACGTCCCTCACATTTTCCGGCTATTATCAGCGGGATCCCGAGGGTGGCTACTTCAATTCGATCTATCCGAAATTCCTGGCTCCGGCAGGCCTTGCCGGCTATCTCGGCCCCAAGCTCGATGTCGGGGATCCCAGCTACGATAGCTTCGAGCGCGAGCAATACGGGGCTGGCTACCAGTTCGAACATAGTTTCGACAACCAAGTAACAGTCCGCTCCAATTTCCGATATTCCGGTGTGAATTCCGAGCTGCATTCACTTCAGATGAACGGCCCGATGTCGGCGGCGGGCATCATTCCGCGCTGGGCCGTCGAATCCATCGAGGATGCCAAGGGCTTCTCGTTTGACAACCAAGCGGAATTCAAGGTCGATACAGGTGCTGTGAACCACACGCTTCTCGCCGGCGTCGATATTCAACGCACCGACAGCAGTTGGCAATATCTGCTCGGCGGGGCAACGCCGCTTGATGTCACAAACCCCGTCTACGGCCAGCCGGTTGGGCCGTTCGTGAAAGCGATCGATACCGACCTGTCCCTGCGCCAGACCGGGATCTACCTTCAAGATCAGATCGAACTCGGCGGCCTGCGCGGCGTCTTCGGCGTGCGCCACGACTGGGCGGACCAAGACACGGACAACCTGCTCGCCGGAACATCGTCCGACCAGTCGGACAGCGCGACGAGCTATCGGGCCGGCCTTCTCTATCTCTTCGATAACGGTATCGCGCCCTTCGCCAGCTATTCCACCTCATTCGAACCATCCACCAGCACCGGCGCGGGCGGCGCAGCGTTCAAGCCGACCGACGCACAGCAATATGAGGTGGGGATAAAGTATCAACCCACGGGGTTCGACGCGCTATTCACCGTGTCGGCCTTCGATATCCGCCAGCAGAACGTCGTTTCTTACGACGCCGCATCGGGTTTCAACGTTCAGCAGGGCGAGATCCATTCGCGCGGAGTGGAATTCGAAGCGAGGGGTAATGTAACGAGCAATATCGAGCTGATCGGCGCGTTTTCCCTGCTCGATACGACGGTCTCCAAATCGTTCGACACATCCCTCATCGGCAATCGTCCGCAGGCCGTGCCACGGTATTTCGGTTCGCTCTGGGCCAATTATACCGTTGACAGCGGTGCGCTGGAGGGACTGAGCATTGGCGGCGGCGTGCGTTTTGTCGGATCGAGCTACAGCGATGACGCCAATACGGTGAAAGCCGATGGATATACCTTGCTGGATGCGGCGCTGAGTTACGACTTTGGTGCGAAAAACCTGAAGTTAAAGGGTCTTCAGGCGACGCTGAACGTCACCAATCTGCTCGACAAGGAATACTATTCCTCCTGCAGTTCCGAATATTATTGCCAGTACGGAAACGGAAGAACGCTTCTCGCGGGCCTGAAGTACAAGTGGTGACGAACGTTGAAGATCGATAGACGTCAATTCTGCGCCTCCATCGCCGCCGGCGGCATCCTGCTGGGCGCAAGGCCGCTCCTGGCGGCGGAACCGGTCACGGTCGTCGACATAGCCGGGCGCACGGTGCATCTCCCGGCGCCGCCCAGACGTATCATTTTGCTGGAAGGCCACGATCTGCTGACAATGTCGCTCCTCCATCCAGATCCCGCAGCGCTCGTCGTGGGTTGGGCGGCCGTCGACAGGATCGACAGCAAGATCCTGGAAACGCGACTGCGGAACAATCACGCGCTGGCGGAGGTCGGCAAGCAGGGGCCCGACACCGTGTCGCTGGAAGGCGTAATTGGCCTCATGCCCGACCTCATCGTCACCACGGAGTTCATGACGCCGGGTGGTGATGGGAATCCGCTGCTGGAGCGTCTGAAGCTGCTCGATATTCCCGTCGTTTTCAGCGATGCCTCGAGCAACGGACCGGCCGATGGCCAATCGCCCGATCCGATCGCACAACTCGAAATCTCGATGCGAATGTGGGGCACCCTTCTCGGTAAAACGGCGAAGGCGGACGCGTTCACAGCCTTCGTGAGACGGCAGATGGCAGGCATCGCCGCACGGGTTTCCCGCAAACCGGCCGTGACGACCTATCTCGAAGTCCAGTCCACGCTCGATGATTGCTGCTGGGCCGCGGGGCGCAAGGTCTGGGGCGAATTGCTGGCCTTGGCCGGCGGTGCGCCGCTGCCAGGCATCACCGCGCCGTGGTTTCAGAAGCTGTCGCTCGAATACCTGCTATCCACCAGCTTCGACGTCTACATCGCCTCAGGCGGCGGGTGGGCGTCCGGCAGCCGACCTGCGATCGGTCCGGCGATCGACCCCAAGCTGGGCCAGGGGGGATTGCAGCGCCTGATCGACGGCCGGCCCGGCTTCGATGCCTTGCCAAGCGTTCTCGCGAGGCGCGTGCACGGGATCTGGACCGGACTGATCACCAATCTGCCTCTCAACATCCTGTTCGTGGCGCAAGCGGCGCAATGGCTTCATCCCGAAGAATGCGCCGACCTCGACCCAGCGGCGATCCTCGACAGCATCAACACCCAGTTCGCGGCCTTTCCGATCGAGGGACCTTTGTGGGCCTCGATATAAGCCTATGGAGCCAGTCCGGATGTTACCGACTTCGTTGAAGACATATAGAGCCACCGCCGTGGTGCGATTTCCCGGGATCGACGCGTACGTGGATCCGATCCTTGAGTCGATCGCCACCCACGACATGGTCGTGGAGGCGGCGGCGGGGATACATCATTTCCGGTCGTCTTTCGGCCATGCCACGCTCGAAGTCCTCGAGGACGGCTTCCGGCTGACGGCCGAGGCTCCGGACGCCGGCGGTCTCAACCGGGTGAAACATGCGCTGGTCGGGCCGATCGGCTTCATCGCCGCCCGCGAGACGATGGACATTCTATGGGAGGGCGATCATGCGGAGCCTGCTTTGCCCGACGATCTACGGATTCTGCAGGTGACGTCGATCGAGGACATTGCTCCTCGCCTCCGCCGCATGACGTTTCGCGGCGAAAATCTGGAGCGCTACGATCGCTCCGATCAGTTGCACTGTCGACTTATTTTTCAGCCCCGCGGCATCAGCGAGCCCCTGTGGCCCATGCTCGATCACCGCGGCCATGTTGTCTGGCCGGACGCCGGCGCGGTGCCGACGCGCGTCTACACCATCCGGCATATCCATGCCGCCCGGCGGGAAATCGCCGTCGACTTCGCCCTTCACTCAAACCCCGGCCCCGCAACGCAATGGGCCATGGACGCCAGACAGGGCGACGTCGTCGGCATTCTGGGTCCGGCCGCGCACGGGCCGAAAGATGCCGGGTTCTATGTGCTGATCGCGGATGAAACAGGATTGCCGGGGGTTGCCCGGATCGTTGAAACCCTGCCTGCCACGGCAACCGGCCTTGCATTCATAGAGGTGGATTCCGATGCCGACGAATTGCCGATGCGCTATCCCGAGGGGATGTCGATCGTCTGGCTGCACAGGAACGGCGCCGGCCCCGGCACGACGACCTTGCTGCAGGATGCCCTACGAAGGGTAGAGTGGCCCGACAATGCGGACAGGACCTTCGTATGGGGTGGATGCGAACATAAGGCGTTCAGCGCCATCCATCGGTATCTGAAAACAGAAGTCGGGCTGCCGAGAGACCGCTTCCTCCTGTACTCCCACTGGCATCGGTCACTCAGCGAGGAAGAAATCATCGCAATTGGCGGCAAGGCATATCTCCCAGAGTAAGGTCAAGCGTATGATTGATCGAATGGGGCAGCATTGACCGGCCTGCGTGCGTGCGGCCGATCGCCTTTTTTATGGGTGTCGGCCGTTAAATGAGCGGATTCGAGCGCCCGGCGTCTCTAAGCGGGGCGCGTGAGCTGGCTCTCGTCACCGCCTAGTCTGCTCGGCATTTCATCGCTCTGTCTGGAAGGAGCCAGCTTCTCCGAAGCTCTATCACTACAAGCAAAACTCACTCGACTACGGCGCATAAGTTTTTGGTGTGAACTCCTTATCGGAGGTGAGCCATCTTGGATGCGATTGTTGCCATCTCGACCGGCAAACGCTATGTTTACGTCGACATTCATCGAGGATCACCATGTCCGAACCACAGCTTTCCATCCGCAGTGCCAAGGCGCGTGACCTGGCCCATGCGCTGGCCCGACGGACCGGCCAGCCTATCAACAGGCTCGTCGAGCAAGCGCTTGAGCTCTACGACCAGGAACTGCGTGAAAAACAAGCAAAGACGCCGGCCGATATCCTTTGGGACCTGATGGCGGAAGGCCGCCGCTCGGTGCCGTCAGGCACGACGTCGGCTCATGATGATCTCTATGACGAAAACGGCCTGCCTAAATGATTGCTCTCGATACGTCAGCGATCGTGGCCACCGCGCTGGGCGAGCCTGAGGCCGAACTTTTCCACGCCCTTATAAGCCGCGAAGAAGTCCTCGTGGGTTGGCCAACCGTTCTCGAGGCCCGGATGGTGTTGACGGGAAAGCGCTTTCCAGGTGCTGCGGCCGTCATCGCCCAGTTGGTCGTGCTGCCCAATGTCACCGCCGTCGCGTTTGGTGAGCGCCACTACCATGCCGCAGAGCTCGCGTTCGAGCGGTTCGGAAAGGGGCACCATCCAGCGAGCCTGAACATGGGTGACTGCTTCTCCTATGCGGTGTCTGCGGTGGCTAAGGCGCCCCTCTTGTTCAAGGGGCGGGACTTTTGGCAATCTGACCTGAAATTACATTCGGCGTCATCGACGGCATGAGCGGATCAAGCGACAAGGCCCTGAACCGCCGGCTCGAAGAGCTCGACACGATCGCCGCCGTCCTGCCGATGGGGCGACGGGACGAACTCGCTGAAATCCTGTCGGACGAGGACGTCAAAACCCTTCGTCATCTGGTCAATGAGGGCATGGGTGCCAATTCTTTGCGCGCTCTCACATCGGATCTCGCCTACCTGCAGGCCTGGTCGCTTGCTGCCACCGGCAAATCCCTCCCTTGGCCGGCCCCTGAGGCGCTGCTCCTGAAGTTCGTGGCCCATCATCTCTGGGATCCGGAAAAGAGACTGACTGATCCACAGCATGGCATGCCGATCATCGTAGAAGAAATCCTTCGCAGCCAGGGCCTTCTTAGAGTGGCGGGACCGCATGCGCCCGATACCGTTCGCAGACGGCTTGCCACATGGTCGACACTGACAAAATGGCGCGGGTTGAATGGTGTCTTCGCCTCCCCTTCCCTGAAATCGGCCATTCGACTGGCTGTTCGCGCCAACCCACGACCAAGAAAACGCAAGAGTGCTCAGGCCGTTACATCAGATGTGCTGGCAAAACTGCTCGGCACCTGTCGCAGCACAAGCCTTCGCGACGTCCGCGATCGGGCAATCCTGATGGTGGCCTTTGCCTCCGGCGGCCGTCGTCGCAGCGAAATCGCCGGACTGCGGCGGGAACAGTTCACCGTTGAGCCTTCAATCGCCGTTGAAGGTGCCCCTCCCCTCCTGTCGCTCTCCATCCATCTTAGACGTACCAAGACCAGCAGTGCCGACACCGAGGAGGTCGTGTACCTCACCGGCCGGCCGGTCGATGCGCTGAACGCCTGGCTCAAGGCTGCCAGGATCGACAGCGGCAGTGTGTTTCGGGCGATTGATCGCTGGGGCAATGTGTCCCGCAGGGCGCTCGATCCGAAGGCCGTCAATGATATTGTCAAGCATCGGGCCGCGCTGGCCGGGCTGGAGGCTGGGGAGTTTTCGGCGCACGGCTTGCGATCAGGCTATCTGACCGAGGCGGCCAATCGTGGCGTTCCCCTTCCTGAAGCCATGGAACAGTCTCGGCACCGCTCGGTCCAACAGGCGTCCAGCTATTACAACAATGCGACCCGGCGCACCGGACGGGCCGCCAAACTGCTGTAGGAGGCACACAATCAAAACTTTCGTAGCTGTTTTTGGTTGATAAAGGCGGCGTACGATTTGGAGTAATTCTTGCTCCGACCCCAATCCGACCCAAAAATCATGCAATAAAACAAAAATCTCAAGTGACGTCACGAGAACTGAACTGCTCTTTCTCAGGCGCAAGGGCCATAAGCGGATCAGCAGTTTTAAAGGCCGCAATCAACTTTGGTATGTCTGAGTCATTGACAGCAATCGGATGAGCCGTAGCAGCATAAAAATGCGCCATGAATTCCTCTGGCAGTCGTACTCTGTACTTCTCAACCCAATGTAATATCACTCCGTCCCAAAAATATACGCCATCTGAAAAAACAACGTTTCTCACCATATCGTGCTGACTGTATGGGTCGCGCGTGGGGCTTACAAATTCGATGAGAATCAGTCCCTGTTTTAGGTAAGCAGCAACTTCTTTAGCAAGCCTGACGGGCATTGCATTCATATTGTCTTCAATACTCGGAGCCGCCAATGACTCGGGCAAGTCTTGTCGTTCCTTATATAAAAATAAGCGCTTCAAATTTTCCATAACGTCACTTTCGCTGAAAAATGGCCACTTAGCTTGTCTGGTGACGTTGCACCGCTGAATTAATCCATTTTGAGAATTGATCCCTGCACTGACGGGGTTCGGGCATGGGGTAAAGTCTATTGCCCACAACTGGCGCTCTTATTGGGCCTTCGTTTCAATCCGTGGCCAGAGCGTTTAGCTGTAGTGTGCCGTGAAGCAGACCGTTTAATGTTGGAAGTTTTTGCAAAACCGCCGAAAAGCTAAGGCTGCTTTCAGGCCCTGGATGTCTTCAGCTCGACCCATGCTTGATAGTAATCGCATTCCGTGCCTAATCGTTGCTCATGGCGATCGCCGTCCAACTGTCAAAGAGGTCCCAGAAATCCATACCAACCAACGGCTCGTCATCATCAACCCAGAGCAACATGGCGTCTGGGTTTTCGCCGAAGGTGCTGCTAAGGCTCACATAGCCTTGGCCTTTGCCACCGCTGTTAAAAACATTCAGATAGTCTTTCGACTTATGATTGTTAAACTCACTTAATGACGGCTCGGTTAGATATTCGTTGCCGTCCCGACCGATTGGACGGATATCTCGTTCCGGCAACAGACCGCCCATCGAGTGGAAATCACAAAATCCATCCATTAAATTATAGAATTTACCAATGCTGCCACCAAACCGGGAAGCTGCTCTAGGCAAGAAGCCCCTGTAGGACACCATATCTCCATCTAGAAGGCGGTCGACCACTAGCATGAGATCTATATCCAACTTTACGAGATAGGCATCCTTTGTTGTTTCGCCAAGCGTGGCAAGTGTCTCCGGCATGAGGGAAAAAACCTGATCCGCCAGCATTTCAAAAGCGGCAATCCGCCTGGTCTGATCGCCGTCAGCCAACGGCGCCCAAAGGCTGGGAAGTGCACCGACCGCCGAATGAGTGGTGACGATAGAAAAATTTCCAGTCAAGAATTTGGAAATGTAGGCTTCGTTCATTACATTTTCCTGCGTACACTATCGTTGTGTTGAGTTTAGCTCATTTATCTGTTGTTGCAACTGAGGTCGCAACGTAGTCGACCGGTCAATCATTTGTTGGCGGAGCTTGGTGTTGACGGTGATCTGATCGCCACCCTGACCGTAAGTTGTCCAATCTTCAAATGATTTTGCGCCTTTCGATGCATTGGCTGACTTACTAAGGCCAGTGAAATTATCTGGGTTATTCAAAACCTTAAGCTGATTTTCAGGAGATAGATCAGCAAACCCATCCATCTGCGTAATTTCCTTCATCGAAACGATATGGTCCGCCTCTAGCGACTGGGTGCGCTGCTTCCCTGGCAGCCACGGATCATCGACCGGGTTTTCCGGCGTTGCTTTTGGCTGACTTTCATTGACGGCATCGCGAATCCGTTGATTTGGCGTTTTGCTCCTTAGCTTTTTGTATTCCTCCTTCGTTAGCTTTTTCTTGGGTGGCTCCAGCTCTTCCTTCGTACTTCTGGCCCCTTGGGAGCCATCAACCTCAGATTTTGCCGTCTTGGCCGCATCCTCTGCGGCTTGACTACCTTCCGTCCGTGCTTCTGTTCGTCCGATAGTCGAGGCTACATGCGCACCTTCAGCCGCCGTTTTCATCGTGGCAGCCGCTGCGCCAAAGCCACCGCCAATCGCTTGCGTCATTCCGGTTACATTTTCTACCCCTTCAGCCGTTTCAGGAGATGCCCCCGCTGCACGTGCGGCACTGCCGGCAATTTTCTGTAAGTTGGTTTGCTGAAACTCGCCCGTCCACAGGGTCTTTAAATTCGCCTGGCCATTGTCCACGGCGTTTCCGACAAGCAACGCTCCACCAGCCATGGCTGGTATTCCTGGAGCAGCCCCCACTCCAGTTGCACTGGCCGCACCACCCCCAGTAGCCAGTGCCAACCCTGCTGCTCCTTCGAAGGCGGAACCGACCACACCGACAGCGGCAATACCTCGGGTTACGACTTTGTAGTGGCTATTGTCGAAATCCCAGACTGCTTTATTGGCTTGAGAAAGCTTGTCGCCGGACCATTCCCAAGCTTTCTCGTACCAAGCCTTGTCCTGATGATCTGTCGAACTTGGGGCAGCGTGAACATCTGTTGACTTCACATGGACATATTCACCTTCAGTGTTACCGTTATTTAGCGTGCAGCGATCGTTGTGCCTTTGCACCCAGATGCCGTTTGCGCGAACTATTCCCGAAGAGGTTACCGGCTCAACTACGTCGCCGACGGTTTGTGACTTACACCCGAGGCCGACGCCTGGCTCATCCCCGTAACAGCAAGAAAATTTGGAGTCCTGGCGCTTGATGAACAACCCGTTCGAGCGCACATCAGGAGAGTAGTTCAAACTGTCAGAAGCCTTGCCCCATGACATATACGGCACGGGGTTCTCCGGCGACTTACAGACGTCCGGCGACAGGCAGATTGCGAGTGCCATACTATCGCTCGGTATGAACTCCGGCGGAGGAGGATTAGCCGCCGTAGGCGGCGGCGTGTCGGCTTTCTGTTCGACCTGCCCTGGAAACTGCTTCCATCGATCGGCATTTGTGTCGATGCGGACCCATTCTATGGGCTCCGGATCTGGCGTCGCCGGCGAGTCCTCATCGTCTGCCATCAGGCCACACCCTCCGGCATATCGACAATGCTCATTTTCGGTAGGCCGGTCCGCTCTGGCCAGGGAAATCCGCAGCGCCATGTGAGGAACACACGGCCGACGCCCGGGCGCAGATCAAAATGAACGCCGTCGAGCACCATGGGGCCTTTCAAGGGGCCGTTTCCCTGATCGACATCTATCTGCAGCCTGATGTCGGGGAGGCGTCCGCGAAGTACTTCGCGTCCCGGCAGAAGATGATCCAGCTCGAATGCCTCATCACCAATGAAATGGGTCTGGCTCACCAGGCCCGTCGGAGCGGCCTGCCAGAAGGAAAAATCGAAATCTGTGGGCAAGAGCGGATGCCGTTCCTTAAGCCAGACATCGTCATAGGTGCCAGCACGAGATAAGCGATCCTTCCAGAAGGGCGATATCGGCCCTAGACCGGCAGGTGCCAAGCGGTCTTTGACATTACGGATCGGTTGATCTGCATCTTCTATCTGCGGAGCGGGCCACTCCCGCTGTTCACGGAAGCGATCTTCATCGACTATGCCGATGCCGACAGGGTTGCGCTCGCAAACTTCACCACCCTCGCTCCGCCCGCCGAATGCCAATCGCCAGTCGATCGGGACATAGTCAACCGCCTTACCCTCGGTCAAATCCCAGCCGTCCAGCCTTTCTTCCTTGTCGCGATCAATAAGGCCGCGCCAGGCCTTACGGGTCCGTGCCCGCCAGACGCGAGGTCCATGAACACGCAACCGCCGTCCCACGGGGCCGACCTTGATGCCGCAGGTCCATGAGGACGAGGCTTGTCCGTCAGGCGGAAAGGCCGCCCCGATGAAGGTCACGTCGGTGCCCGGCTTGAAAGGCGCTAGGTCTGTGCAGGCCATCTGCGGCGACTTGTGTGGATCGCCATCATAAGTATCAGACATGACAAGCGGACGTTGCTTATCGTCCAAAGCGAGCGGGCCGCTGACCGCCAGCTTGAACGTTCCGCGCGCCACAACCACGCCCATAAGTTCGCCCACGAGATTATATTGACGAAAGGCGAGAGCTGGAAAAGGCGTATGATTTTCAACCGACATCAGATGTCATCCCTTGGCAGCGGAATCAGCCAAAGTGGGAGAAGCCTCCGACAAACCGCCGCCAGGCTTGTTGAGATCCACGACAGAGCCATTGATTTGCGTCGGACCAGAGGCTGTAAAGTTGAAATGCGTACCGAGGATAATCACGGTACCGTCCTTGCGCATGATGAATTTCGATGCACCGCACTCGATGACAAACTCCTCTCCAACAATGACCTTCTTGAACTTGCCAACGCTCTCCAATGATGTCTGCCCGACGTTCACTACCTTGCTCACACCGATCTGCTCGGCCTTGGCGACACCGACACTTGTCGACTGAAACGCGCCGACAATGGTGTTCATGATTCCGGGCATCGGGAAGAGGCTGGAGGCAGCGTCGCCGACGCCGGTGCCGGAGCCGGCAAGCGCTGTACCGGCGTCCGCGCGGGGGCTCGGGCCGGCGACGACGCCTTCGCGGCTGCCGAGACCGCCTGCGCCGAGAAAGCCCAATGCCGAGGAGGCGAGCGTGGTTGCGAAGCCCGCGAGCCCGGCCCCCCCCGCCACCGGCGATCTGAGCTGCCTGGGAGAGCAGGTCTGCAGTCTGGCCGGACAGCGCCTGGACGCCGGCCATCGCCAGCATAGCCATCGGCCCTGTGCCACCGACCACCGTATTCACCGAACCGCCGATCTCGTGCTTCTGGTTGCCGGAGACTTCCACCGCACGGTTGCCGCCAACCGAGGCGACCTCGTGGCGGTCGACGCGCTTGGTGCGATCGTTCAGCACCCGCGTCGTCTGGTCCTTCTGGGCGTGGAAAAACATGTTCTCCCTGCCCGCCTCGTCCTCGAACGAAAGTTCGTTAAAGCCTTGGCCCTTATGCGTGTTGGAGCGCATCACCGTGCGGGTCTTGTTTGCCGGCAAATCATAAGGCACGCCATTCGCCGGATTGGGCACCACCCCCGTCACCAGCGGACGATCCGGATCGCCGTCGACGAAAGCGACCATGACTTCCATGCCGATGCGCGGGATGATCTGGCCGCCCCAGGTGGAGCCGGCCCAGGATTGGGCGACCCGCACCCATGTGGTGTCCGAGCCATCCTTCTTTGCCCGGCGATCCCAGGGGAACCACACCTTGATGCGGCCGTATTGGTCCGGGTGGATCTCCTCGCCCTCAGGACCCGCCACGATCGCCACCTGCGCGCCCTCGATGCGCGGGCGCTTGGTGTCGCGGTGCGGGGTCATCGGCACGCGTGACGGGATTGCCTCGAAGCGGTTGGTATATTCGGGCTCGTTGGTGTTGGTCTCGTAGGAGCGGTCGACGACCTCGTAGACCGCCCGGACGATCACGTGTTCCTCGTAGGCATGGTCGGGGTGGGCGACTTCGTAAGGAGTAAACCGGCGACCGGCTTCGAGGATGCGCGAGGTCGAGGCGCCGAAGACACGGTCGTGGTCGGCCTCCGAGGACTGCATCCGCAGTTTTTCGGCCCGCTCTGCCTCGGCCACCGAGGAGATGCGGGCCGGGTATTCGTAAAGCTCGCGCTTGATCGCATCCGGCATCTGCACCAGCGACGGCGTCATCGTGCCCGGGACCATGCGCGGCGTCTCGAAATTCCAGTCGGCGCCGGCGCGCTGGCCCGGCACATAGGAGAAGCGGCGTGCCCAGTCGTTGATGTGGTTGCGATCCGACGAACCCTGGGCCAAGCGCACTTTCGTCTCTCCCCTCGCCGACGGTGAAGGGCCGAGCCAGCCGCTGGCGCTGTCGGCCACATGCAGCCGGTGCTTGCCGTCCTCGTGGGAGAACCAGTAAAATAGCCCGTCTTCCTCGAAACGGCGAGTGAGATAGGCTAGATCGGTCTCGTTCCACTGAACAGAATAATGCTGGGGTGGTGGCGGAGAAACAATCCCTGAGGTATCGGGGGCGGGAATGCCGTGCTCGGAAAACAGCGTCTCGACGATGTCGACCGACGTCTTGTCCATCCAGATGCGGCAGTCGGAGCGTTGCGACAGAAGCCACATCTGCGGCCGAAGTACCATCGAATAGGCACGCAGGCCGCGGGTGATCGGCGGCCCCTCGTTGAGTTCGGTGACGAGGCCGTTGAAAGGCCGACGCACCGCACTGCCCTCCTCACCATCCCCCTGCTCCACCTCGACGGACACATCCATCAACCGGCCGATCAGATCCTCAGGCTTTACCTGCTCTTTCTTAGAGCGCGCCGAGATGCGGATCTCGAACAGCGCCGATATGCCTTCGTGGATCACCGCGCGCTCCGGCAGAAGCTGGTCTTCGCCGAGCGGCGAGACGATCTTCAGGATACGGTTTGCCTGGATGAAATCGGCGGCATTGGAAACGCCATTGTCCATGAGGGCCTCAACACGTCTCGAAACCAGAATGGCACCACCGGAAACCGATTGATGCATGAAAATGCACGTCAAGTTTGTAAGTAAAAAATAGTCGGCGGGCCTTCTGGGTCAACCCCTAAAATGCTGGTGTCGCTCACCAAGGCTTTCTGCGGCAGCCTAGACTCTGAAAATGTGGGCAAAATTAGCACGCATCAAGACAGCGGGCTTTCTGGCGCTTACACTCGGCGTGATCTGAGGCTAGTCTAGTGTCTCATTCGGACACAGGACGCGCTCCACACAGATCGCGGATCTAATGATAGATGGACAATCCTTGGCCTCGAGCGAAAACCCCACGACACCTGAGAAGCAACAGGACGATGCGGATACTTATGGTCTCACCCGCGAGCCAGCCAACAAAAACCGCGGTGCCGGATGGTCCGTCGCCCTGCGCCGACGCGGCCATAAGATCGTAAGACTATTCAAGGACAGCATCTACGGCTCATCTGAGGCAAGTTATGAGCGAGCGCGTGCCTATCGTGACGCCATCATCTCGGCCGTGCCGCCGCCCACCAATCACGAGCAGGCAGTCCAGATCCGCAGGAATAACCACAGCGGGATTTCCGGCGTACGGCGTGTCGAGACAGAGAGCGGCGATGCATGGCAAGCCACGTTGCTGACGAAGGAAGGACAGAAGAGGGAAACCTTCCCCGTCGGTCGATATGGAGAAGAGGTCGCCAAATCCATGGCGATCGCGCAGCGCTCCAGATGGCTAAAGGGGCTGGCGGGCAAGCATCTCGCATATTCGATCCATTCCGAAGAGGTCACTCGCCATAAATTCAACGACCAGCTTGTCTCTTCCGGGGATGTCATGCCCCATGTGCAGATCACCGAAGAGGAGATAGTCGCACGACTTGCCGCCATTGACGTCGCGTTCGATGCGGACCGCCCTCCCCGGCTGCGCGTGCGTGTGAAGAGCTATGCCAAGGGCCGGTTAAGTGTTGCGATCTCAGATGGCGGCCAACCGGCACAGCGCAAACTAATCCAGCTGAATACGGCGTCGCTGTCACACGCAGACATGCTGCAAGCCTCCAGAACGACCATTGGGGAAGTTGTCGCCGCCTTCTATAACGCCGATGTTGCTCGCTGGTTTATGGAAACACATGGGAGCGCTCTTCTGGCCGAGGCGAACTTCGACAGTGCGGTAGGTTTCAATGTCCTCGTGTGGATACCTGGCGAAGTGCATGGCAAGTAATTCAACGTTGAAAAAGCACCCCAAGACACACAAGAAATTACCGGCCAATTATACGTACCGGTACCGGGACCCTTTTCGCTTTTACATTCATAGCAAGCAGAACTTGTAGCCTATATGGATGGGCAAAACCTGCCTGAATTGGCCCGAGGCTTTGTTGGCTATGCCCCAACATTGAAACGGTGTTCTTCCTTGGCGGCTTTGAAGACCTGCCGAGCGGCATCAGCGTTCATTGCGGCAATGCCAATCCCAACGATGAGATCTGGCCACGCCGACGACCACAGGAACGCAGTTATGAGCCCTGCTACGACGATTCCAATGTTGGCGATCGCATCGTTTCGCGCAGACAAAAAGGCTGCCTTGGTGAGACTGCCGCCATGACTTAGGTACGGTGCTAGAAGGAAAGCGCAGAGGAGGTTGACGATCAAAGCGCCAGCGCCCGTCACGGTCAGGGACAGCGGGTCAGGCGGTGAAAGAGAGTGGAGCTTGCTCCAAGCGGTCCATAGTGTTGCCAGCCCTGGCACCATCAAAAGTGCCGCCAGCAGCATTCCGAGCCTGGCACGATTTCGAACGCTCCAACCCAGCCCAATCAAAATCAGCAGATTGACCGAGGCGTCCTCAAGGAAGTCCAAGCTGTCAGCGAAGAGGGAAACTGATCCAATGGAAAGGGCCACGCCGAATTCGATCCCGAAGTAACCGATGTTGAGCGCCGCAACCCATCTGACGATCCTTGCAAGGTCGACATCGGTCCGTTGGGTCGCTGCCTGACCATGGGGCGCTGATTTTTTCCTCACCGGTTCTCATCCTGCGCGTCGTAAACCTGGCGCGCATAGCTATCCAATAGCGCTTCACATTCGGCGAGCCGCCGCTCGGCCTCTGCAGCCAAATCCGCACCGTAGAAGTCGAGCTTTCTGATTTTTTCCAGCCAAGTCTGGAGTTTCTTCAGATCGGCATCATTCTCCTCCAGCTCAGCATAGGTGAAATGGCCATCGGCTGTTTCCTTGGCTATTTCCGCATCGAAGTCGGTGCATTTGCCGAGGAATTCCCGATATTGTTCGTCACGGTCGGCTTTAAAGCGGCCTACAACCTTATCTTCTTGCGATTTATCAAGGGCGATGGTTTCCAGGATGACAGCTTCGCCCTGGATCTGCGCGAGCTCGTTTTCCAAGAGCTTGATGTGACGGACATGCTCGTCGGTCTTCGGCAGAAGGCAAACGCCGTTTTGAAGATAAACCGCGCCCATGCCTTTAAGCCGGCGCCAAAAGCTGACGCGGTAACGCGACGGTTCGGAAGGAACCTTATAGGTTAGGAGAAGCCAAGTGAGAGATGTCATAGGAACCTATTGTAACGAGTGTTACATCTAGTTGTATCACTATCATCACAGCCAATGCAACGCTTCATAGGCTTGTTATGTGCGCGCGGTAGGCAAACCCTGCGTCGATCCGGGCGCACGGCCATCACAAGGGACCAATTTATGTTTCGTTCATTCCGCCCCCTCACTTTATCTCTTTGCTTTGGAACCGCACTCGCAACGCAGCCCATGCCGCTCCAAGCGGCGACGCCGGCTTCCTCCCAGCATGTGCTCATCATCAGCATCGATGGCCTTCATGCAGTCGACCTGGCCCGATATGTGAAGCAGAATCCCGCATCTGCGATGGCCAAGCTCACGTCGATGGGCACGACCTATACCAACGCCTCGACCGCTGTACCCTCGGATTCGCTGACATCCGTCGTCAGCATGATGACCGGCGGCACGCCGCGCACGACGGGCATCTACTATCCTGAATTCTATGCCCGCAATCTTTCACCCGCAGGATCTGACTGTTCCGTGCTGGGCGCACATGTCATTCTCGACGAGTCCGTCGATGCCGATCCGAACGCCGTCGATGGCGGTGCTTCCAAGAATGGCGGATCCCCAATCGATGTCGCCAAACTTCCGCGTGATCCCGCCAAGAAATGCGCGCCGGTCTACCCCCATGACGAAGTGCGCGTGAATACCGTGTTCGAAGTGGTTAAAAGCCATGGAATGCGGACAGCCTGGATGGACAAACACCCGGCCTACGAAGTCATCAATGGACCGTCAGGCACCGGAGTCGACGACCTTTATCTCCCGGAAATTCATGGCATCGAGGTGACGCTTCCCGCCATCATGGCGTATGACGACACAAAGACTGAAGCACTAAAAAACGAGATTCGTGGCTTCGACCACACCGGCAAGAACAAGGTCGGTGTCCCCGCACTGTTCGGCCTCAATATTCAGGCCCTCAATATCGCCCAGAAACTGCCGGAAGGCGGATATCTCGACAGCAACGCGACACCAGGTCCGCTCATTGCCGAGGCACTCAAGCACACCGACGCATCCTTGCAGACTGTCATCGAGACGCTGAAGAGCGAGAACCTCACCGATACCACGACTATTATCCTTACAGCGAAGCACGGGCAGATGCCGATCGCTCGCTCTGAATTGAAGACGGTCAGTACGTCTCTGCTCAAGGGATTGATCGGCGACAAGATGGGCGCCAACATTCAGGACGACGTGATGTTGGTCTGGTTGAAGGATCACAGCGAGACAGAGGCCGTTGCCAAGCTGATGCGGGCACATCCGGAACTGGGCCTCGGGCAGATCCTATACGGTGACGCGCTGGCCTCGGTGGTTGGCGATTCACGGACGGATCCTACCGCCCCCGACATCATCGGGTTGGTGAACCACGGAACCGTCTATGCCGGAAAGAGCATGACGACACGCGGCGCGGATCACGGTGGCTTCTCGGTGGAGGATACCAACGTGGCGCTCGTTGTGGCTCAGCCGCATGCACAAGCTCGCACAATCACATCGCCGGCAAGCCTGGTGCAGTTGGCCCCGTCCGTATTGAAACTGCTCGGCATAGAACCGAACGAGCTGCAGGCGGTGAAAGTGGAATCAACACAGATCCTATCGGGTCTGTAACAAATGCCGAACGAGGGGGGGTAACTCCCCCTCGTGATCGGCTGAATGCTCCGGCTGACCGCTTGCAAAATCCGCAGATGAGCCGAGAGACGCATCGCTTCGGCCTGGTTCATAAGATGACCCATCTTTCTGTCCCGGGAATTGTGCTTCCTGTTGGAAACCCTCTTCCAATCTCCGCTTGTAATGATCTGTTTCGCCAAAAGATGGAGTTCGATATCGGGTGCAATAAGCGAGGGGTCCATGCCAATACGAATGATAAACACTTATTATTCCGCACGTTGATGCGGCTCACTTCTGTCTGCCGGATCACAGAAAAAATGTAATGCGAGACACGAAAACTCTGCAATGTGCGCGTGGCCGTGCAGCAGCTACTCGCTTCGGGCCGTAGCACGGTGGCGCTGTGCCCGCGCCAATTCGACGAACCGGCGTTTGATCTCTTCAAACAGCGCCGGTGGCAATGCCCCGTAGTAGCCGCTTTCTTGGTCGATCGGCCTGACGTCCGGTCCAGGCCAGACAAAGCGGTTGCTTTCGGTCAGAACAATCCAGGAGCGCTCATCGTCGAGCTCGAGGCGACGCTTGGTGGCGGCCGGGATTTCGACAGCATCTTGTGGATCGGATGGCGGCGAATGTGTGATTGGCAAAACCCGCACCGCCGGCGTTCCGTCTTCCAACGTGGCGACGATTGCCAGAACCAGGACGGGCCGGTCCTTATCGCCTTCCTCACGGCCTTCGAGATGCTGCCAATGCCAGAGATACGAATATCGAAACAGCCAGCCAACCCTGGGTTCAGTCGGCAGCATGCTTTTCCGTCAACAGTTCGGCATTGAGATGATCCAGCCCCGGTTCCATCTGCGATGCTTCAATGGCAGCGAGGTCATCCTCACTGAGGTCCGGTGAGAGTTCTACACGACGATCACGCTTCGCCAGCCGGACATAGTCCTCATAGGCGATCAGCACTGTACGCGGACGGCCGTTTTTGGTGATAATGACGGGCTCGCGAACTGCAGCGTCCTGGTAGGCCCCAAAATTTTTCGAAACCGCCGCAGCGGTAACAGTAGATGTCATGACAGAACTCCTTTGTTCCGGATTATACGGGATTTCCGGAACTATCGCAAGTTGCGATCTATGGAGCATTTAGGTGAAAGATAATTCCAAGATCCAATCGGCCGAGGACACCGAGTTGCGATCAACTTGTAGCGTCCCTCACGACGACGTCGTGACGCTCAAGCACCTGGCCAGCGAAGGCATGGGCGACAACTTGATGCGGGCGCTGGCATCTGGTTTTGCCTACCTGGAGGCTTGGTGCGTGCTGGCGACGGGCGCCCCCTGCCCTTGCCCGCCCCTGAAAGTCTGCTTCTACAATTTGTAGCCTACCATCTGTGGCATCCAGTCCAACGTTAGATCAACGCCGACCACGGCATGCCCAAGGAGGTCGCGATCGCGCTCCTCAAGGGCTTGTTGAGAAGCACCGGACCGCGTGCCCCGGCGACCATTCGCCGTCTGTTGACAAGGTGGCGTGGGCTGACCGGATTGGTTTCGGCGTCGTCGCTGAAAAGCACTCCGCTTGGCTCGTCCACGACACCAATCACAGCAGCAAGGAAAAAACGCGATTTGACTCAGCGTATAGGATTAACCCGTCAACGTGAGAAATAACAGGACCTTATGATGCGTATCAGCATCGAGGCCCCCTGCCGATTTACACTCTGCCCGCAGCGAGCTATCGGCAATCACCTGGGCGGAAGTAGGATATGTGAGGTGTCGGGCGACGCGAAGTTGGGCGCGCCGGCGCGCCACTCGAGCTGTCGAAGCGGTCGACAAGAACGGCGGACCTGCTCTAATCACCTTTTGCTTGATATAAATTATGATGGCGCGCCGCGGGTTGCGCACGTTTATGATGAACGCGTCTGCTCGTTTGGCGAGGCGGGGGTCGCGCCGCTTCGGTTAGCGCGAAGAAGGCAAAGTGGTAGGTGCCTGACGTCCACAAGCGGACGTCCCCCAATCTTTCATGTAGAGCGCCTCAACCGACTAGCAATATCCACCTTACTTGACCTCAGACACCCACTTTCACTAAAGTTGCGGTTTTTCAGCAAGAGAGACTGATAATCGACTAGGCCTTGTAATGCGTACCGGCATCGAGACCCTCTGCCGATTTACAGTTCTTACTTGGGAGCGGGAAGCCACGCCCGCAAAAGGAGTGGGATTTTGGTATCCCGCATCGGGATATCACCACAAAGAGGCTCAAAACGTGGCCCCGGTTCGTTCACCCTTTGGTTGAGTCATATTAGAATTTTGCACCGCAGATGGAACACTTGGCGAACGCGTTGCCTGCTCGTGCATAAGCGAAATGACTGACTTTTGGCCTCTCAAATTGAGCGATAGTTTTACTCGACCATTTCATCTTTAAAGTGTTCCAGACGGCGACCGCAAAGCCACGAGTAGCGGTCTGAGCTTGTGCTTGCGCCGATGCTTTTCAATCAGGAAATCGATCCTCGCGGTCCAGTCTTCAAAGCGGCCGGCGGCGTCGTAGGCAAGCGCAGCCTTTTCAAGCCATTGGGCCGCTGACGCATATTGCCCCGATTGCCCAGCCTCCATGATACTGCTTGCCATGCGTTCGGCGATTTCGATCACCCAGTCCGGATGAGTGGCATGCGCGACGTCCGCAAGTTTCATCAAAACCGTGTCGGACGGATTTGCCGGCAAGATATCGAGATCGACGAACCGTATAGCCTCCTCAATCATGTCTTCGCTGAGGTAGATCCTGGTTCTGTCCCAGGCATGACGCGCAGCCGCGAGGCTGCTCAACAGAGCGCCACGAAGTTCGATCCACTCTGGCCCAGCCAACGTTGCTGCGACTTCAAAATCCTCAAACGACAGGCTCTCCTCAAAGGCTCGCCGCGCCGCCACCATCGCCAGCTTCTTTCGTCCCAACAAACCGGCATTGTCTCGCAGCCAACGGGCCAAGCTGGCCGCCCCCGCGAAACCGTCGCCCTCACACGCCAGGTTTACGCCCCACTCGGCAAGGTCTAGCGCCGCATCACCGTGCCCGGCGTCCTTGAGCAGGCGCGCAAGCTGGAACGTCTCCTCGCCAGAGCGGAACCGTCTGCGTGCATAGTCCCCCGCTTCATTGATGCGTCCCAGCCGCACCAACATGGCGGCATAATCGCCATGGAGGCCTGCTGCGCTGGCAAGATTGAGGAACGCGTCGATCCGTCCGCTGATATCGAGGACACGCAGCCGCGCTCGCGTCAACCGCTCGGTCGTCCAATCGCTTCGCCCCGAAGGCGGCCAGGACCGGCTTCTCCCAGCCAAGGCATCGTCAAGACCGATCTCATCCCACCCTTGATCGAGGGCATCGACTGCAACCTGCAGGTAGTCATCCAGCCCGTAGTCGTTGAGCATACCTTGCCAGACATCGAGCCGGACCATCAGGTCATCGCGTTCTTCCGGAGGGAGGTCACACATGAGGACTGCCTCGGCGATGAGCTGTCCTAGCGGGGAGAAAAACTCGTGCAGCGTCTCATCGAAATCAGCCTGTTCTCTCCAGGCCGGCACCAGCGCTTCCATCAGCGGCACCAAAATCTTCAGAGCATCGCCTCCTTTGCCGATGTCGAGGAACGGCCTTGCGTTGTCGATCAGCGCTGCGAAGGCTTCTTCATCAACGGCACCCACGTCATCGTCCCAGCGACGCCGGCGCGAATAGCCTCCCGACAACAGCCGCTCCGCCTGCCGCATGACGACCTCCGAATTGACAGCACTTGCAAGCTTACCCCTCACGCCCGGTGTTGCGGTTTCTAGTTCTGCCTCGAGCCAGGGTTCCAGCCCAGGATCCTGTCCAGCCCTCTTGACCAACAGGGCCACCAAAGCCTGTCGATCAAGGTCGCTAATCATGTCAGCAAGAGAGGGACGCTGGGGAACCGCACTAGGCGCCTCGTTATACTTGAGGAGCACCGCGACGATGTGTTTGCAGGCACCGCCCCAGTCATACGAGCAGGAACAACGCGTAGCGCCCAAACCGCCGTCATAAAGTTCTAATGTGACGGCATAGGGTGAGAGCTCGCTACCGTCGACCTCGGCAATTGTCCGCTCACCACGACGCTCCAAGCTGGAAACCGCACCGCGACGAAAATACTCTAGGCCACGCGTAAAGGATTCGACAGTCGCCACCGCGCGCACGTCGCTCTCGTCGAATATTGCATCCTTCATGGATCGTCCTCCTTCTCAAACCGAACCCGCGGCCGCCGGCTTCCTCGGCTGCATCTTCCTCACCCGCGTGCTCGCTATTCACCTGTTCCTTCAAACCATAGGCCGCCCGCAGCTTTTTTTCTTCTTAGTAGCCCCAGCAAGTGCCTCGACGTTTGCCAGGTCGCGCAGCGTCTCCCTGCCAAACGCGGAAAGGGAGCAAGGGGTTGTCCCATACGTATATGGCGCACCCGTGTTGGACTGCTTGGCCCTGAAAAAGAAAGCCTGAACCGCGAAGTGTGGCGACGACATCGCGTCCGCTATTTCTTGCCGGTCGAGTGCTGAGAACGCAGCGGCTGGTGCCAAATACTCGCAGCAGCAAAACCGGTTTCGACCTTAATTTGAAATACCTCCCTCAGATGTGGTGGCTGAGCACGGACGGCCACAAGATAATGCGAAATGCGGCAGTGCCGCCACACATCTCTCCAGATTCGGTCAAGCAAAGGGCTCTAATCATAAATAGCTACCCTCGGACTCGCTTTTACCACCATCGCGTACGCGCCAGGATTCACGGCGTAAGTCATCACACGTGATCAGCGTGCCAGGTAACCGAGGCAATCGGCGATCTTGGAACCTGGTCCGCACTTAGGTGTTGTGACTCAAACAAAGGAGCTTCACATGACGTCGAATGTCGAAAATGAACCAAGCCTAACTCCATCTGCCGATACTCACGCGGAAAAAGCCGAGAAGGTACGCGCCGGCAAAGGAGTGGCGGGTGTTCTGGGGGGTGTAGCCGGCCTGTTCCTCTTAGCCTTTGTCGCGATCATTATCGGCGCGCTTCTTCTGGGCCTTCATATAATTTAATGATCACGGAAGAAGGGACCCGGGCGCGGTGAGAGCGCTTAAACCCGGACAGTTCAACCAAGCTGGACTTCTTATGCATATACTTTCAAGTGCGCCTAGGTTTGCACCGGCGCCTCGGCAAGCCCTTTCTGATTTCGTTCGTGATCAGGGTGGGTTGATTACGGCCCTTTCGGCACTGGCCGCCAATGGGTCGGCGTCCAATCATCCCATAGCCCTTGCCACATCTCGAAAACCTGATCTGTTCTGGACAACTTTTGCGGAACGTCTGAACGCCAGACCACCTGCGTTCTCCAGTCGCTTTTCGCCGTTTGTCATGGTCTCTCGTACTGCCCAAACGTCGACGCCAACGTTGACCGGTACTTCTTTGAGGCCTTTCCAATTGCTCATGCTTTTATTCTGTCGAAATGACAGAAGTTCGCAAGGGCAAGGGGCGTGTACATACCGCGAGTGCGATATTTTCAAGTGCACATGATTTAATTTGTGGGACAATCGCATTGCTAGCCCTGGGATTTGTCGTTTCGCTCCAAGCGTGCCCCCCTGGCTAGCGCCGGATCGTAAGAGGGGCGACTATCTCGCCGTTCATAGGTGTGGCGTGGCCACCACCATCTGATGTCGGCCGACCCGACTCTCGGAAAATCATATCTAAGGCGTCTGTCAGTCGCCTGGTCTTCGGACATTTCGAACTGTAGTAGATCGTCTGCGCTTCCCGGCCAGTTGACCACGTGGCTTTGCCTCCCCAATGGAGATGCAAAAGCCCGGCTTCAAGGGCCGGGCTTTTCAGTCTTTCTACAATCGAGCCTTCAAGCGAGATTCTCAGGCATTTCCTTCAGCTGATCCTTGGTCCAGGTCGTGACAGCATGAACATCGCCATCCTCATCACGTATGATTCGAGATCACTGAGAACGACTGCAACGTGTTTTGCTCCCATGCCAAGGAAACCGCCTACATCGATTACGGCCTTGCCGCTCGGGCTTGTCCCGCTGATGTGATCAAGCGTTCCGACCTTGTGGTCGTCTGCTCCGTAAATGGTCGCACCTTCAAGAATTTCGGGCGTAAGATCAGCTGTGCTGAGGCGAACATGGTTTGTGTGGTCCAGTTATAGTCCTCCTTTAATTCGAATAGGCTTACTTAAATCCGGAGCGAGCGAGGGTGTTCCACGCGAGCGACCTTGGAATTTGTCCGGCGCGAGTTCGAGTAGGACTTATATTACCTCGAGCGGTGTGCCGTACTTAAGGCTGGCCGCTACCGCCGGCTGCCCCGTAAACCTGACCTGTCGCATAACTCGCATCGGCAGCGGCGAGTTGGACGTAGATCGACGCCAATTCGGCAGGCTGGCCGGGCCGGCCAAGCGGGGTGTTGCTACCAAAGGACATGAGTTTGACTTGCGTGGCGCCGCCACTCACCTGCAACGGTGTCCAGATCGGCCCAGGGGCGACGCCATTGACGCGGATGCCTTTGGGGCCGAGCTGCTTTGCCATCGACTTGGTGAAGGACATCATCGCAGCCTTCGTCATCGCGTAATCGACCAGGTCTTCGGATGGGTCGTAAGCCTGTTCCGACGTTGTCTGTATAATTGCCGATCCTTCAGGCAGATGCGGCAATGCGGCCTTGGTCAGCCAAAACATCGCGTAGAGGTTAGTCTTCATTGTTGCATCAAAGTCTTCGCTGGATATATCGAGGAGCGACGGACGCTGTTGTTGCCGACTGGCATTGTTGACGAGGATATCAAGACCACCAAGCTGGCGCACCGCCTCCTCGACAATCTTGCCGCAACGAGCTTCGTCTCGGATGTCGCCGGGCAATGCCACGGCCACCCTGCCCTCTTGTCTGATCAATTCGATGACTTCGCGCGCGTCAGGCTCTTCATCCGGCAGATAGCTGATCGCCACATCCGCACCTTCACGCGCAAATGCTATGGCTGCCGCACGCCCCATGCCGGAGTCCCCCCCGGTGATCAGTGCCTTGCGGCCGGCAAGCCTTCCCGATCCTTTGTAGCTGCTCTCGCCGTGATCTGGCTTGGGGTCCATCTTGCTGGCGAGGCCAGGCCAAGGCTGCGTCTGCGATTTGAACGGTGGCTTTGGATAGAGCTTTGTCGGGTTGCTGATTTTGACCTCATTCGCAACTGCGGCAGGTGGTTGCGCTGCGTTTGTTTGGCGTGATGCCAAAGCTACAGTTGCCATGACTGCAGTAGCACCGCCAACTATGGCCCTGCGGGACAGCTTTGGTGGCAACGTCTGGTCATGCTTGGTCATTGGATATCCCTTCCTTGATTTACCAAACAACCAGCTTTGAGCCGTTCCGTTCCGGATCTACGTCGTCAAGCCATTAATTGGGATGCGATAGATAGGGAACCTGAACGGTGAGCATCTGCTCAATTTGCTGTTGTGGAAGCCCCTGCTGGCTTCTGCGCGTCGCCTGGATGGATCTCGTACGAATACTAGCCTGCTAGCGCGAATACGATTATGAGTGCCGCCGCGACGAACGCGATCATCCGACGGTACGGCCTGGGACGTTCATTAGTCAATTTATCCTCCGGACCTGTCAGGATCACGGCGTCTTCCCGGACCCTCGAACACGAGAACCCGACGCTAGGCACAATGTTCCGCCGCTCCACTTTATCCATACTCCGTCGCCTTGAAAGTCGATCCGATCAGTGTACTTCGCCTTTAACGGCCCAATCATTTCAGCGATCGAGATCCATACGTGTTCATGAGCGGTATCATCGCCCCAGAAGGCCCGATTGCCATCTCCGAGGCCAAAATCCTCTTCGATGCAACGGCGATCATGCTTGCCGTAATCGTTCCTGTTATTTTGGGGACGATCGGTTTTGCGTGGTGGTTCCGCGAAGGCAACCAAAAGGCCCACTACCGCGCCGACTGGACGTATTCAGGTCATATTGAATTGGTCGTTTGGTCTGTCCCGGCTTTGGTGGTGCTCTTTCTCGCTGGCATCACCTGGCTTGGGACCCATGAACTCGACCCTTTCAAGCCTATCGCTTCCAACCAGAGGCCCTTGAATGTCCAGGCGATCTCCCTCGACTGGAAGTGGCTGTTCGTCTACCCCGACGAAGGCGTGGCGACGGTCAACCACCTCGTCGTACCAGTCGGGCGTCCGCTGCATTTCTCCATCACCTCGGCGTCGGTGATGAACAGCCTGCTGATCCCCCAGCTTGGGAGCCAGATCTACGCGATGGCCGGGATGGTGACCCAGCTAAACCTCAAGACCGACCACGCGGGCACATTTCGCGGGCAGTCTGCGCAATTTAGCGGCGAAGGGTTTTCCGACATGGTCTTCGATGTCCAGTCCCTGCCGCCGGACCAGTACAAGACGTGGGCCGACAAGGCTCGAACCGATGGCAACATGCTTGACGAGCCCGCGTACTCGCAATTGACGCAAGGCAACACGCCACGGCTCGTCCAGACTTTTGGAAAGGTTCAGCAGGGTTTGTTCGACAAGATTGTCGCGAGATCCGGCGGGAATTTCCAGCCCACCAATCTGGCCCCGGCGACCCCGACAGCGATGGAGATGCCTTGATGCTCGGCAGACTTGACTGGAGCGCGATCCCCCTCGATCAACCTATCCCGCTGATCGCCGCAGGCATCGTCTCGCTGACGGCCCTTGCTTTGCTCGGCCTGGTTACTGTCAAAGGTTGGTGGCCCTACCTCTGGAACGAGTGGATCACCAGCGTTGATCACAAGCGGATCGGCGTTATGTATGTCATGCTGGCCTTCGTAATGCTGATGCGCGGCTTCGTGGACGCCATCATGATGCGCACCCAGTTGGCCCTGGCGGCAAACGGGGCGCAAGGGTACCTACCCCCTGAGCATTATAATCAGATATTTTCGGCCCACGGGACGATTATGATCTTCTTCGTTGCCATGACGTTCATGGTCGGCCTGATGAACTTTGCGGTTCCGTTGCAACTGGGCGTCAGGGATGTTGCCTTCCCCGTCCTGAATTCGGTCAGTTTCTGGCTGACGGCCGCTGGCGTCCTTCTCATCAATTTGTCGCTGGTCATCGGGGAGTTCGCAAAGACTGGATGGCTGGTCTATCCACCGTTGTCGGAGCTGACCTACTCTCCGGGTGTGGGCGTCGACTACTACCTGTGGGCGCTACAGATTTCTGGGCTGGGCACGCTTCTGTCCGGGATCAATTTGACGGCGACGATCCTGAAGCTGCGGGCTCCCGGCATGGGTTACATGCGCATGCCGATCTTCTGCTGGACGGCGCTCGCCTCGAACCTGCTGATCATCGCCGCCTTTCCAATCCTGACGGCCACCTTCGCGATGCTCCTGTTGGACCGATACCTTGGGTTCCACTTCTTTACCAACGACCTCGGCGGCAACGCGATGATGTACGTCAACCTGATTTGGGCATGGGGACATCCGGAGGTTTATATCCTCATCCTCCCCGCCTTCGGGGTCTTCTCGGAGGTAATCGCCACATTCTCGCGCAAGTCCCTGTTCGGGTACCGCTCGATGGTCGCCGCCACGATGGCGATCTGCATTCTGTCGTTTTTGGTCTGGCTGCACCACTTCTTCACGATGGGCGCTGGAGCCGACGTGAATGCCTTCTTCGGCATCATGACGATGATCATCGCAATACCGACGGGGGTCAAAATCTTCAACTGGCTGTTCACGCTCTATGGCGGGCGTATCCATTTCGGGCTTCCGATTTACTGGGCCCTGGGATTCATGGTGACCTTCGTCATCGGCGGAATGAGCGGCGTCCTGCTGGCAATCCCGCCGATCGACTTCAACCTGCACAACAGCCTGTTCCTCGTCGCGCATTTCCATAATGTCATTATAGGCGGCGTGCTGTTCGGGGCCTTCTCCGGCTATAACTACTGGTTCCCTAAGGCTTTCGGCTTCAAACTGAACGAGCCCCTTGGCAAGGCGGCATTCTGGTGCTGGTTCGTCGGCTTCTATCTGGCCTTTATGCCGCTCTATCTGCTTGGCCTGATGGGCGCGACACGGCGCATGCAACACTACGACGATCCGACGTGGCAGCCACTGATGATCATTGCCCTCGGTGGGGCAGTGCTGATCCTGCTCGGGATTGTCTTTACCGTCCTCCAGCTCGTCGTCAGCATCCGGAACCGCGATCAGAACCTCGACGAAACGGGCGATCCGTGGAACGGCCGCACGCTCGAATGGTCGACTGTCTCCCCGCCTCCAGCCTGGAACTATGCTGTCCTCCCCAAGGTGACGAGCCTGGATGCCTTCTGGAAGACAAAGCAAGATGGCGATAGCCATGACCGGAGCGAACCGGTGGAGGCCATCGAAGTCCCACAGAACACCATGATCGGCATCACCCTTTCCTTCTTCGCGGTCATCTTGGGGTTCGCGATGATCTGGCACATCTGGTGGATGGCAATCTTCGGCGGGCTGGGCCTTGTGGTGGCCTGCCTCATCTATGCATGGCGGACGTCCACGGAGACCGAAATTTCCGCTCACGACTTAGCCGCGAGTGGGAGCTTCGGGCATGAGTGACGCCAGCGCTACCGGTGACCAAACCAAAATCCCACTCTCCGAGCGTGGGCCAGCCTCCAAGGAGATGGTCGTCCGGTTCGGCTTCTGGCTATTCCTTCTAAGCGATATTGTCGTCTTTGCAGGATTGTTCGCCGCCTATGCGGTCCTGTCGAAGTCCACTGCGGGCGGACCGACCGGACCCGAGCTGTTTAGCCGGACCCATACGTTCATCGAGACGACCTGTCTCCTTCTGTCGAGCTTCACCTGCGGTCTGATGACCGTCGGGGTCGAGATCCGGCAGCGGATGCTGATCTACCTATCGGCACTCGGGACCTTTGTCCTTGGCATTGGTTTCGTTGGACTTGAGCTGAGCGAGTTTATCGATCTCGTTGCACGGGGAGCCGGGCCGACACACAGTGCGTTCCTATCCGCGTTCTTTGCCCTGGTCGCCACTCACGGACTGCATGTGACCGCAGGACTGCTGTGGCTCATCGTCATGATGGCACAGGTTGCAACCCTTGGGCTGCGAGACATGGTCTTGAGACGCCTCTTCTGCTTTAGCCTGTTCTGGCACGCGCTCGACATCGTCTGGGTGGGGGTCTTCACAATCGTCTACCTGGGAGCAAGCTGATGGCCGACACAACCGGCAGCCAAAGCAACAATGGAGCGAAATCACCAGGAGAGCACGGCAAAGGGAAAGCAGCGATCAAAAGCTATGTCGCGGGTCTTCTTCTTGCATTCCTGTTGACAGTGGCATCGTTCTGGGCCGCGCAAACAGATCTTGTGTACGCTCCCGCCGTTCCAGTCTTGTTGGCTGCGTTGGCTATCGGCCAGATGGGCGTTCACTTGGTGTTCTTCCTCCACATATCGAGCGGCCCCGAGGACACGAACAATGTCCTGGCGCTGGCGTTCGGCGTATTCGTGGTTGGACTGGTGGTTCTGGGCTCGATGATGATCATCCATAACCTCAACGTTAACATGATGCCGAATGGCGCTCCCATGGGTATGGGCTAGCCAGGTTATTGTCGACAGCACTACATCGTGGGATGATTTCTTAGAGCGGTATTCTTACAACCAGGACTTCGTCCCCTTCTCCGCTACTGCTTTGGCGGCTGGAATTTGAACAGGGTGAAGCTGTCATCTGTCCAGTCACCCGTGTGGAACCATGGCGAATCCTGGATATGCGACGCCGTAATATAAATCGCGCCGTCGGGTCCTTGCGAGAACGTGTCCGGCCAGCGTAGGCGTGAATCCGTCAGGACGGTTTCCAGCTTGTTGTCCGCCGTCAGCATCTTGATGGAGTCGCTCTGCATCGTGCTCAGGAACAGGCGGCCCGACTTGTCCATCCAGAACCCGTCGGAGGGCTCGGTCGTCGCGACCTTCTTGACTTTCGAGGCAACCTCGTTGGGGGTAGCACCAGGGTTTTGCAAAACTGATGTGTCGATGCGATAAAGCGTCTTCCCAGTCAGCGCCTGGACATAGAGAAGCTTGCCATCCGGCGACAGGGCGATGCCATCGACGTTGAACATCGGTCCACGGCCGTCCGGGCGTTGAGCGGCTTGTCATCGGTCTGGACAACAACGGTGGGGTCGGCCTGAGTGGAAGCATCGTCGCTGAGCGCGCGCCAGGCCTTGCCGTTTGCAAGATCCACGACAACGATGGCTCCCGGAGAGCCGAATCTGTCATGTAGGCGAACTTGCCGTCCGGGGAGATGCGGACGTCGTTGAGATAGCTGGCAGGACCTGCGGCGTCGGTGCCGAATGCGTAAGTGCGTTTGACCGCATTTGTCTTCAGGTCGATCTGAACGAGTTTTGGTCCACCCTTAATGACCTTTTCGGAATTGGGTGCGGCCGCGTCGACGACCCAGAGCGATCCGCGGCCGTCGGCAACCACGCTCTGCACGGTGACGAAATGCTCTCCGGGCGTGACCTCGTTCATCCGGGCGTTGCGCCACGAATTCCATTCGTCATTCGGATAGGGTTTGATCGAGCCGTCCTTCTGCACTTCGGCGACCGATACCGGGACGTCTTCTGACCAGCGCGGGAAGTTCACGAAAATGCGGCCGTCCTCTGAGACAGTGACGCCGGTCACCTGATGGTCAAATTTTGCCACCTGCTCAAGACGCTTGTCGGTGGAACCTGTGATCGGAGCGACCAGCTTGCTCGTCTCGCTCTTCAGCTTGTCGAGCATCTGAGCGCTGGCAGGAAACGTGGCGAGGCTGGTTGCCGCTGTCACAGTAACGATGAGAGCTGCGTTTCGAAGAAAAAAGAAGGATGCTTTGGCTCCGTTCAACTGATGCCGATCAACGACAATTCCGAACATGAGTTCCGTACGAGACGCCGTTGGTCGCCTAAAAGGCGGAACTGCGGCCGTTCCTGCTCGTTGAATAATTTCAACGGAGGAAACGACAATGGCTACGAACTCGATCCCGGCCTCAGGCAAACTGCGACCGAAATCGCTGAACGAAGACACCCAGAGCGACGAACTTCAGGAAAGCAGCGTCGATGAGCAGCGCGAGCCGCCGGTCAACATGGGAAACAGTCGCGAGAGTGGCAATGGCGTGACCGAGGCAAACCCGGAAACGGGACGCGTCGATCCGAAGGATCGCATTCCAGCGCCACAGTTCTCCAATCGCAAATGACGAATTGAAGAGGTTGAGATGTCCAGTTCCCATACGGCCTCTGAACATTAAAGGGGCACAGATATACGGTAGGCCGAAGGTAAACGAGATGGGTCGGAAGCCGGTATCGTCGAGCGCGGGCTTTTCTTCCCATAGGTAATCACCGGTAAGATTTACGTGTTCCCATGAGAGCGGCGACAGGCTGGCAAGCAGGGGCTCGGCGACTGGCTGCCCGGTATTTCGAAGGACATCGACGACACAGCCCGTGTAGATCGTGTTCCAGTGAATGATAGCGGTGACGATCAGATTGAGGGCCGATGCTCGGATTGACAAGTTTTCCTGGCTTCGATCGCGGAACCGGCCGAGACGGTGGAGATTGACGCACGCACGAGACTGTTGCGGCTCTCCCCTTTATTCAGCTCTGCAGTTGTTGTCTTCCGAAGATCCTCGTCATTGATCCAGTCGAGCGTGACCAGGGTCCGCTCGATCCGGCCCATGTGACGTAGCGCCTGGGCGAGACCGCTCTGCCTCGTGGTTGCGGACAATCGCTTGAGCATGAGCGAGGCACTGACGGTGCGCGTGCGCAGCGAGGTCATCAGGCGCAAAATATCGTCCCAATGCGCCCGGATCAGGTCGGCGTCGATGCGGTCGCCCATGACATTCTGAAGAATGCCATACTGTTTTGCAGGCCTAAAGCCATAGAGGCATCGCCCATCGAGATCGGGAATGCGAGGCACGAAAGCAAAGCCGAGCGCATGGCAAAATGCAAAGACGAGATCGCTGACGCCGCCGCCATCGACGTGATGGCGGACGATGTTGAGACCTACATCGGTTTCAAGAAGAGCATCGAGAACATGGACCGCTTCGCTCGCCGTCGCAGCGATGATCTTTGTGTGGAACGGAGCATAGCGGCCCGAGATCGCTGTGTAGAGCTTGATGATCGGGTTGGTTCCGTAATGGCCGTTGACGCCGCCGGCGACTTCACCGCCATCGCCAAGATGAATATGGTGTCCATCGGAGGAGGAGACGGTGTGAGAACCAAACACGGCCGCGAACGGGGCGGCATGTTGGGCCTCGACGAGCTTGGCAAGCGCCAGGGAGAACGTCTCCTCCCTGAAGTGCCATATCGCCATCTGCTGTAGCTGGCGGCGTGTTATGCCGGGGCAGGCGAGCGCCATCTTCGAAAAGCCGAGATTTGTGGCTTCGGAGATGAGCGCTGCATAGAACACACGCATGTCGTTCGGCGTCCGCCCGGTCTGAAGATGCTCAAACAGGGAGCTGAAGCCGGTCATTCGATCAATATCGGCGACGAGGTCCGTCAGCCGGATCGGCGGCATGGCTGCTGCCACTCGTTTTGCGAATGCGAGTGCAGCTTCGGTCTCGGCGGTTTTGACCGCGGGTACTCGCAACCCCTTTGCGCCGATGCGCGTGTCGCCACGACCGGTCTCCAAACGGTTCGCTGCCTCGCGCAGTTTCTGGTCCAGCGCTTCGGCTTTCTGAGCAAGATAGATCTCGACATCGATCGGAATTGCGACGGGGATTCGGGCCTCGGCCTTGATGATGGCATAGGTCTGGTGCGAGATCATGTCCTCGTCGAGCGCGCGGTAGGTGCGCGACCCTTTTATCCAGATCTCGTTGGCAGCAATCCGGTTCTTCAGTTCGACAAGGATGAAGAGTTCCAGCATTCTTTGATCGATCGAGCCGTCCGCTGCCAGGATCACCTTGATCCAGCGCTTGTCGACCAAATCGCGCGTTCTCAATCCAGGGCGGATTTGTCGAGCGACGGCGACCTTTTCCTGCGACCTTCATTTGCATCACTATGCCGATGAAGTCGCGGTTTTGACGGTTCCCCTCGAAGGTGAACGCTGTCAGGAACGGAGCTGAGAACCGCCGGACGCGCGCATATTGGGCCGGCGGGTAGGCGATCAGATCGTCATCTTTACGGGTACGAGAGGCCGCTTTTGCAGCTGCGGTCGCCTGCATCAACTGGTCCCAACTGCTGACAGCGTTGACTGCCTCATCCAGGGAAAGCCCGGTTTCGCGTTTGGTGGAAATAGCCTCTCCGAAGCTTGCTCGATTATCCCGACACATTCCGCAGAGTGAAAATGACACCGTAGTTACGTCCGCGATAAATAGGGAAAATCGCTGTCCACTCGACTCTGGCCCCGCTGACCATACGTCGATCTCACTACCGTATATCTGTGCCCGTTTAATGTTCAGGGGTCGGAAGGCTATCTGACCGAGGCGGCCAATCGCGGCGTTCCCCTTCCTGAGGCTATGGAACAGTCGAGGCACCGCTCCGTCCAGCAGGCGTCCAGCTATTACAACAATGCGACACGCCGCACCGGTCGGGCTGCCAGACTGATTTAGGCAAGTCATGCAGCAACGAAGATGGCCGGGCGGCGTGGTGCTGCACGCTGATCTGCGCGCCCATTTACGCTGGCGAAGGAATTGATATGACCAACGGGTTCATGATCTCCGTTACCATTTCGCCGTCCGGACCCTGATCAACGGCATCGCACCGGCGAAGATGTGGAGGCCGAAATCGAATCTTTTGGAAAACAGAGGTGGCTCGATGCCAACGCGTCGGTCAGCCGCGATGCAAGGCCTTTCCGATTTCCGCTGCAAGTTGTGCTTGAGTGTAAGGCTTGCCGAGGCGCGGAAGATCTATCCCGCTGCCAGCTGGGAGATCGGCGTATCCAGTCGCTATCAGGATCGGCATCCCCGGCACCTTTTCTCGTACAGCCTTGGCCAGCTCTGCACCGGTCATGCCGGGCATAGAATAATCGGTGATCATCAGGTCGAATGTGTTGCCCGATTCCAGATACTTCAGGGCATCCGCACCAGAATTTGCTTCCACGACTTCGTGACCGAGATCTTCAAGCATGTCCACCGAGGCCATGGCAATAAGAGCATCGTCGTCCACCATCAGGATACGGACAGCTCGAGTGACGCCAATGGCACCTGGCTCGACAGCGTCATCGACGGATATCGGTCGGAAAGTTTCGGGGAGCCAAAGCTCCGCAAAAGTTCCGTGACCGACAGCACTGGTGAGTCGCAAGCTTCCCTTCAACTGAAGAGCCAGACCGTGGACCATCGACAAGCCGAGGCCTGTTCCCTTTCCAAGTTCCTTAGTGGAAAAAAACGGGTCGACTGCCTTCATCAGTGTCTGTTCGCTCATTCCGGTTCCGCTGTCTTCCACCGATAGAACGAGGTAGCGCCCTGACGTCAGATCCTTGGAAACTCCCCGTATTTCTTCGCCACGAACGCGAACCTTGATTACTCCGCCGGAGGGCATCGCGTCCCGCGCGTTGACCACGAGATTGAGGAGTGCGAGTTCAACCTGGTTTGAATCGATCATGGCAGGCATCAGATTGTCTTCCAGCAGAACCTCAATTGCTATCGTCGTCCCGACCGATCGCTTGAGCAGATCCTCCATTCCCGTTACCAGCTTTCCGAGGTCCGTCGGTTCGGCGCTCAGATCCTGACGCCGCGCAAAGGCAAGCAAGCGTTGCGTCAGCGCCGCGCCACGCTTTGCGCCCTGGACAGCACCGTCAATCAGGCGAGATGCCTTCGGATCGTGCTGGAAATGCTTGCGAAGGAGATCAAGGTTTCCAAGCACGGCCATCAACAGGTTGTTGAAGTCGTGGGCGACACCGCCGGTGAGCTGGCCGATAACCTCCATCTTCTGAGCCTGCCTGAGTTGCTCTTCCGCTCTCTCCCGCTGGGCCACCTCTTCGATCAACCCCGCATTGGCTGCTTTCAACTCGGCTGTTCGCAGAGATACGCGCTCTTCAAGCAGATCGTTGACGCTCTTCAGCGTATCCTCGGCCGCGCGGCGTTCGGTAATATCGGACGCAATGCCTACGAGTTTTTGTGCGCCACCGTTACGGTCCCGGTAAAGCTGCGCGCGCACATCGACCCAGTGCTGGGTGCCATCGGGCCAGATGCAGCGGAAGTCGATGTCGCAATCCCTGCCAGTCTCCACTGTCAGAGATATTGCACGTTTCAGTCGCGGCAGGTCGTCCCCGTGAATAGTCGCCAACAAATGTTCGTAAGATAGCGGGCCGTCTTTCGACTTTCCGAAAATTGTGCGAAATAATTCAGAAGTCGTGAGCCGGTTTGCCTTGAGTTCCAGTTCCCAAGAGCCCAACCGCCCAGCTTCGAGCGCGGCCTGCAAACGCCGTTCGCCATCTGCAAGGTCGTTGACACGTGCACGCGCTTCGTATTGCCTTTGCCGGCCCTTCATGGCAGTGCGCGCCACGCTGATAAATGTGGTGGCGTGAAACGGCCTTTCCAGAAAAGTTACATTGCCGAGAATTTCCGAAAGCCGCGCCGCCGCCGGATTTTTTTCCGGACCGCCGCCTCTTTGCGTCAACACTATGAACGGCATGTCAGACCAGCTCGGCTGGCCTGCGATCCAGCTGGCGAGCGGCTTCAAGTCGTTCGATCGTACGGTCTCCTCTGTCAGCACTCCAAAGGCAACGTTTTCGCCGAGGGCTGCAACGAAGGAAGGAAGGTCTCGAGCCGACCGGCACACAATCTTTGCGGCAGAAAGGAGCGAAGAGGCCACATCTGCATCCCGCCCGCCAGGGGCAAGTATGATCGCGTCTGCAAAACGATCAGGAATTGCCCGGCCCTCCGGTGGTCATGACCATGAGAGGCTCGGAGACATCCGTGAGTACTGGCACGCCGCGCAACACACCCTGGAACCCGGAGAGCGGCGCACCGAGGCTCAGACCTGTATTGTCGATCCGGTATTCACGGATCGTGTCCTCGTGCCTACCGGCACGTTTCTTGATTACGGAGACCGCGCGGCGGACGCGCCCGGCAGCCTCGAAATAACGCAACAGTATGACGGTGTCGGCCAGATAGGTGACATCCACCGGAGATTTCATGTCGCCGAAAAGTCCGTGCTGGGCAACCGTGATGAACGTATTGGCACCCTGTCTGTTCAAGTACTGCAGAAGCTCGTGCATATGAAGGATAAGGGCATTTTCATCGGGCATCGCAGACTGATAGCCGTTGATGCTGTCGACGATCACAGTCTTTGCTTTGGCTTCTGTGACCCGGTCCATAACCCGACGAGTAAACTCCCCCGGCGACAGCTCAGCGGCGTCCAGTTGCTCTATGTGAACCAAGCCTTGATCGCTCAACGCCTCGAGATCCAGGCCCATCGCTTTCATGCGTGCGAAAAGTAGGCCAAGCTCCTCGTCGAAGATGAAAACCGCAGCGTTTTCACCACGGGCGACGGCGGCCTTGACGAACTCGAAGGTAAACGTGCTCTTTCCCGTGCCGGCAGGGCCAATGAGAAGCGTGCTCGATCCGCGTTCGACACCGCCTCCAAGCAGGCTGTCAAACTCAGCGTTGCCGGTCGGCAAAATATTACGGGCGAAATCCGTTCGGTGCTCGGCGGCACGCAATCGCGGAAACACCTCTACGCCGCCTGTCTTGATAGCAAGGTCATGATAGCCGCCGCGAAACGCCCGTCCACGGTATTTGATGACCCGCAGCCGGCGGCGCTCGGAACCATAATCTGGAGCGAGTTCCTCGAGGTGGATGACCCCGTGGACCACACTGTGGACAGTCTTATCCATCATCTCGGTCGTCATGTCATCGAGCAGCAGCACCGTTGCCCCCTGCCGCGCAAAGAAGTGCTTGAGAGCCAGGATTTGACGGCGATAGCGAAGCGAACTCTGCGCCAGAAGCCTGATTTCGGAAAGGCTATCGAGGACAACTCTGCTCGGCTTTATGCGCTCGAAAGCGTCAAAGATCAGCTTAGTCGTTTCACCGAGTTCGAGATCCGAAGAATACAAAAGGCTCTGCTGTTGATCGGGATCGAGAAGGCTTTCAGGCGGCACGAGCTCGAAGATCTCGATGGTATCATCGATGGACATCCCATGCGAGGCGGCGCTTGCCCGCAGCTCTGAATCCGTTTCGGAGAGTGTGATGTAGAGGCACTTTTCTCCGAGTTTGGCGCCTTCGAGAAGGAATTGTAGTGCGATTGTCGTCTTACCCGTGCCCGGATTTCCTTCCAGCAGAAACACATGATCGCGTGACAGTCCGCCGGAAAGTATGTTGTCCAGTCCGGCCACGCCCGTCAGGGCGTTGGTTTCCAGCCCTACGGCCATGTCAGCTCCTACTTTTGCAAATAACAAATATGTCGTCTAATCGAAAATTCAATCCGGTCAATTTCAGATCGCAGCTTGCCACAAGAATTGTCTAAGCAAATCCTGGAAGAAGAAACCCGCTTCAGTTGTTCAAAAGGAGGTCGTCAATATCGGTCACGCGTGAAAGGCCGGGCCGCGCTAAATTTTATCTCCATGTTTATGACTCCAAGCACAAACCTCGATAATTTTTTCAGTGGCGGAAAGTGCCGCCGGTCACTGTCTAACTTGGCCGTTCCAGCACGCTGCGCTTTTCTTCGCCGCGATATTTGCCCTGAGTTGGCAGATTTGGAAACTGAAGCTCTTCGGCTGACAAGCTTCTCTGTGCTGTTGTATCGATAGCCGAAGGATGTCGGGATCTGCCATTGCACGGATTGTCGCCAAGAGAGCTAATCGGCGGTTACGTTCTTCGGTGTTTGGGATGTTTCGTATTTCGAGACGACAGGAGAGACTATCGACTGGGAAGGTCGAGCGATTTGCCCAGCTTGTGGGTCGCGGCTTTTTTCGGTCGACGACAACGAAGTGGAGATTAAACTCGGCGCACTCGACGAAGCTCCGACCACGTTGGCCCCACCTACGAACTCTGGGTCAAACGCCGCGAGGCTTTGCTGCAACCCATTGCGGCGCGGAGCAATTTGACGAGGATCGCTTTATATAGAGGGAGCATGCGGCAAGAAGTCTCCCCGGCCGATATTCTGCGCCTCATTATAGCAGCGAACGAGCCTGGAAACTGGGGATTGCCGCAACCTGTCACATCTCCTCCACGCAAGCCCGTTTACCTCTTGTTAACCAGATGGTTCGAGCCTTGAGCTGATTGGATACCCACTTGCGAGATATGGAGGCGGTTGTGCGGCTTGTTGCAATTCCCGACAAGATTATTCCCCAGGGCGGGCACACGCTCATCATGGCGGATGGCGCGACCAAGCATGCGGTCTGCGTCCAATGCGAGACAAGCGAACTGGCGAGTGGTGATCACCACATCGGCATGATCGAGCACTTGGCAAGTGTGAAGACGGAACGAGGAGAGCGTTCCTTCGCCTATCGCTAAGGTGATCTGATCACAACCAGCGCAGCACGCATAAGGCGATTTTTGGAAATCTTCGTTAATGCTTTCCACAATTTCGCCTTATTTTAGCCCGTCCTGATTGCGACGGTATTGAAAAAATACCAGTAAAAGGCCCAGGCGGCCCGATGTTGCGATTCAGCCAACTCGAAGAACGTTGTGTGTGATTAAGCGTACAGTTCAAGGGCGTGGCCCAGGATGCCGAAGAGCTCATGGGCCATATCAAGGATGGCGTCAAAAGGTCGTCGATAAAGCCTAACGGCTTCATCCGGTAGGAAGCCCGCCGGTTTTGCTGCCCCCGGCGGGCATTTTTAGGTCCGCGCTTCACCCACATCTTCGGAGCTTATACCTCCGAACGGATGAGGAGATAGTCAAGCCCGCCGAGCCTGTACCAGCGGTAGCCGTAGGCATCGAGCAGCAACCGATGGCGCCCTTCGCTGTCCGCCTCACTATTTGCACCATCCATGATGTCGATGAGCTTCGCGCCCTCCCCCGCGGCCTCGTTGGGCTTGATCGTGAACTCGACAGGTTTCGGATGAAGGTTATGGATGACCAGCACGGAGTTGTTGCGCCAGTCGTAACGTAGGGCCAGGACCCCGTCGTCTCCAGTGTCGACGGCCGTGCATTCTCCCCACCCGATCTCTGGCGCTTCTTTGCGCATCCGGATCAGTCGTTCCATCCAGTTGAGCATCGAGTCTGCGTCGCGGCGTTGGTTGGCAACGTTGATGTGCGGATAGCCGTACGGGCCCTCGTTGATGACCGGCAACACGGGTTTGTCGCTTTTCGTGAACCCAGCTTGAGGTTCCGACGACCACTGCATTGGCGTTCTTGCGCAATTGCGCTCAGGCAGGTTCAGGTTGTCACCCATGCCGATCTCGTCGCCATAACGCAGAACCGGGGTGCCAGGCAACGAGAACATGAGGCTATAGGCCTGCCGGATGCGACGTGGGTCGCCTTCTAACATCGGAGCCAGGCGACGCCGGATGCCTCGGTCGTAGAGCTGCATATCCTTTTCGGGCCCAAAGGCCGCGAATACGGCGTTCCGCTGCTTGTTCGACAGCCGTCCCAGATCGAGTTCGTCGTGATTGCGAAGGAACATACCCCACTGGGCGGTCTCCGGCCGGGGCTTCGTATCATTCATTGCCTTAACCAAGGGCCGGGCGTCGGCTACGGCCAGCGCATAGAAAAGTGTCTGGTTGACCTGGAAGTTGAACATCATTTGCATTCGGTCGCCGTCATCGCCGAAATATTCCAAGTCAGTCTCAGGCAAGACGTTGGCTTCCGCTAGGATGATTGCATCGCCACGGCGCCACTGCAGGAATTCCCGAAAGCGCCGTAGCATGTCATACTGCTCTTTCGGCTTCGTAACATCCGCGCCCTTCTCGGCGATAACGAATGGGACAGCATCCATGCGGAACCCACAGACGCCAAGCTGAATCCAAAAACCCATGATCTTGAGAATTTCCGCCTGAACCAGCGGGTTGGCGGTGTTGAGGTCAGGCTGGAAATCGTAGAAGCGGTGGAAATAGTAGGCCTTTGCCTTTTCGTTGTATGTCCAAGTCGATTTCTGAACACCGGGAAAGACCATGCCTGTATCTGCATTCGCAGGCTTTTTCTTTGACCACACGTACCAGTCGCGATGGGGCGAGTGCGGATCTGCGCAGGCTGACTTGAACCAAGCGTGCTCGTTCGATGTGTGATTGACAACCAAGTCGATCAAAACTCGGATACCGCGCTGTTTGGCCGCATGCGTAAATTCCACGAAATCTCCGAGTGTCCCATAGCGCGGATCGACGTTGTAGTAATCGGAGACGTCGTACCCATCATCCCGCCCCGGAGATGTCTGAAAAGGCATAAGCCAGATCGCAGTGATGCCAAGACCGCTGAGATAGTCCAAGCGGCGCATCAGGCCTTGGAAATCGCCCGTTCCGTCGCCGCTGGAGTCCATAAATGAACTGACCGACAGGCAGTATACGACGGCGTTTTTATACCAGAGGTCATTGATCAAATTGATTTTCCTTCGGTCCGCTGACGGGCCCGCCCATCATGACAATAGCTTCCTTGAAACGAATGCCTTCAAATAGGCGCTCAAAGCTGACGGGCAATGCCATTAGCTTTCGCTTGACGGGCGCTGCGGCCTTCTTCGCTTTGCCAAGTCATGCCACGCAAGCCGCTGGCTTCTTGATTGGGGAATCCGCCGCCGGCCCCAAAACGTGTTGTAGGCTACGCCCTTGTCCCGACCAGCAATCAGGGCATGGATGAGGCTCCTATGGCCGAACTGCGTGATTTCGGCTGCTAGCGGATATGTCTGGAGCAGGGTCGGGTGCATTTTACGCGCTTGGCCACTTCTGACGAGGCTACTACTCGGTGATCTTACCGCCGCCGATGTGGTTGTCGTCGTATCGCCTTGCCCGGTCTGTGAGACACCTCCTGCAGGTGATGAAGATCTCGAGCAGCGCGGCCGTCCATTTTCATCGATCCGCAATCCGATCCGATCGATACGTCCACGCGACAGGGCATGTTTTCTCTGCAGGTTCTTGGCGCCGTCGCGCAGCTCTAAAGAACGCTGATCGTTGAGGGAACCAAGGCCGGCATTAACGCGCCAAAAGCCCGCGGCAATCCAGGCCTTCGGGAGAGACAGCTGGGAGCCCTACCCGGTTCGTCGTCTGATTGGCCGATCAGGGGTGTTGCAGGTAGGCTGGGACTTTACTCGAATTTACGCGACGACCCTGTTCCTGCCAAGCGCCTTCGCTTGATAGAGGTTTGCATCCGCAGCCTTGAGGCATTCGGATGGATCAAACCCTGTGGGGCAACGACATGCGCCTATGCTTGCAGAAATCATCACCCCGACGCCGGAGGGCGCATGCAACATGATCCCCGCGATTTCCTCTCGAAGCTTCTCGCAACGGCCACGCATTTCATCGAACGTCAAGCCAATTTGAAACAGGCCAAACTCTTCGCCGCCAAGTCTCCCAACGATGGAACTCGACTGCATTTGATAGCGTGCGAGGATCCCGCCGGCACAGCGAAGCGCCTCGTCGCCCGCTGCGTGACCGTATCGATCATTGATCGCCTTGAAATGATCGAGGTCCAGATAAAGCAGTGCTCCGGACAGGCTCTGCTGACTTGCGGCCTCAAGATCATCCATGAACGCGGTTCGTGTCAGGACTCCCGTCAGACCGTCTGTCCGTGATTGAAGGCGAAGCGCCTCATAGGCATCGGCAAGCCTTTGCAACGCGTCTCTTGTCGCGGCCTCAGCCCGCCGCACTTTTTCAGACTGCCAAAAATGCAGCGCCGAGGCAGGGATCGATATCGCCAGCGGGCAGAAGATCGTCATGAACAGGCCGGCACCTTCTACGCGGCCGCCCAGAAACGGAACGACGCTGAACGAAAGCGCCAGGGAGGCGACAACGGAAAGCAAGCCAGTCAAAACGGACTTCTGAATAACACGACGCATCGATACCACCGCCAGCAATGTCAATTCCCTATGACGCAGATGGCTTTAAATTTGTTGAATCCTATACAAAAAAAGCCATCCCACCGACCTGGGCGCTCAAAAGATCAGTCAGCAGCCGCTCCCTGCGTTTGGGTCGAGATCCTCATAGGAACATATCCCCGCCGTAGTGATGAACGCGTGTATGGTGGCAACGGTATAGACATCTCACCCGCAAGTGCGAGGGTACTATAACGGCGGCTTCCCGATACCGCATTAGTTGACCCAAAGACGTCCCCGGCTGATTTCATTTGACGATCGTCGCTAATTTTCCGATGGGACAGCGCAGAAAGTCTTCAGGAACGCGACGAATGCCCGCAGTGCTGCCGACTGGTGACGGCGGCTGGGAAAGTAGAGGTAAAGCGGCTCGATGGGAGACATCCATCCGGGAAGGACGCGGACGAGCTTTCCTTCGTCTACGAGCTCGGACACGTACGCAGCTGGCGCATTGACGATACCGACCCCCCTGACCGTCAGGTCGATCTGGGAAGCCAGATCATGAACGATCGTCGCTGCGGGCGGAACGATCTGCACGACTTCGGCAGCGGATTGCAGTGTCCAGGGTATGATCTGTCCGGTGATCTGACTGCGGCACATCACGGCGCGATGATCGAGAAGGTCGCTGGGTAGATTCGGTCTCGCTCTGTCATGCAGATATCCGGGCGAAGCGACAAGAACCGCCTCCGATGCCGGTGCGGCCTTAACAGCCACCATGTCCTTCTCAATACAATTGCCATAGCGCAAACCGGCATCATAGCCCTGCTTGACGATGTCGATCATCCGCGCTTCGACTGCGATCTCGAGATCGATATCAGGATAGATGCGCTGGAACGGGACCAGTGCGGGAGCGATCAGCAGGTCGAAGGGCGCGCGCGGCATCGTGAGGCGTAAAGGTCCCGTCGGCCGCCCGCTCCGGCCGGATGCCTCCTCGGCAGCCTGACGCAATTGCGATAGAGCCGGCGCTGTCGCGAGCAGATAGTCCTTCCCGACATCGGTCAGGCTCAGGCTGCGGGTCGAACGGCGAAACAGCGATGCCCCCAGCCGCTCTTCGAGACCGCCGATCGCCTGACTGACGGCGGAGGGCGAAATGCCTCGCCTCCTCGCCGCCTCGGAAAAGCTGCCGGCTTCGGCAACAGCCACGAACATTGCCACGCCTTCGAGGATGTCCTTCTGTCGCAACAAAGCACCTGTAAGTTCTGCTTCAAACGTCATGCACCATTATCAGCCTAATGGCGGGAATGCTAATGACATATAATGGGGCATGACTAAGATCCAGAACCCTGCCATCGTCCCGCACCAACCGCAGATTTCTCAAAGCGGATCGCTGCCTAGTCGAAGGTCCGTTCTTCTCGGGATGAGTGCTGCCGCTGCCTTCTTGTCGGGCGGCGCGGCATGGGGTGCACCCCTGACCACATCCACGCTGGCATCGCGAAGCTTAAGCACGTCAAGACATACGACGCACTATCTCGTGTCCGGCCCGGCCGACGGACCGTTAATAATATTCCTCCACGGTTGGCCGGAACTCAGTCTGATATGGCGCGCCCAGATGGACGCTTTCGCTGCCGAAGGCTGGCGCTGTGTTGCGCCGGACATGCGCGGTTACGGCGCCTCGTCGGCACCCGCCAGTAGTGACGCCTATACCCTTGAGGCAATCGTGGCGGACATGGCCGAATTGCACGACCACCTGGGCGGCAAGCCGGCGATCTGGGTTGGCCATGATTGGGGTAGTGTCGTGGCCGGCGAGCTGGTTGCGCATCAGCCTCAGCGCAGCCGCGGCGCCGTGCTGGTTTCGGTGCCATATTTCCCCGAAACGAACGCTCTGCCGACGTTGGTCCCCCTGGTCGACCGGACGATTTATCCGTCGGATACGTTTCCGGATGGGCAATGGGACTATTATCGCTACTACACGACGCATTTTGAGTCCGCCGTCGCCGATCTGGACGCGGACAAGGCGGCGTCGCTGGGGTCTATCTACAGACGCGGAGACCCCGCAAGCATCGGCAAACCTTCACCGAACGCGATGGTCACGCATAAGGGCGGACGCTTTGGCGCCGCGCACCGTGCCCCGCCGACCCCTCCGGATCCTGCTCTCTGGCCATCAGCGGACTTTGCCGTGCTGGTGAAAACGTTCGAGGCTCACGGCTTCCGCGGGCCCTGCGCGTGGTATCTGAACGACGAAGCCAACGTCGCCTATGCCCGCAGGTCTGAGAACGGCGGCCGCATCTCTCAACCTGTACTGTTCGTCAATGGTGACTTCGATGCGATCAACACCATCCACGGGAACCGCTTTGGCGATCCGATGCGCGCGGCTTGCGCAGATCTCAGCGTGGCCAGTCTGCGCGGCGCGCATTGGCTACCTGTAGAATGCAAGGTTGAACTCGCTCAGGCGATCCGCACTTGGCTCCAGAGCAAAAAACTGTGATGGCGATGAGGAGCCGGCCGGCCGAAACTATCAGCTCCTGGCTCATTATCGAGGCCGGCTTTCAATGGCTGTACAACGACGTCAATTGCTGCTGTTCGAGGCCCAGTCGGCCCGACGCTGCGATCCTGATCCCCGCCCGTTGCCGCCTACACCTTGGAGGCCCGCGTTCCCGCCTCGCATCGCGATTTAATCGGGATGATCGCCCGATAAGATCCTGTGAAATGCGTCACCTCCCAGCCTCCACCTTCAATCTCGTGGGTGATGTATAGATGAATGACAGATCGGCGTTCGTCCAGTAAAGCGACGGGGGTCCCGATGCGGATACATATTATAACGCTTGTTATTCCCTACGATAATTGGGGCTTTCTATGTATGCCGAGTCACATTTTTGATTGGCCCGACCGCCGGGGCCGTCCCTATGGCATCTGTACCCTCCGATATCGCCTGGACTGAGGCGAACGCGCCTCTGGACTCACACCGTCCCGATACCTGCGAGGCAGTAACACGGGCTTGCGTATCGGCGGAGGTGCCGCCCGTACCGACCCTCCGTCATCGTCTTATCAAACGACAAGGACCCGCTTCCAAAGCGGGCCTTTGTCAATCAGGGCTTGGTATCGTCGGAAGGGACTGTCTCATCTGGAGGAGCCAACTCGTCCGAGGGCGTTGCCTCCTCAGTGACCGATGCGTCCGGCCCCTTGATTGGCTGACCGTTGACGCTGACCGAGCCGTCGCCGGCAACCGCCACAGTTGCGCAGCCTCGATCAATGGCTTGGTAGGCTTTTACTGGCAACGGAGAGGTAGAGGCTTCTACTCCAGCAGCACCTCTTCCGTCGAGCCACGTTTCTATTGCGTCTGGCTCGACGGCTTTCACATCCGCCAGCACGCCGTTCTTAGCGCCAAGGTAGGCTGTCAGCCTGCCCCAAGCGATCGCCTGCCGTCATCCGTCTGAAACGTCAACTCGTCGCACTACAGCCGCCAGCTGACCCGAAGGCCGGTCGAACAACCTCATTGGACCGCCCATCTAACCCCCCTGCGCCTGTCCGCTATCGCTTCGAATGTGAACCAAGCATCGTCAGTGCATTTTCGATCGCTGCCCCGGATGCCGTGTTATCGAACACGCACCAGCTATCAACCGCCATCACTTTTGAGAATGACCTGATCTCGTTCTTGGTATAGCTCGAATAGTACATCCTTGAACTCTCCCGCAATCGTCTTTACGTTCTATTCAACGAAAACAATGGCTTAGGACGGGATTTCCCGGAACCGATTATACAAAGTCCTTGATACTCTCTTACAACTCGATTTAGTTTCCCGAATTCCTTTTTACAGTTTCATAAGTCATTGATTTGGCTCAGCAAGTTCTGCAAAATGATATCGTGGATGATATCGACGTAACATCTATACGAATACTCGTTGCGGAACGCTATAGAGGATGAAGCTTGTGCCGAATTCGCTGTGACCGCGCATTCGTCCGTCGGAAACGGCGGTCTTTGCCCATTCCTTCGGTAACAGCGCGAATAGCTGCGCTTTTCGACCGATGTCGCCCTTCGACCGCCTTATAGACCCGCGCTATTCTCGAAACTTCGTCTGGCGATAATGGAAATTACGGCTGTCGCAGAGCCCGCCGCCTCGACGTACAGTTCGGCGAGCTGCCTCGTCGCCGAACGGCGGTGTTGTAGATCAAGCGCGAGCGCAAGCGCCGCACGGCCATGCGCCCTGACCTCTTTATAGCTTTCTCCCGGGAACGTGTGGCTGACGTAGGCCTCAATCATCCGGTTGACATCGGTGGCACTCGGGACAACGCCGTCTTCAGAAACGTGGATACCGGGATCGTATACAGCCTGGGCCAAAGAAATCATAACCTCGCGACAGTGGAGACCTATGGCCTGGATATCTTCTTCGCCGACGGCGGTGTCTAGCTGGCTGCGTGCCTTGGCCAAGGTCCTGTCGACCCGCTCCCTGCCCGTCGGCTCCTCAGGAGAATGGCGCTGGCACTTTTGGAAGACGCCGCCGCAATCGCTGGTCGAAGTAGGTTGCGTACGTACTGGCGTCGCTCGACGTAGCTCCCGCAATGCTCCTTGTAATAGCGGAACCAGTCCCAGAGGTCTCGATGCTCGGTTGCGTACGCACGAACAAGATTGCGCCGGTACCGATGTTGACCCAGAATCGGACTAACGAGGGTGAGAATCAACATGGTCGAGGACCGTCAAACAAAGCACGTGATGCCGCCTTACAACCTCCAAAGGAAGGACTATCGGAGCCTTTTGGAAGTCATGGGGCTTTCCGTCGAGATGGGGCGCTACGGATCGCTTGAAGCGATGATCGCCGAACGGGGAAGCAAGATAGAGGCGTTAAACGCCGAAGGCGATGTTCCAATTCTCAACGAAATGCGGCGGAAACTCGCCGCAGGAAAGAAAATTGAAGCGACGCACGGCAGGGGCGCGCTGCTCAATCTGGATCATGAGTACATCCTCAATCGACTGGAACATTTGCCGTCCGAGCAAGTCGAAAATGCCAGACGGTATAGGGGCTATAAATACGGGTCTCTCAACGACCGCGAGGCTTAACAGCATCTTCGGGTATCGGGTCTGGTTCTTGGTCCTCACCGTAGAAATGCTCCCATGCCTCCTCGGTGGCGTGTTCGAGCGTGAGAAAAATTCCGACAATACGACTAGCTGGACTTAGAACCATGTACCGCCCGCCATCGAACATGACGACATACCCGTCAGGCAGGTCGTCACCGTCAACCCTGACGCGCCGGAATACCGTTACGTTCAATGCACCGTTCGCACCAGGAGTCGCCGCGAGCCTACGTAGTGACTTGTTTTGATGCTCCCGAAAGTCGAGTATCGCAACAGGACCGCATATTGGGGTAAAATCCCGGGTGACGACAATCGAGATTTGCCCGTCCAGAATTGTTTGATCGTCATCTACGTCCTGATCGTGGAAGATATATGAGTACGTTTTCAAACCAAATTCTCCAGACACGATGCAGAGGATGTCTTTCATAGCGGGTTTAGGCTTCCTTGTTCGTTAACGTTGTGGGTCCTGTAAAGATGCTGCCTCACAACGCTATCACGCGAGAAATGTCTCATTCATGCCTTGCACATTTGGTTTTGATCGAGGCAGTGAACTACCTCCCCGCCCTCCAGCCGCTTCCGCTCGACGAGCTTCGCCTTCAGCACCAACAGCGCGTCCATTCGCGGTGCGATCATGTCCCTCGCCCGCTCCATCTGCTCCTTGATGATGACGTCGATTTTCGCGAAGCGCCGGGGATCGGCGCGGAGCATCTCAAGACGCCGTTTGTCGTCGTCCTGCTCGGAAACCATGACGTCGCCCATCGCAAGATGAGTCTCGATCAGGGTCGCGAGGTATGTCGCCCGCGCGAGGTCCGAACGCTCGGAACCGCCGGCCCCGTCGGAATGCTCGCCGAAGACAAGCTGTTCGGCCGCCATGCCCGCCAGGTAGCAAACCAGTTCGTCCAGATAGTCGCTGCGCGTCCAGATCTTCATCCCAGGCTGCTGGAAGCCGGTTCTGCCGAACGACCCGACCCCGGCTCCGTACTTGGCGTCTTCGATCTCGACGGCAAGCAGCTCTTGGCCGACGAGCACGCCGACGATGGCATGGCCCAACTCGTGGACGGCCAGACGGTCGAGCATCTCGGCGGGCACAGGCACACGCTCCGGAAGCAAGGCTTCGACGTCGGACGCACAGACCGGCCGCCTGGCAAGCCTGGCGACGCGCCGCGCGTCCCGTGCGAGCTTCTCGATTTGCGCGCCGCTCCAGCCGACGGTCGCTACCTCGAAGCCGCCGTCGGCGAACTTAAGGTTTTCGATACCGATGTGGCCGCAAAGGACGTGGAGGCGCGCCTCGCCGTCAAGCGGCGGGATGACAAGATGGGTTTCAAGGCGGCCGGGTCGCAGCAAGCCGGGATCGATGCGGTCAGGATAATTGGTGGCACCGACGACGACCACGCCTTCATGTCCGATCGCGCCGTCGAGCAACTCGAGCAGGCCGTTGATGACCTGCCGCGCGTAGTTTGAGTTCTGGCCGTCGTCGTCGTCGCGGCTCCCAAGCGAGTCGAACTCGTCGAGAAACAGGATCGACGGCGTCTGTCGCATCGCCTCTTCGAAGCTTCCCCGCATTGCCTTCAGCAGGTCGCCCAGATGACCCATAGCCTGCCACTTGGCAGCGGAGGCCGTCACGAGCGCTGCACCGCAGCTGGCGGCCAGCATGGAGGCGTAGGACGTCTTCCCGGAACCGGGCGGCCCCACAAGCAGCGCGCCTCGGTCGACGTCGGTCCACGAGAGCGTACCGGCAGACCATGCCTTGAGGTCTTCGGCGACGCGAAGACCCCAGTCCTTCGCCTCCCCATAACCCACGGCTTCTTCAAGGCATCGCCTGGCGGAGACAGGTGCGGAGGCTACGGCAGCCGCCTCGTGCTTTTCCTCGACAGCCAGTTCCGCCGCCAGGGTCTTCAGACGCCGCAGGCCGTTCGCCAGCGGTCTGCGGCTGCGGAAGGCGAGCTTCACATTATAGAACGAGCAGCCACAGAGAAATCCGGCGTCCGCTTCCGTCATGCCGGAAAGCCCCGTGACTTCGGCGGCGGCCAGATAATGTCCGGGAAGCGGAGGTTCGATTTCCGCGACCAGATCGGCGGCCATCAAGACCTGGCCCGGGATATCCCCGCCTCCGGTGTGCAGGACAATGGTCCGCCGCATGTACCTCAGGGTCTGCGCGCGCCGGATATTGACGGCGTCGGCAAAGTCGCCGAATGCCTCGACGCCTTCGTTGTTTTCTTCGCTGAAGTCGTTGATCGATCGTTTGCGCTGAAGCCGGAGCAGGTACTCGGCCGCCGTCTGATAGACATCGAGGTCTTCGGGACTCTCAACTCTGAGCACGGCGACGAACGACACCGCCGGCCTGTGCACGAAGGGCCGCAAGGCCCGGGCCAGTCCGTAGACGGCTACGTGCAGAGTGACGGATTTGTGCTTGAGGGCTTTCTCGAAACGGAAGTTGTGCATGGTGGCCTCGCAGGGAAATGTCGGAATGGGTCGACCGGGCGGCAGAGTGCCGCGTCAGCCCCCTATCGAACGCACCTGCGTGGACGGCCCAATCAGACCGGCGTCCAGATCGATTTCGATGAACCCGTTGAGGATGAGGGAGCTGAGGCCGGCCATGGGCCTGATCTCCTGAAATGCCTGCAGGCATTCCGAGACGGTCATCGACCCGAGTTCTTCCAGAGCCGCCAGCAGACGGATGCGGTCGCCGAGCGTGACTGTGTAGTTCCCGTATCGAAGGAGGTCCTTCGCGTTACGGAGGCGATACCCCGATCGAAGTTCAGCGTCGCTCATTACCGAATAGGGTCTGCCGGTCTTGGCTAGGACTGCCCGGGAAACGTCGTCGGCCTTCACGTCCCCTCGGTCGGGAGCGTCGAGGAAAGATCGGCCGCCGTGGGTGTCGACGAGCGCGAAGTCCGGAATATGGCGATGGCCGTCGACATCGAAGGCCTCCGGCGTGCATACCCAGCTATGGACCGCCGGATCGACGTCGAGCAGGCAGGCTACGTCACGAGCCGTCTGCGAGCGGAAAAGGCGCGGGCCATCGCAACGGATGGTGGCGGCCGGATAGAAACTCTGTCTGGAAGCTTTTGCCTTGGCGGCGGAAGCGCTGATCGCTTCGGACATCATGCCCATTTGACAACCTCACTCGATACATACGGTTGATCGCTCGCCGCATCAAGCGGCGGTGGCGGTCAGCCTATTCGTATCAGGTGGATGTCGAGGATTTTGAACATTCGGAACAAATAGAGAACTATTTGTCTCCCGGCAAGAGCCTTATCTCGCCTTTTTTAGACGGGTCTGGTGGCGGGGCTGACCCCACACAAAACACTCAGCAGTTCCTTCCTGACGCTGGCTCGTTCCAACCAGCGGTTATCGCCTTCACTCGGTCGGCCTCCCGGGTGGGATTTCGACGGTCGCTCGTCGAGGATCGGCACGGCGCTCAGCGGGTTTCTAAAGCGTCATCCTGGAAAGGCGCATGGCAGCCCGAACCGATCTGCGGGAAGCTCCTTTCGCGGATGGGCGGACGTGCCGAGGTGATGGCAGAAGTGGTGTCCCAGCTCTTGACCGAGGATCATCATCGCGCCGTCGTACCGACCTTCGGCGACAGCTCCCTGTCGTAGACGACGATCTTGTTGCCGTTTTGGACGGTGACGATGGCGTTTCCGCCGAGGGAAGCGTTCATCGGGTAGATATCGCACCCCTTCTCCGCCGTCAGTCCCATGGCGTCGCACACGTCGAACAGCATGTAGGAATAGTCCTCGAAGGCCGGCACCGCGAAGACGTCCTGTTTGCTGACGGGCACATGCAACCCCGGGCTTCCCTCTCCGAGGTGAAGCATGACGCCGTCTTTCGCAAGAGCGGCCCCCTGGAACACGCAGAGCCATGCTGACAGAAGCATCGAGATCGCGGCTTTCTTCACCCTAGATATCACCAGTGTTTGCTGTCTTTGCTTAAACCAGCACGAGAGCATATGTTGGGCGACGTCCTATCCAGGTGACCGAGGTTGACTTCAGACGCAGCTTTGCTATCTATCCGGGCACTCAAGCTTCAAACTCTATGCAGGGCTTCCACATGCGCGTGATCCGGATAGCAATTTCGACGATGTGATCGGTTCGCCGATGCCTTTTCGACGTTCGCCTCCGACAATCACTCTGCAGGAGACCCAAACTATGCAAAGCGCCTTCTCCATCTCCCTGCTCATTCGCGGCTGACCTTGCCTGGTCTGGTCATCATACGAATGCGTTCATTCGCCATCGAAGCTGTGAAGCTCGTTGGCAGCAGGAGAATACCATGAAACTCTGGGTCTTGTCCGACCTCCATCTCGAGCATGCTGCCATGCCGGACCTCGCGGTTCCCCACGCTGACATCTGCGTCGTGGCGGGCGACGTCATGACGAAGGGCGTTGTTCCGTCTCTCGAATGGCTGGACGCCAATATCGCGCCGCACATGCCCGTCGTTTTCTGTGCGGGCAACCACGAATTCTATCGCGCCTTCCTCCGTGAGAGCCTTTCCGACGCCCGCAGATGGCAAGGCAGCGGCCGCGTGTATTTCCTCGAAGACAGCTCCGTCACGCTGGATGGCGTCACGTTCTGCGGCTCGACCCTGTGGACCGATTTCGACCTTCTCGGCGAGGACTGGTCGGACATCGCCCAGCGGACGGCCGCTGCCGACCTCAACGATTACAGGATGGTGAAGTACGGCAAGCAGCCGTTCAAGCCGTTGTACCCGCTTCACACCTTCCAGAAGCACGTCGTCAGCCGACGGTTTTTGGAAGACTGCGTTCGTGAGCACGGCGACGGCAAGCTGGTGTTCGTGACCCACCACGCGCCAAGCTTTAGGTCGGTCGAGGATCGCTTTCGCAAGGACGTCCTGTCGGCGGCTTACGCTTCCGACATGGAATACTTGATGGGAGGCCCCGGCGGGCCCGAACTGTGGGTTCACGGCCATCTGCACAACACCTCGGATTACATGGTCGGGAGCACCAGGGTTGTTTCCAATCCCCGCGGCTATCCCCGAGAACCCAGCTATCAGGTATTCGATCAGACGTACGTCGTTGAGGTTTAAGCGAAGATGAGGCTTGCCGTTTCGGCAAGCCTTTCAGAACTCTCACGACTATCGGCGACGGCACGCATAGACATGACGTGCCGCCGAAGACGTCCGACGGCGACGGGATTCTAGTCCACGACCGCCGCCTCCGGGAACAACCACCTGCCTTCGAGAACCTCTGCCTTCGGTCGATAGAGACGGACCATATAGTTCCAGCCCTTCATAACGGGCAGGCAATTGTCGATCTTGCCGTCACATCCGCCGAACTGGACATGCACCGAACGATCGGCGGCCTTCTTGGCCGTCACGCTGTTCAAGTTGTAGATGCCCAGCTTGTTCTTCTCGAAATAGCCCTTGGCGTTGTAGAGGCTGATTGACCAGAAGCCATCGACGGGAACGTCCTTGGCGGTCAGCTGGTAGACCGTGTGTCCGTCATTGTTCGGTGGCACCACGTTCAGGTAAAGCGCGTCCTTCTCGGGATTACCGCCCCATGCCGAGGCCGAGCCGATCAGTCTGCGAACAGGCTCGACGTCTTCCTTCCGACCGAACATCCGCTTCGTATCGGGAAGCGTGTCGGCGAGCGAGAGGAGCGCCTTGCGTACCTTGCTCTGGCTGGCCTGATCCCAATGGGGGACCTCGAAACCGCCGGGTCCACCCGGCTGGCTGACCGTTATGGCGTCCTGAAGCTTATGCACGGCTCCAAGATCGTTCGGATCGTTGGGATCGACAAGAGTACGAATGGCGACGACGTATCGGGTCCCGACGTTGTCCCTGGAAAGGACGTGGGGGCCTGCGTCGTAAGCCACCTCCTGTGTGTACTGGTCCTCGTTGATGACCTGCATCGACCGGAACCGCTCGCCCGTCTCCGGCAGGGTGATCGTCACCGGACCCGCATCGAGATCGAAGACGGCGGCCGAATAGAGCGTGTCCCTGTTCAAGCGGATCACCGTCTGGTTCTCGATGGTCGCGGGCTCCCGGCGGTGCACGAATTTTCCGAGCCCGCCGTCCTTAACGATGTTGGCGAAGTAGAGATCGCTTTCGGCCCGCGGAAAGTTATCCGCGGTCACGAGGTCGGCTTTGACGTCGGCTGCATGAGCGAGGGTCGTGCACGACAGCAGCGCGGATAGTGCAATCAACTGAAGGACAGGTTTCAACATGGCTCTCGGTTCCTTTGTTATCCGCGCGGAAGGTTCGGCTCGCTTTTTCGGTGAGCTAGATACTTGAGTGCTCCGCCCCGTTGCGTTTGGGGCATCGCATCAGTTCATCGGCGTCAGCGCCGGAAGCTTCCACTTCCCGTCGACCGCCGCCTTGTTCGGCCCGTAGATGCGGGCGACGAGGCTGTATTTTCCCTCCGGCGTCGGTAACCAGTTGGCCTCCTTATCCTTGCCCGGCGACGTATGTCCGAGATAGACCGTTAGCGACTTATCCTTGCCGTAGACGAGTCCCTTCGTCCGGTCGCCGATCGAGTAGCGGTCGATGGAATTGGCGTACAGAAGGCGGTCCGGGAGCGTGTAGAGCGTCAGTGACCAGAAGAACTTTGCGGGCGGTAGCTTTCCGGGCGCGAAGTGAAGCGTGCTGGGCTTCGAGCCGTCGCCGATGAAGCCGCCATACCAGGCTTCCTCAACCGAGTTGCCGAACAGCCCCTTTTCCGCTCCCATGGCGCGCGTCATGTAGTCGTTCTTTAGCAGCGCGCGCGAACCGAACAGGCCGTTGGAGCTGAGCGTCGTCTTGGCAACCTCCGCCATCTGCTTCTTGGCGTCGTCGACACCCAGGTCGATGGCGGCAAGAAGAGAAGGGTCGGTTTTCGACGCGTCCCATGGCAGTCCGGCGCTGATGCCGATCTTGGCGAACCTCGCCATCAGCGCCTTTTCCGAGGGAGCCGGCGGCTGGGCGAACTGAAGGAGAAAGTTGATGTAGCCGATGAAGTCATGGCTGGTTGCCTTGGTGGGGTTATAGGGCGGGAAGCTGACCGTCGGCGCTGGCTGTGGTGCTTGGGTCCCGGCAAATTTGCTCAGCGGTTGCAGACGGTATTTCTCCTGGACCGCCTTCATGTTCTCGACGTCCGACGGGCCGTCCAGGGAGGTTCGCCCGAGAATGCCGACGATGTCGGTTTGCGCCTTGAAGACCTTCGTGATGCCCTTCGGTTTGTCGCCCTTCCAGCTCGGCCCGGCGATCAGGTAGTTGCCAGCCTCGAAGCCCGTGGACCGGACGCCGACATAGGCGAAGTTGTAGGTAAACAGGTCGATGAGCTGCATCACATAGTAACGGTTCTTCGGGACCTTCGGGACGCTCAGCACGATCGGTTCGGCACGCAAGTCCAGCCACGCCCAGGAATATGGCGTGTCGTTGTTAGGAGTAACGATGTCCTTGTTGTCCGGCGTGAAGGCCTGTGAATAGTTTCGGAAGGTGTTGAAGCCGCCGACATATTCTGGGGCGTCGGGCATGGTTGCCTGCTTGGACCAAGTGCCGTAGCTGGCGATGGGTGCGTAGGAGTAGACGTAAGCCTCTTTCGCGATAGACCGGGCTTCCTCCGGTGTCGTCTGGGCCAGCGACACCGTTGCCACGGCTAGCGACAGGCCAAATGCGATAGCAAAACTCCTGAACATTCCGCGCGCTCCTGTTTGCGCGTCGCAAGCTGCGACGTCGGAAGGTATGCCGCAAGTACGTTACGGTAAATCCGGTCGGATTTACCGTAACGTACTTCCCGCATTATGGGATGTTGCCTACGGTCTTTCTTATTGAAGGAGCGCCAATGCGAAAGTCGATTTTGTCCGCCGTATTGTTCGTGCTGTCGAGCTGCGGACATCCCGTCGGCGTCATGACGCCGATAGCCCTCAGGTCAGCGGTTCCCGGTGCGTCAAAAGTCGATATGCTTGTCGCGACGACCAGGCAGCAGTCGGGGAACCCCGCAACCCTATTCAACGGCGAGCGCAGCCCGAAGCCGTACATGACCGATGTCGTCGTTTCGATCCCGCCCACGCGGTTGGCGGGAACCGTCCAATGGCCTCAGAAACTACCGCCGAACCCCGCGACGGACTTCGCTGTCACCCGCGTCACGCAGATCGCTACCGTTCCCGAAGGACGCGCCTGGTTCCGAGCCCATATCGTCGGCGGTCATGCGCTCGTCTTCATCCACGGATTCAACAATACCTACGAGGACTCCGTCTTTCGCCTCGCCCAGATCGTTCATGACAGCGGCATGCAGGCGACGCCGATCCTCTTCACCTGGCCCTCGCGCGCCAGCCTGTTCGGCTACGAGTATGACAAGGAAAGCACGAACTATTCGCGCACCGCGCTGGAACAGTCGCTGCGCGTGCTCGCCGCCGATCCCGAGGTCAAGGACATCACCATCCTCGCCCATTCGATGGGAACGTGGCTGGCGATGGAATCGCTGCGGCAGATGGGCATTCGCGACGGCCATGTGAATTCCAAAATCCACAACGTCATCCTTGCTTCTCCCGATATCGACATCCAGGTGTTCGCCAAGCAGTTCGTCGAGATGGGTTCGCCGAAGCCGAAGTTCACGATCTTCGTCTCGCAGGACGATCGCGCGCTGGCCGCCTCCAGTCTTATCACCGGACGCGTGGCGCGTCTTGGCGGCATCAACCCTGCGGCAGAGCCATACCGCACCAAGCTGGAGCAAGCCGGTATAACGGCGATCGACCTCACCAAGGTGAAAAGCAACGATAGCATGAACCACGGTAAATTTGCGGAGAGCCCCGCGATCGTTCAGCTCATCGGACAACGCCTGATGACCGGGCAACCACTGACCGATTCCAACGTCTCGCTCGGCGAAGGCGTCGCAGCGGTCGTCGGCGGCACCGTCAGGACGGTCGGCGCGGTGGCGGAAACGGCGGCGAGCGCGCCGATCACGATGCTGCAGAAGCCGACGGTCCGCAAGGCGCAGGAGGTCGGCGACAGCCTCGAGAACGACAAACAGTCGCAACCCCTTACCCAATAGGAGCAATGCAATGTTGCGTTTCGACACGGCAACCGCGAAACTGAAGACGGACATGCGACAGTTCGCGATCCTGGCGGTCTACCTGTACATCTGCTTGAGCGCCATCATCCTCTACAAGATGACGATCGTCGGCGGTTCCGGCTTCTGGCCTTTCGGCTTGCCCGCACTGAAGGCTCTCCTGCTAGCCAAGTTCATCATGCTAGGCCACGCGATCAAGCTGGGGGACCGTTACAGCGAGCGTAGGCTGATTGCCGTAATCACGGTGAAGGTCGTACTGTACTTCGGGCTTCTGGTTCTGCTGTCCGTCGTCGAGGAAATCACCATGGCGGCCATCCATGGCGAGCCAGTCATGTCGGCGCTCCCCGGGATCGGCAATGGACGCTTGTTCCAGGTGCTGGCAACGAGCTTCATCATGGTGCTCGTGCTCATCCCCTACCTCGCCTCGCGGGAAATCGACGCGGCGATGGATGGCGGTCTATGGCGGACTTTGATGGAGCGCCGCACTGGCCGCAAAAGCCCTGGAAAGCCGAAAATAGGCCTAGTCCGCTAGATCGAATTTACCCCATGTTACGGTCCCTGTTACCGTAACGTACTTACGTTTACGCCCTTTATTGAGAAAAGTTGCGCCGTCGGCTTCCGACAGTCTTTTCCCCGGCGGCTCCATGGCCGCCCAGCATGGAGAGCGCAATGTTGATTTGTCACTTTCTCGGAGGGTTGCCGTCATGAGCACCTCCATTTCCCGTAAATTGCTCAGCGCCACAGCTGCTATCGCGATGACGCTGACATCGGCCCAACTTGTGCCGTCCGCCGCCTACGCCCAGACCGCTCCGGCCGCAGCGCCCGCCCCTGACACCGCCAAGCCGAACATCCTCGTGATCTTCGGCGACGACATCGGCCAGACCAACATCAGCGCCTACTCGAATGGCCTGCTCGGCTACAAGACGCCGAACATCGACAGCATCGCCAAGGCGGGCATGATGTTCACGGATTACTACGCTGAGAACAGTTGCACGGCTGGCCGATCGACCTTCATTACAGGCCAGACTTGCCTTCGTACAGGGCTCTGCAAGGTCGGTGCTCCCGGCGCTCCAGTCGGGCTGCAGCCCGGCGACATGACCATCGCCCAGGCGCTGAAGCCGCTCGGTTACGCGACGGGGCAGTTCGGCAAGAACCATCTCGGCGACAAGGACGAGTATCTTCCGACCAATCACGGCTTCGACGAGTTCTTCGGCAATCTCTACCACCTGAACGCCGAAGAGGAGCCGGAAGCACCCTACTGGCCAAAGGACGACAAGGCGTTCCTTGCCGCCTACAATCCGCGCGGTGTGATCAAGGCCTCGGCCGATGGCAAGATCGAGGACACCGGGCCGCTGACCAAAAAGCGGATGGAAACGATCGACGACGAGACGACGGCAGCCGCGATCGACTTCATGGGCAGGCAGGCAAAACAGAACAAGCCGTTCTTCACCTGGATGAACACCACCCGCATGCACCTGTTCACCCACGTGCGCGACAGCATGCGCGGCCAGAGCGGCATGCCGGGCAACGAATATGCCGATGGCATGATCGAGCACGACGGCGACGTCGGCAAGCTCTTGAAGGCTCTCGACGATCTTGGCATCGCCAAGAATACGATCGTCGTCTACACCACCGACAACGGCCCCAATCAGTTCTCCTGGCCGGATGCGGCAACGACGCCGTTCCGAAGCGAAAAGGACACCAACTGGGAAGGCGCTTTCAGGGTGCCCGCAATGATCCGTTGGCCGGACCACGTGAAGCCCGGCGAGATCGTCAACGGCATGATGTCCGGCCTCGACTGGTTTCCGACGCTGCTTGCTGCAGCCGGCGATCCCGACGTCAAAAAGAAGTTGCTTGACGGATGGAAGCCCGATGGGAGCACCACGACCTTCAAGGACCACCTCGACGGCTACAACCAGCTCGACTATCTGACGGGCAAGTCGGATACGAGCGCACGTCACGACTTCTACTACTTCGACGATGACGGCGGTCTCGTGGCCACCCGCTTCGACGACTGGAAGGTCGTGTTCAAGGAACAGCCTGCGGCGGGCGGCTTCGCCGTCTGGCAGACCCCCTTCGTCACATGGCGTCTTCCGAAGCTCTTCAACCTCCGGATGGACCCATACGAGCGCGCCGATACGGTGTCCGACCAGTACAATGACTGGCTGGTCCGCAACGACTACCTCCTCGTGAAGGGACAGCTTCAGGGCGCGGCCTTCCTAGAAACCTTCGTGAAGTATCCTCCGAGCCAGCGGGTCGCGAGCTTCAACATCGAAGGCGTGCGGGCCCAGGTCGACAAGGCCATCGACCAGTCGTTCAAGGAACGCGGCATCGAGAAGTAAGCCTCGACCTAAGGCGTGCCAGCCTCCGCTGGCGCGCCTCTTTCAACTTTTCGAGGACACCATGACCGCACGCGACGACATCACCGCATTGGGCGACCGCATTGGCCAGTCGATCATCGGTCAGGAAAGCATGGTGGAGCGCCTCCTGCTCGGGTTGCTCGCCAACGGCCACCTGCTGGTCGAAGGGCTTCCGGGTCTCGCCAAGACCAGGGCAATCAAGAGCCTGGCGAAGAACCTGGATTCGGAACTCTCCCGCGTGCAGTTCACGCCCGACCTTCTGCCTGCCGACATAACGGGCTCGGAAATCTATTTCAGCGAAGGCGGCAAGGGCGAGTTCAAGTTCCAACAAGGCCCGATCTTCGCCAACCTGATCCTCGCAGACGAGATCAACCGTGCACCTGCCAAGGTGCAGTCCGCCCTCCTGGAAGCCATGGAGGAGCGGCAGGTGACGGTCGGCGGCAAGAGCTATCCGCTGCCGGACCTGTTCATGGTCATGGCGACGCAGAATCCGATCGAACAGGAAGGAACCTATCCGCTGCCCGAGGCCCAGCTCGACCGCTTCCTCATGCACATCAATGTCGGTTATCCGGACGAAGCCTCAGAAGCGGCGATCATGCGGTTGGTGCGCGGTGAGGAGATCGCGGCGCATGGCGGCGGCAAGCCGGAAACAGCCCAGCGCCTGAACCCGCAGGCCGTCTTCGATGCCAGGAAAGAAATCGGTGCCGTTACGGTTTCCGATCCGGTCGAGAAATACATTGTCGCCCTCGTCTTTGCGACGCGCTATCCGGATCGTTACGACAAGGATTTGGCCAAGTTGATGCAAGTCGGCGTCAGTCCGCGCGGCGTCATCGGTCTCGACAAGGTGTCGCGGTCCTATGCCTGGCTGAAGGGCCGGACCTACGTCACGCCGGACGACGTGATCGCCATCGTCCACGACGTCTTCCGACATCGGCTGATTCTATCCTACGAGGCGCACGCTTCGAACACGACGGCCGATCAGGTGATCGACCGCATCGTCAAACTCGTCGCGGTCAGTTGAGGAGCGGGCGATGGCGGTGGGCGACATTGAAGGGGTCTATGTCTCCACGGATCGCTTGGTCGCGCTCGAGGCGCACGCTCGCGATCTCACCTTCGTGCAGAAGGCCAGAACCCATCAGCAGCTCGCCGGACGCATGCAATCGTCGATGCGCGGTCGCGGCCTCACGTTTGAAGAACTTCGAGACTATCTGCCCGGCGACGACATCCGCTCCATTGACTGGCGCGTCACCGCGCGCACGAACAAGCCCGTGGTCCGCGTCTATAGCGAAGAAAAGGAGCGACCAGCTCTCATTATCGTCGATCAGCGCATCAACATGTTCTTCGGCAGCCGCTTGTCGATGAAGTCAGTCGCTGCCGCCGAAATGGCGATGCTCTGCGCCTGGCGCATTCTCGGCTCCGGCGACCGTGTCGGCGGCTTCGTGTTCAACGACGTCGATATCGACGAAGTAAAGCCGCATCGCAGCCGCAATGCCGTCATCGCCTTTGCCGGCAGGATCGCGCAACAGAACCGCTTGCTGAAGGCAGATGCTCCGCAGGCCTCATTCGCCAACCAGCTCGACGCAGCTCTCACCTCCGTCTCAAACATCGCAAAACACGACCACCTGATCGTCATCATCTCCGATTTCGACGGCCATACGGCTGCGACGCGCGACCGCCTGCTTCGGCTTTCCGGCGCGAACGACGTGATCTGCATCCTTGTCTACGATCCGTTTCTTCTGGACCTGCCGAAGACAGGCAACATCGTCGTCAGCGGCGGCGCGTTGCAGGCGGAACTTTCGCTCAGGAACACAGGGGTTCGCACATCGATTGCAGACTTTGCCAGGGATCGGGGCCGCGAACTGCGGGACTGGCAGCAGCAGCTTGGCCTGCCGATGCTTCCCGTGTCGGCCGCCGAGGAAACCGTACCCCAGTTGCGCCGGCTCCTCGAGCAGTCCGCTTGGCGGCAGAGGAGACGCTGATGGAACCGCAGGCTCCCCGCCTTGATCCGATGACCGAAGCGGCGTTAAAAACACTCAAGGACATTTCCACTCCCGAACCGGTCTCCTGGGTGCCCCAGACCTGGGGCTGGGGAGTGCTAGCGGGACTGCTGGCGCTGTTGGTGATATCGATCGCCGTCCGTTGGTTTCTGAGGTATCGCGCCAATGCCTATCGCCGTGAGGCACTCGCTCTCCTTTTCGACATCGAGGAGAAGATGAGCGATCCCGCGAGGCGGCATGATGGCGTTCACGACCTCACCGAGCTGTTGAAGCGCGTGGCGCTCGCAGCGTGGCCACGTCAAGAAGTCGCCTCGATGCACGGATTGTCCTGGACGCGATTTCTCGGAAACAGCGACGACAAGGTGTCCGAGACATCTCTCTCGAAGCTGCTTGACGACTTCGAATACCGGGACATCGAAACGCTGGACACGATGCCCTCGAACGTCGGGGACGACCTGATACTGTCGGCCCGTAAGTGGATCGAGGGCCATCATGTATCAGCTTGATCTTCCCTGGCTGCTGGTCTTGTTGCCGCTTCCGATCCTTGTCTGGTGGATTCTGCCATCCCGCCGCGAGACATCGGCCTCGGTGCGACTGCCATTTTTCGACCAGGTGGCGAAGGCCGCCGGGATTGACCCGACCTCGGGGTCGGTGACCGCTCGCCGTGGATGGCTCCGGATTTCCTTCGAGACGCTCGCCTGGTGCCTGATCGTCTTAGCGCTCGCCCGCCCGCAGTTCGTCGAGCCGCCGATCGAGAAGGTCGAACCACAGCGCGACCTGATGCTGGCCCTCGATCTGTCCCAATCGATGGACACCAAGGACTTCAAGGCGTCTGACGGATCGATGGAGACGCGGGTGGAAGCCGTGCGGACGGTCGTCGCCGACTTCGTGAAGAGACGGCCGGGGGACCGTATCGGCCTGATCGCCTTCGGAGACGCGCCCTATCCTCTCGTCCCGTTCACCATGGATCACGACACGGTAGAGGACGTCATCGCAGAAAGCTTGCCGGGAATGGCGGGGCCACGAACATCGCTTGGCGACGCCATCGGTCTTGCCATCAAGATGTTCGAGAAGACGACCGTGCCTCAGAAGGTGCTGATAGTCCTCACCGACGGCAACGACACCGCAAGCAAGATGCCGCCCGCCAAGGCCGCCGAGATCGCCAGACGGAACGGCGTGTTGATCCATACCGTCGGTATCGGCGATCCCGCCGCCACGGGTGAGGACAAGCTCGACACCGCGACCCTGCAGAAGATCGCCACGGATACGGGCGGTCGCTATTTCTTCGGCGAAGACCAGACACAGCTTGCGGATATCTACCGCATCCTCGACAGCATCACCCCCGAGAATCAGAAAAACCTGTCATGGCGGCCGCGCATCGAGCTGTTTCACTGGCCGCTGGGCGCTTCCATCGTGGTCCTGGCGTTTTATTATCTCTCCAGCGGGGCCGCGGGTCTTGTCCGGCGGAGGGCCGCGGCATGATAGAGGACTTCCATTTTATTCGGCCCTGGTGGCTCATGTCGATGATCCTGCCGACCGCCATTCTCTGGCTGGCATCCCGTTCGACCGATGTCAGGAGCCAGTGGAAGACGATGATCGCGCCTCATCTTCTCGACAGGCTCGTGGTCGAGGCAGGACGTGGCTCGCGCATAAGACCTTCGTGGCTGCTTGCGACAGTTCTGGCGTTCGCGTCCTTTGGAGCGGCCGGGCCGACGTGGCAGCGGGAAGCACCGCCCTTCGTCGAGGACATCGCGCCGCTTGTCATCGCGGTCGACCTGTCACCCACCATGGACGCCATCGACGTGACACCTTCGCGGATCGAACGCGCCAAGCTCAAGATCAAGGATATCATCGCCACCCGCGGCGGGGCGCGGACAGGGGTCGTCGCCTATTCCGGATCGGCCCACGTCGTGCTTCCGCTCACCGAAGACGCCTCCCTGATCGAAACCTACACGGACGCGCTCGCGACCCGCATCATGCCGGACGCCGGGAAAGATACGGCCAACGCGCTGGAGCTTGCCGGGCAGATGTTGTCGCGGGAGCAGTCCAGTGGCACCATCCTCTTCGTGACCGACGGCGTCGAAGCGACGGCTTTTGATGCGTTCAAGCGTGAGCGCGCGGACGGCCTCATCGTGTTGGGCATCGGCACTGCCGAGGGAGGACCGGTCAAGGCAGGAGGCGGCTTCCTTAACGATGCCACCGGCGCGCGCGTCTCCGCCAAGCTGGATGTCGCAGCCTTGAAAAGCCTTCACAACGTGGCCGGGGCCGACGTCGCCACTTCGACGGATGACGACACCGATGTCCGGTGGATCGCGCAGCGGGTGCGCAACCAATTCGCCCAGAAACTGGCGACGGAGGGCGACAGATGGCGAGACATGGGCTGGTGGCTCGTCGTACCGCTGGCGCTCCTGTTCTGCCTTTCGTTCCGCAAAGGCTGGGTCGTTCGGGTCTCTGTTCTGCTTCTGTCGGTTCGCCTGCTCATGCCCGTCCAGGCGGAGGCGGGAGAATTCACCGACATGTGGCTGACGCCGGACCAGCAAGGCCGGATCGCCTATGACCGAGGCGACTATCCGGCGGCCGCGGCACGCTTTTCCGATCCGATGTGGAGGGGTGTCGCTTTCTACCGGGCCGGAAAGTTCTCGGACGCCGTGGACGCCTTCGCCTCTGTCGACAGCGCCGAAAGCTGGTACGATCAGGGCAACGCCTTTCTACACCTCTCGAAGTTTGAAGAGGCGGTCGCCGCCTATCGAAAGGCGCTGGACAAACGAAAGGGATGGCCAGAAGCCAGGGACAATCTCGCTATCGCCGACCGGCTCCTGAAAATCCAGAAGGACAAGGATCAGGATCAACCTGAGGAGCCGAACGAGAAGCCGGACCAGGTGCAATTCGACGACAGGGGGAAGAAGGGAAAGGAAGGCCAGATCGACATCGCCGAGCAGACGTCGGAGATGTGGATGAAGAACATCCAGGTATCGCCCGCCGACCTCATGGCCCGCAAGTTCGCGATCGAAGCCGGGAGGCGGAAGCAATGAAGTGGCTGCCGATCGTACTTCTCATGGTGACAGCAAGTCACGGCTTTGCCGCGGAGCCCTTTGCGCGGGTGGAGATCGAAGACAAGGGACATGTCGTTCCCGGCCAGCAGGTCCGGCTGGATGTCACCGTTTTCGCGCCCGACTTCTTCACGTCGCCTCCGCAGTTTCCGCTGTTCGATCTTCCGAACGCGGTCGTTACCTTGCCGGACGAACGCGCAGAGAACGCGGTCGAGACCGTCGACGGCGTCCAGTATTCCGGAATTCGCAGGGTGTACGCGATCGTGCCGGAAACGTCGGGCCACTTCTCGTTGCCCTCGGTGTGGATAGAACTCGGATATTCCGTCGACGGTAAGGCGGTCAAGGGCGAAGCGTCTCTACCCGCATTCGACTTCACCGTGGCCGCCGGAGAGCTATCCGGCAGCACCCTAACTTTCGCGGCGCGGAACCTGACATTGACGCAAGGGTTCGATCGCGACCCGGCATCCCTGAAAGTCGGAGACGCGCTTGTGCGGACCATCACGGTCTTCGCCGAGGACACGCAGGCGATGTTGATCCCCGCGGTCGATGTGGGCGAGGCCGCCGGGGTCAGACAGTACGCTGGCACAATCAGGACTGACGACAACGTATCGGTCGACCGTCGCCCCGGAAGCAGGCGTATCCAGACGGTCACCTATACGGTAGAGGCCGCGGGCAGCTTCGTCATTCCCGATGTCTCCTATCCCTGGTACGATGTTGATCAGCACCAGCAGTCGAAAGCCACTCTTCCCTCCACAAAGGTTACCGTGGTTGCGGCACCGTCGTCAGCCCAGACGATCGCTCCTGTGCTCCAAAGCGGTAAAGACAGGCCACGTGTCGACCACAAGCACGTGCCGCTGGTCGCATTGATCGTCTTGGTGGCCCTGATAGCCGGCGGGGTTGTCTGGAGACTTCGACACAGGCTTTTGCTACAGTCGGCGAGGTGGATACAAAACTACCGAAATTCGGATCGGCAGGCGCTACGTCACCTGCGAAAGACCATCCGGATCGGAAGCGCGGCGGAGATCGAGGAAGGGCTGCGGCAGTGGTCCAGCAGGAATGGCTATCGCTCGTTGACGGACTGGGCGGATGGGAATTCACAGTTGCGCCACCAGGTGGAGAGTCTCCAAGGCCATCTATACGGAGGTGTCGACTCCGTTATCGACCGCGAAGGCCTGGCAAAGCCTATCTTGTTGCCAGTGCATGGAAAGACGCCCCGTCGGCGGGAACGATCCAATTTGCCGCTCCTCAATCCACAGGGCCGAGCTACGTAATCTGCTCGATCCATGGCGATCCTCCAACGGCAGCCACACTTGTTACGTCGGATTTACCCCTCTGTTACCGTAACGTACTTACCCCCATCGCCCCGTTACGCGAAACTCCAGCCAAGGAAACTGGAGGCGGCGATGGCATTGGCGTTCGAAAGCGAACAGGTGCGGGAACGCGGTGGCGACGACCTGGTCTGGATACCGGGCGGCACCTTCACGATGGGATCGAACGACCACTACCCCGAGGAGGCCCCGGCCCACCCCGTTAAAGTCGACGGTTTCTGGATCGATACGACGCCCGTCACCAACCGGGCATTCTCGGCTTTCGTCAAGGCGACGGGGCACGTCACGCTTGCGGAAAAGGCACCCGATCCGAAGGACTATCCCGGCGCGTTGCCGCAGATGCTCAAGGCTGGGTCGCTGGTCTTCATGCCGCCGAAATCCATCGACGGCCCCGACATATCACAATGGTGGACGTTCAAGTTCGGAGCCACCTGGCGACGCCCGCTCGGTGGCCTAAGCGATCTACGCGGCAAACTTGATCATCCCGTTGTCCATGTCGCCTATTCCGACGCGCTTGCCTACGCCGAATGGGCGGGATTGGCACTGCCGACGGAAGCCGAATGGGAACTGGCTGCCAGAGGCGGGCTGGATGACACCGAATACGCCTGGGGCGACGAGTTCACGCCCGGAGGAGTTCCCATGGCCAACACCTGGTCTGGCACCTTCCCGATGTTATCCACGAAGCCCAAGGGCCGCGAGCGCACATCGCCCGTCGGCGCGTTTCCCGCGAACGGCTACGGCCTCCGCGACATGATCGGCAATGTCTGGGAATGGACGTCGGACTTCTGGTCCACGCGACATCCGGAACCCGCAAAGCATTCGTGCTGCATCCCGAGCAATCCGCGCGGCGGGGGCGTCGACGCCAGCTACGACCCGCGTCAGCCGGAAATCCGCATTCCCCGCCGGGTTCTGAAAGGCGGATCGCATCTCTGCGCTCCGAACTACTGCCGCCGATATCGCCCCGCTGCCCGTCACGCCGAGCCCGAAGACACGTCGACGAGCCACGTCGGCTTTCGTTGCGTGCGCCGAACGACCCCATAAGGAGAAACCGATGAGAAACCGCCTTCAAGACTCCGATACAATACTCGCTTCGACGCTTGTGGCCCTCGCCCTGATCTTTCTCAGCTTCCTCGCGCCGTCGGTGGCCGTCGCTCAGGAGGTCCTGCCCTCGTGGAACGACACCGCGGCAAAAACCCGGATCATGGAGTTCGTCAAGGCGACCACGACCGAAGGCGGCGAAGGATATGTCGCGCCGGAAGCCCGGATTGCCGTCTTCGACAACGATGGTACCCTCTGGTCGGAGCAGCCCTTCTACTTCCAGCTCGGCTTCATGCTCGACAGGTTGAAGACCCTTGCGCCGCAGCATCCCGAGTGGAAGGAGAAGGAACCGTTCAAGTCGGTGTTGGCCGGCGATATGAAAGGCGTCGCCAGGAGCGGCGAAAAAGGCATCATGGACCTTGGCATGGCGACCCACGCCGGGATGACGACCGACCAGTTCTCGAAGATCGTCACCGACTGGTTTGCGACCGCGAAGCATCCAGAGACCGGCAAGCCTTATGACGAGATGACCTTCCTGCCAATGCGCGAACTGCTGGACTACCTCCGCGCCAACGGCTTCAAGACCTATATCGTTTCCGGCGGCGGCGTCGAATTCATGCGGCCTATCACGGAGAAGGCCTACGGCATTCCTCCCGAGCAGGTGATCGGCAGCACCATCGTCACCGAATATGCGATCGTCGGCGACGTGCCGGTGCTGAAGCGCCTGCCGAAGATCGACTTCGTCGACGACGGTCCCGGCAAGCCTTCGGGCATCAACAAGTTCATTGGGCGCAAACCGATCTTCGTCGCCGGGAATTCCGACGGCGACTACGAAATGCTGCGCTGGGTGACGGCGGCGAAGGGGCCGGGTTTTGCGATGATCGTGCACCACACGGACGGCGACCGCGAATATGCCTACGACCGTCAGTCAGCTTTCGGCAAGCTCGACAAGGCACTCAACGAGGCTGAACGCCGCAACTGGCTGGTCGTCGACATGAAAGCCGACTGGAAGAAGGTCTACGCCTTCGACAAGTGATCGCCATGATGAACGTATCGCCGGGCATACGCATCCTCTCTGCGAGCGTCCTGTTGTTCTTCGCGTTCGCGCTGTCGGTATGCCCGGTGCCTGCCCAGACAACAGGCGCTCCCGTAGGGTTTCCAGACCGCGTACTGGTGGTCGGGACCAAGGTTGCTCCTCCCTTTGCCATGAAGGCTGCGGATGGCTCTTGGACGGGCATATCGATCGATTTGTGGAGGGAGATCGCGGACCGGCTCGGCGTGAAGTACCGCCTCGTCGAGGAGCCAACGGTACAGGGTCTCGTCACTGCGACAGCCCGCGGAGACTATGACGTATCTGTCGCGGCGATCACCATAACGGCCGAACGCGAACGTATCGTTGATTTCTCACAACCGTTCTACGGCACCGGACTTGGCATCGCGGTGTCGACAAAAAACGTGTCTGTATGGCACGAGATCATTCGCACCATGACGTCCTTTGGGTTCCTGCAGGCGGCAGGTGCTCTCATCGGTATCGCGCTGGTCGTCGGTGCTTTGATCTGGATGTTTGAACGACGCCACAACGAGGACTTCGGCGTTGGCGCTGCCCAAGGCCTCGGTGCCAGTATCTGGTGGTCGGCCGAGGCGATGACGCAAGCCAGCACGGGCCACCGTGGTCCGAAAACCTTGGGCGGACGTATCCTGGCAATCATCTGGATGGTGGTCTCGATCATCACGATCGCGGTGTTTACGGCCAGCGTCACGTCGGCGCTGACGACCCGACAAATCCGCGGCCTTGTAAACGGCGTCGAGGACTTGCCCACGGTGCGGATCGGAACTGTCGCCGGGTCTGCAACGGTCGGCCTTCTCGATGGAGAGCGTTTGAAGCACCGCGATTCCGACGATTTGAGCAGCGGCTTGAAGGCGCTGGCGGCAGGATCGGTCGACGCCTTTGTCTACGACAAGCCGCTACTTGCCTGGACTGCCGAGCAGCGGTTTTCAGGAGACGTGCAGGTTCTCGATGCCGTCTTCGAACCTCAGAACTACGGCATTGCCATGCCACCCGGCAGCACCTATCGGAAGGCGATCGACATCGCTATCCTCGAGATCGTCCACGACGACAAGTGGAAGCAGATACTATTCAGGTATCTAGGCGAAAAACATTGAGCTGACGGCCGGGTGCTACTGGGCCGCGACGTTCATCGGCTTGGTGATCGACAGAGGCATCGAGAGAGTCAGGAATACAGCATCCCCCTGCGCGCGGTTCTCGACCGAGAACTCGTGGAAGTACTTGATGCGCGCCGAGATCGGCACTTCGCCCGCCTTGAAGTTCCAGCCAATCGTCGCGCCGATGGCGGTCGCCCTACCCTTGAAGTCGCTCCGCGCGCCGGAGCCGCTGTCGCCCGTGACCTGGTCGTAATAGTATCCGACGAGGCCCGCGTCGAACTCCTTGTTGAAGTGCTGAACGGCGGCCCACTCGAAATGGAACTCGTTGCCCGTGCGGTAGTCGGTGTCCGGGTTTTCGGCGTTGAAGGTCATCCCGACCGTTCCCGACAGATCGAGGCCGATGTTAGGGTCGAGCCATGTCGCCGACCCGAAGACGTCCGCGCCCCAGTGGTGAAAGGCGATGTTCGATATCTCGCCGCGCTGGTAGTCTCCGATGGGAACGTTGACCATGGTGCCGACCTGATAGTGGAAGTTTCCGGCCTCCCAACCGACGAAGGCGCTGACGAGCGGATCGCCGACGGTGAAGACCGTGTCGGTCACCGATCCGGAGGCGCGACCACCCCGCGGCCCCGCCAAGGTCACATCGGCGTCGGTATCTTTCCAGCCGACCGGCAACGTGGCGCTCAGTCCGAGATGACCGCCCGCGACGTCCTCGGGAAGAATCCAGATGACGGTGGGAATTTCGATAGCAGCTTTGCCTTGAACTCCGACGGCTAGCTTACCGCCTGTCGGCAACGCCTTGCCTCCGCCGAGATCGCCAGAATAGTAATAGACGTCATTTTGAAAGAACACGCCCGGCGGCGGCAGGATGGCGGCGGCGGGCCCCTTGGAGCCCAGCAGGTAGAAACCCGCTCCTCCTTCTGCCGCAAACCCATTGGCAGGTGCCAGCATCGCGGTTGCGAGCAGCAGGGCCGCCCCCACCTTGGTCGTAAATACCAAACGCTCTCTCATCTTTTTCCCCAACGCACATTCCGATCGCGGCAGCTTGGCAGAGTCGGCGACCGAGACAAGTACGTTACGGTAAATCCGAGCGTAAATGACACGTTACAACCAGAGCTATGACTTAATTCGAGGCGGCTGAGGCAAGGGCAGGCCGCCCTGTCACTTCGCCCGCCTTAACCAATCCCTGTTCGAGCGACGCGATAACCGTAGACGGGTAACGCCTCCATTGCATCTTCTCGCGTAGTGAGGTTCGGTAATCTGGAAGCATGGCTCTCAGGTAGTCGAGGCTTGCTCCTGCCTGAGGGGATGCCATCTCGCCCAGGGATGCGGCTCTTATCGCGCGCACGACGATATCGCCGCAGTTGATCTGCTCGGAAACCAGCGAGGCATTCGAATAGTCGCCACGATCGTAGGCGTCCAGGGCCAGTACGATCCGAGCGTCACGAGGAACTGCGTCGACGTCCTTTCCAGCCTCTTCGGCAAGCGAAACCGCGGCGTCGCGATATCCGGAGCTGTAGAGAACCCCCGAGAGCTTGGACAGGACATCCGGATTGTCGCGGTTGAGAGCGAGCGCTTGATTGCCAGCAGCTATGGCCGCGTCGGTTTTGCCCGCATAGAACTGCGCCATCATGATCGCCACTTGGGCGCGGTCGGACGCCGGATCGAGCGCGGCGGCTCGGTTCGCCAGCGTCAGCGCCCTGGCGAAGGGGGTGGTCTTGGGATCGCCGCCCTCAGCCGCGACGATGGTTCGGGATAGCACGGCCAGAGCGTCCGGGTTGCCGGGCTGTAGGCTGACAGTCCGCTCCAGGCACGGGAGCGCGCCCCGGATGCCGTTGCGACCGCCCTCGTCAAGCTCGTACTCGGCTTTTAGGACGCAGGTATTGCCCACGACATCCGTCGCGGTGCTGTCGCGCGTTTCGAGTATGTTGATGACGCCGCGCGTACTCGCGAACCTCTTTGCCAACAGCGACACAAGCTCGTCGCGCACGACTGCTTCGCTTCGTCCCCCCACCTCAACGCTATCCACGCCGGACTTCAGCACGCCGCTGCCGTGGTTTCCGACTATCTGCCACCAGACTGTCCGAACGTCGTTGTCCGAATAGTATTTCATATCGATATCGTAGGCGTTGCCAGCCTCGGGAAGTGACGAACGAGATGTCGATCCGGTGCTCATCGCCTTTTGGGACGAGATTGTGAGCGTGCGGAACCGCGACAGAGCTGTGACAAGATAGTCTCCGGTTGCGTCGGCCTCCTTGGCATTGACGTCGTCGGGAGACGAGATAGCCAACATAACCGCAGGACGCACCGTCACGGCAGGTGCCTTGCCGTACAAGAAGGCTCCTGCCGATATGCCTCCGACCATGACAAGTGCCACCGCGCCGACAAGGTAGGCCATTTTGTGTCGGTTTGCTCTGGCGGACGGAAGTCGGCCTTCGTGAACCTCATTGTCGGCAGTCGCCTCAGCCCGACTTTCCGCCGCGTCGATAGAAGGGTCGTCCGCTGGAATGCTTCGGGAGAAAACGGCGAGGTATCGACCGATAGGCAGGCCAATCGATATGCCCGAGGCGTCGCCGAAGGCCTCGTAATACTGATTGAGCACCGAGCGTAGTCGGCTCATCTCGATCCGGACGATCGGGTCGGAGGATGCATCGAAATCAGCGCCGCGTCCAAGCACGTCCAAGGCAATCGTGTAAGCCTTGACTGCCTCGTCGCATCCCTGGAAGCGTCTTTCGGCGAGGTATTTCAGTATGCAACGGGCTCGGTCGGTACCGTGGAAACGGGTATCGGCCAGCAGTCTTTCGAGCTCGGCGCGCCCTTCCGCCTCAGATACATCGCACGCCCCCTGCGATTTCCCTTCAGTGTTCATCGCTGCCCCCGCTACGCAATGTCAAAGCTAAAGTAGACCAGACAAACTTATCGCCCGGATGACAAATGGTTGCAACGGAGAAAGCTAACAAAACCGCAAGAATGGTATCAATCGTTGTTTGCGCGTTCTATTGCGGGACGTCGGAAGGGCGCTCGAGACAGTACTGAATTACGTCGGATTCGATCTCGCTACAGATCGTCTGGTATTCTTTGATCATGGCGGCGTTAGCGCTTCCCGGCTCTCGAAGCATGCGATCGAGCGTGAAGCTCGCATCTTCATAAGCTTCGCACAGGTCGACAAGAGAGTCCGACCTTCCGGTAAGGATTTGCAGCCTTCCGCGAAGCGCGGGCAGTCTCAGCATGAGACGCCAAAGGCCCCGCTTCGCGGAGCCTTCCGGTGCCCTCTCGTCAGCCTCTCCACGTCCCATCACTCCATCCCAGCCCCCGCTCGAGTTCGACGGCATCAGTATATCCTCCTGGCGCTGGGCCGTAAGTACGTTACGGTAACAGAGCGGCTTCGATGACGGCGGATGGCTGCCCAGGGCATTTGTTACGTCCACATTTACCGTTACGTACTCCCGCTAAACGAAGTTTCATGATCTCAATCCCCAATGACAAACGGGGGAACGGAGCATGTATGGATTGAAGGGCTTAGCTGTCGTGGCCGCGGTGTTCGGATTGGCGACAGCCGCGGCCGGGCAGGAGCATCAGGACGTCAACGACGCCAACAACCCGTTGACGCCGAAGATCACCGTCAATCTTCAGGACTATTACGTTCCGAGCTTCGTCGACGTGCCTGGACACCCCCACGCCAACCAGTTCCTGGTTCGAGGCCTCGTTCCGAGCGACCTGTTCGGAGCGCCGCAGCTCTTTCGGTTCACGCTGCCGGTCGCCATCTCGCCCGAAGTGCCACATGGCTACGTTACGGGACTGGGTGACCTGACGCTCATGGACATTTTCATCCTCCCCAAACAGGGCGACATCACCTTCGGGGCGGGTCCGCTGATCGTCGCACCGACCGCGACCGACAAGTCTCTCGGAAACGGCAAATGGCAGGCCGGCGGCGCGGGCATCGTCGTCGCGCCACAGGAGTGGGGGCTGCTCGCGGGACTGGGCACCTACCAGACATCCTTCGCCGGACAGCATGAACGCGAGGACGTCAATCTTCTGACATTCGAGCCGATCGTCAACGTCAATCTTAAGGACGGCTGGTATCTTCGCTCGACGGCGACATGGAACTTCAACCTGGGGAACGGCGCGTCCTATATCCCGGTGGGCTTCGGCGTGGGCAAAGTCTTCCAGTTGGACAAAGGCGTGACCATGAACGCCTTCATAGAGCCCCAGTACACGGTCTGGAACGACGGTTCCGGAGCGCCGCGATGGCAGGTCTTTGCTGGCGTGAACTTTCAGTTCCCGATCCATAGGCCTGCACAATGAAATGGCTCATGGCGTTGTTAATCGCGATGTACGCAGGCGTCGCCACGGCACAAACGCCTACCCAGCCGAAAATCGACGAACTGGTTCGCCTGCTGAACGATCCCGAACTCAGAACGTGGCTGGCGAACAAGGCGGCGGTCAACGCACAACCAGAATCTGCGCCGGCGGAGGCGTCCGGTCTGTCTGCCTGGGAACTGGCGACCCGACATAGAGTCGATACCATCATTGCCGCCCTGCCTCGAATTCCCACCGAAGTCATGGCGGCATCCCGAAAGACACGCGAGGATGCCATATCCCACGGCTACGCCCCGGTGATGCTGATTTTCGCTGTGCTGGTTGCGGTCGGGTCGTTTGCCGAATGGGGCTTCCGATGGATGCGCCGACGGAAGTCCAAGAATGAACCCGACACCGCGAATGCCGCCGTTTCCGAGCTGCTTCCTGTCTTTGTCTTCGCAGCGATGATGGCTATCATATTTTTTGCCATCGAGTGGCCGCCGATCGCACGGATCGTTCTGCTGACCTATCTCATTGCATTCGTCCTCTACCGATGTCTGTCTGTGCTCGCGGGTCTCTCCACCGACAGCAGACCCCGTCTCAGACGCCGCGCACGACTGTTCCTGGCTGCAGCCACCACAGGCGTCGCATCTGCGACCCTTGCCGATCCGCTTGGCGTCGATCCGGCCGTGAGCGAAGCTATCTCCTATTGTTTCAGCCTTGCCCTGCTCGCGATATCCATTGAAGCCGTTTGGGCAACCTTGTTAAAACCACGCGCGACAAAGGTAGCGCTGTCTCTCTATCTCGTGGGCATTTGGGCCCTGTGGTGCCTCGATCTCAAAGGGTTGTTCTGGATCGGGGTCTATTCGTTGACCTTGCCTGTGCTCCTGCGCGGCGTCGGGCGAGCGGCCGCATCCACCCTTTCGCCGAGCAGCGACACCTCTTCGACGGAACTCCGGTCTGTCCTCCTCGTAAGAGGAAGCCGGGCGATTATCATAGGGCTAGCAGTCGCGTGGATCGCGACAGTCTGGCACTTGAACCCCGACTCGCTGGCGCACCAGAATCCGAAACTGACGGCGATCCTCTACGGCTTGGCCAAGAGCGTCGTCGTGCTGCTGATTGCCGACCTACTCTGGCAACTTGCGAAATCTCAGATCGACCGCACGCTCGCCACCACGGTTGACACGGTCGGCGTTCCAGCCGCCGAACTCGCGCGTCGCGGCCGGCTCCTCACGCTGCTTCCGATTTTCCGGAATGTGCTCGCTGTCTTCGTCGGAGTGATGGCAGCGCTCATCGTCCTTTCGGAACTCGGCGTCGAGATTGCGCCGCTTGTCGCGGGCGCGGGCATTTTCGGTGTGGCGCTGGGCTTCGGGTCGCAGACACTGGTGAAGGACGTCATCAGCGGCGTCTTCTATATGCTCGATGACGCATTCCGCGTCGGCGAATACATCCAGGCGAAGAGCTACATGGGGACTGTCGAGGGCTTCAGCCTCCGCTCGGTCCGTCTACGTCATCATCGCGGTCCGGTATTCACGGTTCCCTTCGGCGAGCTGGGCGCGGTCGAGAACATGAGCCGCGACTGGGCGATCGATAAATTCAAGATATCCGTCGGATACGACACCGACATCAACGTCGCCCGTAAGATCGCCAAAGCCATCGGCACGGAGCTTCTGGCCGACCCCGAACTGGGACCACAGTTCATCACGCCGCTCAAGATGAAGGGTGTCGAGTCCTTCGGAGATTATGGCATCGTGCTGAGCTTTGCGATGACGACGGTGCCCGGCCAGCAGACTTCGATACGTCGCAAAGCTTATGCGATGATACGGGAGGCGTTCCGTGCGAACGGCATCGAGTTCGCAACGCCGTCCGTGCAGGTTGGTGGCGAGGAAACGGGCGGCGCAGCGGCCGCCGCGAACATCGTGAGAGCGGCGGAGATCAAGGCACAGGCCGCCGCAGGAGAAAGCTGAAATGACAGCGACCGCCGACGAACAGGATAGCCGCCTGAGGCTGATGCACGGCGGCGCGTTCTACGAATTAATGTCGATGATCGGACTGCGTCCACGTTTCCGGCGGGCTGTCGTCTTCGGGATACTTTGTTGGATAGTGCCGTTCGCGATCGCGCTCGGTTCCGGTAGTGTCGCTTCCTTTTCGGGTGACTGGGGTGTGTGGACGAAGTTTCTCGTCGCGCCCGTCCTCTTGACGCTGACCGAACATCCGATTGGCTTTGCGATCGACGAATGCGTGTCCGTGCTTTTCAGGACGCCGTTGGTTGGGAACCAGTCGATGGATGACGCCCGTAGAGCCTGCATCGACGCCAAGGCCCGGTCTGTCGCACTACTCGCCGAGGTAATATGCCTGCTAATCGCGGCGGCCGCGTCGGTCCTGAATTTTGAACGCTTTCACTCCGGCTTCGCGCCAGAGTGGGCTGTCACCGAGGGAACCTTCACGCTTACGGGAATTTGGTGCGTGTTCGTCAGCAATACGATCTACTGGTTCATCCTATCGCGGCTTGTCTGGAAGCACGTCGTCTGGGCGCGCTTCCTGTCGCGGATCGCGAACTGCCGACTGCGTCTGGCAGTGACCCATCCGGACGGCCACGGCGGTTTGGGCCTGCTCGGTGTCTATCCGGCAGGTTACGCGCTATTTACGCTGGCCGTCAGTTCGGTGGTGGCGGCCGGAGTCGGACACGTCATGCAGCGAGAGATCGTAACGCCGACACTGTTCACCGTGGTCTGTGCTGCATGGCTCCTCATCGTGCTGTGCTATTTCGCGTTGCCCTTGGCAGGACTTGCGATCTATATCGCCCGTTTGAAACAGCGGGCGGCTATGCTTTCCATCGTGAAAGCCACGAACTTCGAACGATCCATCGAGCGGTCGCTCCTTGGAGAGAATATCGAGGCCGATGAGGGTGAGACGGAGATGCCCGTATTCCGGGACGTGAAGCCGCTTTATCAGGCTGCGATCAAAACGTCCGCGCTCCTCATCAACAAGGGAAACGTACTTCCCATTCTTGTCCCAGCACTTCTGCCCATGCTCGTCGTCGGGGCGTCATACCTCTCGTACGCGCAACTCGGTCCCATCGTGAAGCGCCTGCTGTTCCTCTGAAGGAGATGTCCACTTTGGCCCGTTGCTTGCACGCCTGCCATTCGCCGTTATCGGGATCGTCACCGGGTGGTTTTTCGCGGACGGATCGTTCCACCAAGACATCGTCCAGATGGGCGTTTCACTGGTTCTCCTTGCAGGGTTCTGCGCCTGCCTGATCTACGCACCTTACGCTCTGGAAAGCCCTCGGTGGAAAGGATCGCGCCGGCGGGTCATGAGGTGGCATTTACGTCCACATTTACCGTAACGTACTTCCGCATGGGACCGATCTCGGCAAGTCTCGCACCCGTTCCACAGGCGTCGTAACGACGCCATGATCGAGAGGGGTCCGACCATGATGAATACCTGGAAAACCGCGGCGACGGCGGCGCTGATGTGCCTTGCCTGCGCCTCGGCCTCGAAGGCCGAAACAATCAGTTACGCAGATGCTGTGACAACGCTCGCCAACGACTGCGGCGCTGACATCCAGAAGCTTTGCAAGGGATTGAACCTGGGCGGCGGGCGCATTGCCGACTGCCTGCAGCAGAACGCCGCCAAGGTCTCGCCGACCTGCAAGTCGACGCTTGCAGGAGTTTCGGCGTCCATTTCGAAACGCGAGGAAGCCCAGGCTGCCTACTCCAAGATTTGCGCTCACGACATGGTGCAGCATTGCCCGGGGGTGAAGGGAGACGGCAACATGCTGGCCTGCCTGGTGAAGACCTATCGGATCGTCGGAGCGAAATGCGACGCGGCGATCACCGATGCGGGCTGGCGCTGACATGAGGAGAGATCAGATGAACAAGTCCACCCTTTCCCTGCTGGCCGCGGTCGCGATGGCAGCATCGATTGTACCCACCGCAGGCTCCGCGCAGCAGGTCACCGAACAGAGGATCACCTCCAGCCTGGGCAAGCTCACGGGTGCGGCCCCGATTGTCGACGTCGAACTTCTTCGACAGGAAGCGGCGGGGGGCGCGGGCAAGCAGATGTCTGGCCTCCCGAACTGGAGCAAAGTAGCCAAGCTTCCGCAGATGGTCGTTGAGATCGACTTCGTGAACGATAGTGTCGCCATTGAGCCGAAGTCGTACCGCACGCTCGGTCTGATCGCCGACGCGCTGCATCACCCGAACCTGTGGGCCTACAAGTTCCTGATCGTCGGCCACGCCAGCGCGACCGGCGGTGAGAAGCATAACTTCGATCTCAGCGAGAAGCGCGCTGACGCGATAAAGGAAGCATTGGCGACAACCTTTGCTGTTCAGCCAGAGCGTCTTTATTCCGTCGGTGTCGGCGAATATTTCCCCATCGATGCTGCCAAGGCCGAGTCCGCAGACAACAGGCGCGTCCAGCTCTTTAATCTCGGGCTGTTCACCCAGAAGCCATAGTGGCGGGCGGCGGAGGGCTACCTAACGGCCCTCCGTTCTGCGGCGATCACGCAATGCGACAACGAATTTACGTCTGAATTTACCGTAACGTACTTCCACGAGCGCCCATTCCTTGCCTTCTGTTCATCGTCCCGCACCGAGGCGGGTGAAAGGAAGGGAACCGATGAAGGCACGATTTGGCTCGCGGCTTGCCATCCCGACGGCGCTTATGCTGCTCGTCGCGGGAGGCGTACTGGCGAAGGACAGGCCGCCGAAGGAACCGAAAGTGGAGCCTGCGTCTATCGAGGCTCTCAAGAAAATGGGAGACCATCTCCAGTCGCTCCAGAGTTTCACCATCGAGGCCGGCACCACGAGCGAGGTCGTTCTCGACGACGGCCAGAAGCTGGAGATAGGCGGCACGGCGACATACGAGGTCAAGCGACCCGACCACCTGCATATCGATCTCGTCACCGACGTGGTCCACGGCCAACTGATCTACGACGGCAAGACGCTGATCTACGCGTCCCCCGACCAGAAGACCTACGCGCAGGTGCCAGCGCCGCCGACGATCAAGGAGACACTCGAGCGGGCGGCGCAGCGCTATGACCTCCAGTTCCCGCTCGCCGACCTGTTCGCCTGGGGAACCAAGGACGCGCCCATAGACATCATCCGCGAGGGGTTCTTCGTCGGCCACGCGGTCGTGGATGGCAAACAAACAGACCATTGGGCGTTCCGCGGCCCCGATCAGGACGCCGAAATCTGGATTGCCACGGAGGGCAGCCCGCTGCCTCTGAAGATATCGCTCGTCGATCGGCAGGAAGATACCCGACCGCGCATCACGACCGTCCTGCACTGGACCGAGAACCCCGATATTCCCGCGGATGCGTTCGAATACAAGCCGCCGGAAGGCTCGGCCAAGATCGGCTTCGTCGGAGAGGAGACCAAGAAATGAAAAAGCCCGGTTTCTTCGTCAGCGCGCTTCTGGCGACAGCGCTTGTCGTCCCGCAGGTAGCCGAGGCGCGCGGCGGCTTCGGCGGTCGTGTACCGCGCATGAACTTCGGCGGCGGCGGTTTCCACGGTGGCGGCCTCCACGGCGGAGGGTTCAACGGCCCAGGCCATTTCCAACCGCATTATCGCCCGGCTGGCGGCGGAATGCATCCACCACACGGTCCGGCCCCGCATCCATCCGGGCATCATCCGCCAAATGGCGGCGGCCATCCGCATCCCCCTGGCCCCGGACCTGGGCCGCATCCCCCAGGGCCGGGACCGCATCCTCCCGGTCCAGGTCCGCATCCACCCGGGCCTCCCCCTGGCCCACATGGCTGGGGGCCACCACCGCCTCCGGGGCCATACTACCCCGGCTACTGGGGACCGGCTGCCGCCTGGGGTGCCGCGACAGCGACGGCGATCGCGATCGGTACGGTGGTCGCTACGGTGCCGCCCGAATGCACGAACTACGTCGTCAGCGGCATCACCTACAAGGACTGCAGCGGACGTTGGTTCGCGCCGAGGTACAACGGTCACACGGTCGTCTACGTCGCGGTGGCGGACCCTCGGTAAGAGAAACCGCGACATGTGAGGCGGCGCTTGCGCCGCCTCACATGTCGCTCCGGGGCCAGCCAAATACCCACGCGGCCGAGATCGTCTGGAACGCGCGTGCGGACGGGCCTGACGTTATATCCTTCGACGGGATGTTCAACGAAGGCGACAATGCCACTTTCAGGCAGGTAGCGTCCCCCAGCGGACGCGCGGTCATCGTACTGAACAGCGGCGGCGGAAATCTTGTTGCTGGACTGGAGATCGGGCGCGCCATCCGCCTCAAGGGTTTTGCGACCGCCGTTCCGGCGAACGCACTATGCGCTTCCGCGTGCGCCCTCACCTGGCTGGCGGGGTCGCCGCGCCTCCTCGCGGACGACTCGAAACTCGGCTTCCACGCCGCCTATCGGATGATCGACGGCCACGCCTCCGAATACGGCGCTGCGAACGCCCTAGTGGGGGCCTACCTCAACCAGCTGGGGCTGAGCGACAAAGCGGTCGTCTACGTGACCTCAGCGCCTCCTGAGGGCGTTGAGTGGCTAACCGCGGCGACGGCGTCGGACGTCGGTATCGCCTACGAGGCGATCGCTGCGGAAGCCCCGGCGGTATCCGAGCCGAGCATCAAGTTGCCGCGCGACCCGATGTCCGCGACGACCATGTTCTATTCCGCCCTCGCCGCCGCCGACGGAGAGGCCGCCTCCGCGATGGTGGTCCCGGAGAAGCGCGGCAAAGGACCATTCAACGAGCAGTCGATCCACGCGTTCTACGGTGCCATGGCCGTTCCGATGAAGCTGACCGGCACGACGCTGCGGGGAGCCGACGACGTGCGAGCCTCATATGAGTATACCACGGATAAGGGGCGCGCGTGCCGGGGACGCGCAGATGTCCAGACAGTCTATGCCTATGGCAGGACCTTGATATCGAAGATTAAGGCGTTGGACGGCTGTTGATGGCATGCGCCTACCAGCGCCAGCACGCACCCTTTCGCCTCCCCTCAATGTTTCGGCTAGTGATCACTTATGCGAACATCTAGCCTGCCGCCGACCATCATCGACCTCGTTCTCACCCGCATTCGGTCGGGCCGACCTATACATCGAGGACCGGCGGCGGGAGACCTTCCCTACCGGGTCCCCTATGCTGCCTCCACTGCTTCATTCTGGCCGAGCAAGCGGCGGACTTTGCTTTATCTCGCTCGTTCTTTTCGATCAACGCAGAGAACAAGTCTTTGAAGGTCTCCATATGGATGTCGTCGTCGATATTGAACGTAAATTGTCGACCTCCCATCTTAGTAGGAGAAAGTTTCGCCGCCATCTGTCTTGTTTTCGAGAAGTAATGAAATTTCACGGCCTTCTGGCTGTACGATGTCGCACACCAGCAGCCGCCAAACGGGAACTTGCGAGGGGCGCGCAACATTGGAAACTCTCTTTCGGCGGCGGCGAGCATCCCGGACCACAACGTCTGTAGCTCGGGCACATCCAAATCCAACAACTGCCGGCCCAGCCCCAGCGCGGCGGTAACGTCGGACTTCTTGTAAAACGAATTCCTCGTCTTGCCGACGCTGATTTTCACTACGGGTCGTACGCCTGCGGCATCGAGACGCTTGAGCGCTGTATTCAACCTAACATCAAGCATCTCGGCGACCGGATATACGGTGATGTGTTCCGAGGCAAAACGTTCGACATCGGATCGGTAAAATACGCGCTTACCGTCGTGGGCGATGAAAAATTTGATCGCGCCGACGTCAGTGAGGCATCGCAGGCATCGATTGGCGACGCCGAGGATTTTCGCTGCCTCTATCGCCCTGATCTCATCTTGGCCGATTTTATATCGGTCAATTCTGCGGTAGATTTCGCTGTCGCAATTTACTACGAGGCCGCGAAAGCCCAGTTCCGGGCGTGCGAAACTGACCACTTCGACCTTGCCGTTCAAAACGTCGATCGCGAGACGACCACTTCTTTTGTCTCGCGCCATGGCGGTGAACGGCCTGCCTACGCCATAGCGTTGGGTACGGGGAAGTTCGTTGAGCCGACGCAGGATTTCCTCCGCGTCCGCGCGATTGAACCATGGCCCTGGCCTTCCCCTGATGCCCCCTCTGTAAATTCGGACAAAGCCCGGCTGGATCAACGGGACATAGGTTCCGAGGCCGATGATGCTCCGCAACTCGTCTTTATCGATTAGCTTGTCGAGGAATTTCTCCACGATCGGGAGATCGACCTTGGCAAGGCCGCGCCGACGGTTGAGCTTGCGGGCCGGCTCGACAAGGCCGAGTTCCTTCACGATGAATGAAAGTGTATTCACGTCGAGACGTAAAGTCGGAGCGACGACATCCAGTGCGATACGATCCGAGACGACATAATCATCCGTGATCTCGCGAGGTGAACCTTTCAGAGCGGCGTTCGCGGCATGTAGGGCGTCCAGAAGCAACCGATCAATTTTGTTGCGACCCAACTTGATATGCCGATAGGCCCAAGTGAAAATGGTACCGATGTCGCGCTCCAGCTTGTGTGGTGGAACGCAGCTCTTGGCCCATTCGATAAGGGTTCTGGTAAGATGGGCAGGACCAGAGGAAAACGCCTGAAAACCCATCTCCGCTTCTTCTGCGGTAACAGGAGCCGTCACAAGCCATTGCCAGTTCCTAGATAGCAGTCGTCCGATATCGGAAACGGCGTCGATGACGTCGCAAAGTGGAAGAGGATCGAGGGTCGGTACAGCGAATCGGTCCTCGCAGTCGAGACGGCCGAGCACGTAGTGATAGAAGCCGCCGACTCTTAGGTTTCGGGGCATCTGCACCGTGCCCTCGTTGAACACGTCGCTATAGCCTGTCCTGTAGTTCATAATGGGCTCGCCTGAGGCGAGCACGCTTTCGATAGGGAGCCCGTGGTATGGGCAGCGTTCAAACACTGTCAGGTCGAACCAGATGCGACGATGGTCGGACTCGTGGAGGCAAGCACGGCACCAGCGACGACGCGACAGGCTGGCGTCCTCGTTGTTGACTACCTCTCCCCGCAGGAACACGCGGCTGGTTGAGTACTTAGCCTGCCGTGGCTCCACCGTCACGACGGATCGCCTGAGGTGCACCTTTACCGTGTGCGGGAAAGGATATTTCTCGAGGAAAGCAAGGGCATCCGCATGGTTGAGAACCCTGAGGTCGTTCAGTTCGCAGAAGCGGAGCATGTTGTGCTCGCCTTCTTCCTGCACCATGCGACAGAAGAAGCCGAGTGCGGACTCGTCGCGAAAGGGCACCAGGGTCCAGCTATAGAACCCAAAGTGTGGCAAGTGATGCATCATACATATCCCTCGTTGTCGTTGTCGTCTTCATCCGGCTCGACGCTCTTTCCTTCAAGATCGAAGAGCGCTTGACGCATATGATGGGTTTCGATCCTGTCGGCTCCAGCTTCGATTGCCGCATAAGCAGCGGGCCTGACCAGGTTCATCGTCAACGGGATCGATCCGTCGCTGTAATCCAGCAGGTCGTCGTAGAAGGGTTTCCTGGAGAGGCCGGAAAGCCTGAGGAATGGCAATCGTTCGTCGACTGCCATCAAGAACATCGCGTAGAATTCCTTGCCCTTCGCGCTGGTCGGGTCGAAGCTTTTCACCGTTGCGTGCGGAAAGCCCCGGCCTTTGATTTCCTTTCGTCCCGAAATGGCCATACGGACGGAGCGCGGCCCCACCAGGAAGACGTTGCCGATGCGTTTGTCTCCGAAGCCCTTGATAAGCGAGAAGAACGAAGCGGCGGCCGTGCCACCTTTGTTGATCGGCTCGTGCGCGTCATCGATCACGAGCAGCCGCGTTTTGACTTTTGCCATTCGCTCGAGCGCCGCGTTATTAATATCGGCTACCGAGATGTTCGATCTCGGAGGCCGTCCCGTCATCGTCAAAATTTCCCGGGCTGCTGACTTGGCATCCCAGTCCCCTGTGGCGCGCAGGTAGATTGACGGGTAATACTTTTGTCCTTCGCCGTCGTAGGATGGAAATTTTCGCAGGTAGTTCTGGATCAGGCAGGACTTGCCGGTTCGGAATTCGCCGATCAGCCCTCCGATGCTTCCGACGCCGGTGATGCCGAGCTTCGCGTTGCGCATGTGAAATCGGCCGATCATCTTCATGCCAGCGAGAAAGCGCGGGTACTCGTAAACGAGATGTTCGACCATATCGATGCGGACAGGTTCCGGTAACGCGGCGGCGTCTGCCCGTTCCCGGGGTGTGCGGAACGCGGTCGTGTGGATTTTGATCCTGTAGAAATCGGTCGGGTCTTCGTCGTCGGTCATCAGTTCCATCCCTCGTGCCGCCTGCGCAGCGCCTCGACGTCGAAATCTTCGTCGCCGTCGGTGCCTTCGTGGTCGATCCCCGGGTCCGGTGACGCGTGTGGCAGCGCCGTATGCGACTGAGCAACGGCCAAAGGGTCGCTCCGTTGGAGTTCGCCGTGCTCGTCCGCAATCCAGATCATGTCCGGCGTCTCGCCGCCTGGGCGGGGCGCTGCGGTCGGAGACCGATTGACCTCGGGCGGCTCAAAGGGGTTTTCCGGGTCGAGATAGTCCGAGCTGACAGACGCGCTGGTGGTCACGTCCACGACGCGGCCAAGCTCGGTCTTCTCTTTCAGGTCGCTGAACCAGGCAAGAAATTCCTCGCGAGGTCGCTTGGTCTTCATCGCCAGCACCATGTCCTTCTGGTCGTCATCCATGCGGGCCGCGGCACGCTCCAGATCGCTCACGCCCGTGATGGCGGTTTTCATGACGCGGTTGTGATGCTGGATGGCGGCCTCGTGCTGGAGGCGGGTACGGCCGGTCGCGTACTCCCTGTCGGCTTCGCAGATCGGCACGGCGACGACGCTGTTTCGGTCATACGGGTTTTCCACAAAGAGGACAGAGATGTCCGACGGGTCCAGATGCCCCTTGTAATCGACCGTCAGGATTCGCCTGCCCCGTCCCTCTTCGGTTTCCCGTTCGCGGTGCGAAGGGTGAGCGCTGATGGCGAGGAGATCGTCGGACGTGTACATGAGCCAGTTGTGGACAATGGTGTTACCGCCGCGAATGCGAAGACCGTCCGCCTTGGCACCCGCGGTGCGGACCAGTTCGTCATAGATGATGACCGTGCGGTTTTTGACCGTCATGATGCTCTTGTTCCACAGGTCGGTGGAGGTCTCCGCACCCCGCCTGAAGCCACTGAGAGGCCGGGCGTGGACATGCGTGCAGATGAACTGCATGATCTTCGCGTCGAGCTGGTCCATATCGATGTAGGGGACGCCCTTGTTCTTCTCGTCGTCGAAGCGATCCCGGTCCTTCGGACTCTTCTCGACTGACCCCGGCAGGTTGTGGATGACCTGCCGGTCCTGCTTTCCGAAGAACTGCTCGACACCTGCCTTGTCGGTAGGACGGTAGACCCGGGCCTTGAAGACCTTGATCCCCAGGTCGTCGCCCAGCTTCATGACGGCGGCGGAGATGAGCGTGGCGGCGTTGTCGACGATCAGGATGCAGGGATACCCGTACATCGGGTAGAGCCACTTCGGATAACGGCGCATATCCTTGGGGAAGATGCTTCGCTTGAAACCATGCCAAACGGCGTCGAACGACTCGTTGCCGAAGAACACCGCATAGCCGAGCACCGAACCGGTGGCGCGGTCGCGGAAAAGGATAAGCTTCGGACGCCCGTAGACGAACCTGTAGCGGTTGTCGAAGGCGATCACGTTGAGTTCGGCGTAATCGACGTCGACGATGTCGAGACAATTCAACGGCGGGATTCGGGCGGCCCTGTGACGGTAAGCGTTTTTGGCCGCCTCTGGACCCACTTCAAGACGCAGGGCGTCATACCGATTTAAGTCGCCCAGACGGTTATAGAACCAGGTTTTCGACGGGCGCAGATTGCCGTTGCCGTCGACGACCTCGTCATAGAGGTGCCGATGTTCGGGTTCCTTGAGAACCGTGATCAGGAATACCTTGAAGTCGGCGAGAATGGGTCTCTGCGACGACTTCATGATGAGCAGACAGTCCCTGACAAGTTCTTCGAACTCCTTGGTATAATCGCCATCCGTTTTGCCGGTCGATACGGCCTTCACGAAAACGCTCAGGTCGACGGCTGATTGCTTGCGCCAGATATTCCAGTACTTGCGCACCGTCGCCGTCGTCAGCGGTTCCTTATCCTCGATTTCCTCCGCATAGATGGCGATCGCGCGCTCGAACGTGCCGGTCGTCGGAAAATCCTTTCCCTCTTCCCACGCTAAATCAACGGCCGCCTTCACATAGCCGCGGTTGCGTTTAGCTTCTGCCTCCTGCCCAGGCGTCAGCGAGATGGCCGAGCCCGCAAGAAGACCCTTCCTAAAGGCGGTCGGCAACTTGAGGCGGTTTTCCCTGTCCAGCTCCGCCAGTTGCCAGTCCGAAAGCTCGACGAATTCCCCTGAGGTCAGGCTCTGGCAAAGAAGCACTCGTCCGCGTTTCGCGTCGATCCGCGCGGAGACAACGGCGAAGTCGCCGCAGATACGCCTGCTGGGGCTGAGGACTTCGAACCGTGAACTCGCAGGCAGATCGAACGGCTGTGCGGGGCCTTCCCGCTCGCCCGGCGGCGGAATCTCAAGCATGCCCGTCATCGAGGCGACGATACGGTTCGCTCCGGCGATGAGGGCCGAAGGTCTTTGAAAGTAGGTCATCTATATCCTCCGCGGTCGAAATCGAACGTGAACACGGTCTCGTCGCCGATGGGCGCATTCATGTTGAAACTGACCTCTCCCCACGCGGACAGTTGCATGAGCGCCTCGAACGCTTTGTCCACGTCGGGCAGCGATGTCCCCCAAGTCTCGTTGCCTTCGCTGTCGAAATAGGCGTACCGCGACATCGGAATCCGGCTTTCGGCTCGCACCTGCGACAGGGTGGCGACACCCAGCCTCATCATCACGTCCCGCACGATCGATTTTTCCTTCGGGATGAGTGACTTGAGATGACGCTCGATCGTCCGCATGTTCGTCATACGGGGCTCGACCCAGATGCTGAGTTCGCTCATCACGCCGTAACCGGCATTCAACTGATCCCGGAACTCCCGCTTCAGGATATCGAGCTTCCGCTCCTTGAAACGCGTCCTCGACAGGAAAGCGGTCGACATGACATCGATGTAGACGATACGGCCCTGGTTCTCGCCGCGAAGTGGGCGATACATCACGCCTAACTGCGGGATATGAGACCTCTTTTTCGGGAAGCCGTCTTCGTAGGTTGTGTCGTATCCCAACCTGGTCGGATAACTGGAGATGCGTTCGATGCGGGGATTGGTCTCAAAATGCGTCCAGGCGTCGGCGGTCAACATCCCGAGCACCGAGACTGGGCTGTAGGTGGTTTTGAAACTCCAGATGCTCCCGAGCATCAACCCCGACCTGACGGTCCTCGGAAGCTTCTTTAGCGGCTGGTGATCTTTTTCAAACCCTGTCCTCAACGTGGACGCCTCCGGGACACTCCCTCCCTCCACGCCTCGATGGGAGTGATCGAGAGCTGTCCGTCAGGCGAACGAAGCGCCGCCTGCACACGGGCAGTCAGTACTACCTCCAGGTCGTGAAGGACGATGCTTAGAACTTCGGCCTGCTCGGGAGTGAGCGGCTCGGCCTCGCGGATATGCTTCTTGTAGATAAACATGGCACAGTACTCCATCCGGCGGCACGACGGCCGCGGCGCGAATTGGGAAAAGCGGCTGACGGCGTCAGCGACCTATTCGGTTATTCGTGGGGAGAACCATTGACGTCGCTCCGGAGCTGTTGACAGGCATAGCTAGATCGCGCCGCATTGCGGCCGAGATCATATTCGCGATATGCTGATGCTCCGGGTCATATGCTGTACTCGTACATGTTCCGTTTGGATGGAGCGGAACATAGAGAGAACATAACGACGCGTCAACGGGCCCCGGGAAAATTTCCCGGGCGTGCTGAGCGGCCCGCCGAAATCAACGCCTCGTTAACCTCTATCGGTTATAACGGGGATGCTAGTGTTGATTTGGTGGGGCTGCTTCGGCGGCCCTTTCCTATTTCTGGCAGCGCGTTCGCCCCGCCTTTCGCCTCCCTTCTCGCTGTTGAACTTGCGTATAGGGAGCGCCAATCCTCTTAAGGATTTCTAAACGTGATCGCCTTCAGGTGGTTTCCTGTAAAAACGCAACCCGCGACAGCCTGCGAGCAACTCACGCAGAGGTTAACGGTTTTTCCGAGTTCCATGTCGCCCAGGCAGTGACGGCCGATCGCGCGTCGCCTCTCGACAGAACGTTGACGGTCGATGATGTCTTCCGTTTCACAATCGTTAATTCCCGACGATCGCGGGCGACTTTCAGACAGCTGACCTGAGCGCTGCGAAGTGGACCGGATCATGCGCATTCACGCCATCAAGGATAGACCTCACGGCAGCACGAGCCTCAGCCAAGTCGGGCAGCTTCATCCCTCCCGCCCGGCTAAGCGTATGCGAGTAGAAGTGCATGAACTTGCGGGCGCGCTCGCAGTCGACCGCATCCGTGATGACCAGAGGAAGTTTCTGGTCGATACCGCTGAATTCGAAGAACTTGAACGCCAGGTATCCTTCCATGAAGCGCCGCGCCATGTTGCCGAGGTTGAATATTACCAGGGCGTCATCGGTCGGTGCATCGGCGTAGGCGGCGAGCTGGTGGTACAGGAAAAGGTATTCGGACCTGAACTGAAGAATCGACTTCGGGCACTCCACCAAGCGGGAACTCAGGACTTCGGCGGCATCGATACGCTCTACCATATAAGCGGCGGATAGCGCTTTCGGCTTGCGGTTGGCCATCCAATCCCAGGTGAGATGGAAGAACTCATAGTTATGGGTCGAGATAAAAACCTGTTTCGCGAGACAGGAATACTTCGGTGTGGCGTCTTCGTCGTATTTGAGAAACGTGCTCTTGATGAAGGCGTTGATGTGCAGCAGGTGATGGGAGTCGAGGCTGGATATCGGATCGTCGATGTAGACGATGGTGTTCTGGAGGTCGTTGCCGTTCTCCAAAAGCTTAGTGATGAAATAGCAGAAGGCGATGGCTGTGCGTTCCCCTTCGCTGAGGTTCTTCGCCGGCCGGTTCGAGCGCATCAGCGTGAACTTGTCTCCGCCAGTCACCTCGACCTGGACGTCTTCCTTGCCGAAGAAGCGGCGTAGGACGTCGTTGATCGCCTCCGCACCCTTCGTAGACTCCGACAGCTCCGCCTGCAGGTCTACAATTTCCGACCGCAGCCGTGCCGCCAATGCCCCGGCGGAGTCGCCTGCGGTAGTAGCTTCCTGGATTTCCCGCTCCAGCCTGTAGACGTCGATCCGGCGCATCGCCTCGGCGACATAATGTTTTTTCAAGATTTCGAGGGCGGCCGCTTTCGCCGACCTGAACTCCCGCGTCCGGGCGTTGTTGACATCCACCAGTCTCTGAAACCGCTCTCCGGACGCGACGACGTCTTCGAGCGGCGGCTCGCGGGCCGGAGCAGCGATGACGTCGAAGGGACTGGCTTCTTTTCTGTCCAGACTGGAGATCAACTCCTCGAGCGCCCCGTTGAAAGCTTCGCGCGCGTCCTGGAACGCTTTGACTGCTTCTGCATGCTCGGCATGGATGTCGCCGTAAAACTGCCCTTTCGCGTAGATGCCGCCGATTGATGGCAGCTTACGGCGGTTCAGGGCCTCGATCGCCTTTGCGATCCGCGTCTTCAGTTCTGCGAAAGCCGAGGAGAAATGGGCATTCAGCGCCGCGATACGGTCGACAGGAATTACGCCTTCGCAGAACTCGCACCGCGTCGTGTAGCGGTGGAGAGGCAGCCCCCGTTCCACCCAGCTTCCGACATCGGAATGTTCGGCGAGCCGCGGGATGGTAGCCGCCGAACCGATCTGCTCGGTGAGCACCGCGAGACCGGTTCTCCAGAGGTCATCGATTGAACTTGCATCGGCGGCAAATCGAGTGAGTTCGTCTTTCTGCTCGGCGGAGACCTTCTCCCGTTCGGCCTTGAAGACCTCGTCGGCCAACGCGGCCGGAAGGACTCCGTTCCACGCGGCGGTTATCTGCTTGACGTGGCGTCGGTCAAGACGGCCGACGGGAAGCTCCTTGACCATCAGGGTTGCCACCTCGCTCTCTGCGGCGGCTATCTCGGCACCGAGGCGGGCGACCTCCCTCTCCGAGAGGCGGTGGGTGTCGAGGGCGGCCGCCAGGTCTTCGTTTCTACCGGCGAGCGCCCTCCGCTTCTCGATGTTTTCTGACCCGAGCAACAGGATCGGATTGAAGCCGTCCTCTTCCTCCCAGAGCAGATGTTCTTTCCTGAAGTCTTCGTTGAACACCCGGACGATCGTAGGATCGACGAAGCCGTGGTCTCTGGTTCTACCGTCCTGGTGGATGAAGGAGAATGTCGCATCCGCGTAGTCTGGGTGAAGGCTGCCGACTTCAAGGCACCGGAACACCCGCGAAAGGGTGGTCTTACCGCTGTAGTTCCAGCCATAGACTAGGTTGAACGGCGCGAATTCCGGAAGCGCCCCACCCGAGAAGTTTTTGAAGACCCCGAAATCTCGGACGTGAGAGATGCGCTTGAGCATTGCGACTTCCTTTTCCCCACCCGGACCGGTCGCACGCACTGGAAAGATGTGCTGCCGCAGTCCGACACAACCGAGTGATAGAGGGGATCGGTTCGGACAGGAAGGGGCAAATTTGCGGTCGCGCCGAGATCGGCTTTCGGTTCGATAAGAAAGACTTCGCTGATCCCGGAGGTAGCAGCCCCGCGTTAACCTTTGGGACCCCTTGAAGACGCCGTGGAGTCGTTCCATCGTGGTGGAGTCTTGGGCCACCATCAAGCGGGTGAGGACGACGCTGGCTTCGGCATCGACTCGGCTTAACGATGTCTTAACTTCGGTTAACTGCTTGGCCCTGGCAAAAGTTAACGCCGGGGACGGAAACCGGCCATCAAAAAAAATTACGAAAAAACCGAAAAAAATCGCTTCCGTCAGTCGTTTTTCGAAAATTAGTCGGCGAAGGCTCCTGTCTTCTAATTAGAGGCTGAAAATGTGATTCTCGCTGCGCCGAGACCTAAAGTCTTTCAAGATCGCCCCTGGATTGCGAAAATCCCAAAAATTTCAATTTTAAGTAGGAGCGTAAAAGGAACTTCGGGAAACGTAAAAGGGAATGCGGGAAATTTCAATCCTCGGCTTGCCGTGCAGACGCACATATAGCGCAGGTATGGCGAAATCCTCTGCCGGCCACACCGGCGCCGGATCGGCCAGAACCCGGTCGATAGCATAGGTCTTCAGAATATCCAGCGCCTTGGCTGACGCCCAGCTCTTGTGCCGCGCCTCGATGACGATCGGTGCGTCATATGTTTTCCGCATAACCTCAAACGCTGTATCAAGCACGTCGGCATTAAACGCCAATGACGGTGGCAGCTGGCAGAGCAGCGGGCCTTGCTTGTCTGCGAGGGGTGCGATATCCGCGAGAAAAGTGCCAAACGGCTGAGCTATGTCCTTCATCGCTCGGGTGTGGCTGATCTCTTTGGGAAGTTTTACCGAAAACCTAAAGCTGTCCGGCACCGACTCCGCCCATCGCGCGAAGGTTGAAGTCTTGTGCCGGCGGTAGAAGGTCGAATTCACCTCGACGCCGCCAAAGACCGACGCATATCGACTTAGGCCACTTCCCTCTTGCGCAAACCGGTCAGCCACTGCTTT